>NZ_CP133148.1:2727500-3055000 GCF_036488675.1 Sinorhizobium chiapasense
TGATCGCCGTTCTCGATCAGGTCGAAGACCTTCAGCGAAGCAGCGGCGATCACGGGCGCCAGCGTGTTGGAGAAAAGGTAGGGTCGCGAGCGCTGGCGCAGCCATTCGACGACTTCAGCCTTGGCCGAGGTGTAGCCGCCAGAGGCGCCGCCGAGCGCCTTTCCAAGCGTGCCGGTAATGATATCGACCCGGCCCTCGACGCCGCAATGCTCGGCGGAGCCGCGGCCGTGATTGCCGACGAAACCGACCGCATGGCTGTCGTCGACCATGACCATCGCGCCGTATTTCTCGGCAAGATCGCACACCCCCTTAAGGTTCGCGATGATGCCGTCCATTGAGAAAACACCGTCGGTGGCGATCAGATTGAAGCGGCTGCCTTCGGCCTTCTTCAGCTCCTCCTCGAGCGCCGCCATGTCGTTGTTGGCATAGCGGAAGCGCTTCGCCTTGGAGAGCCGCACGCCGTCGATGATCGAAGCATGGTTCAGCGCATCGGAGATGATCGCGTCTTCCTCACCAAGCAATGTCTCGAACAGCCCGCCATTGGCATCGAAGCAGGAGGAGTAGAGGATCGTGTCTTCCATTCCCAGGAAGGACGAGATGCGCGCTTCGAGCTGCTTGTGCTCTTCCTGCGTGCCGCAGATGAAGCGCACAGAGGCCATGCCGTAGCCGTAGCGATCGAGCGCCCTCTTGCCGGCCTCGGCAAGCTCCTGGTTGTCCGCCAGGCCGAGATAGTTGTTGGCGCAGAAATTCAGCACGCGGTCGCCTGACGCCACCTCGATTTCACCCGCCTGCTTCGAGGTGATGACACGCTCCGACTTGTAGAGGCCGGCTGATTTCAGGCCTTCGAGTTCGGAACGAAGATGGGATAGAAAGGCTGAGGTCATGGTTGGCCACTCGCTGTAAGAAGGATGTTTCGAACCCGGGCATCTCACGTTCGCGCGCCCTGCGGACACACTGACAACTTGGATCTGCACCTACAGCGCCGCGCGTCTTATCAGACGCGCAAAGGACGCCGTAGCACTTTGAATTGCTGCATGTTTTTATCCTTAAATCGGTTAGGATTTAAGGAAACATGCAGTAGGCCCTTGCAAAGCTCGACTTTGAACTTCGGTGGAGCGCTAGACGACTAGCACGACGGGCCGTTTCTTGCAGCAATTTCCAGCGCCTTGGGAAGGCCGGAACGCACCGAGCAATGAAAACGACAGGGGCTTTCGCGCTGGACACCGCCCGTCGACACTTTCTGTCCCACAGCGCGCCTCAGGCGACATTTTCGTTCCTCAGGGCGGGTCGATCAGTGGTGAGGCACCGACTGCGGCGACCTACCCATCGAGGTAGCCGTCGATGACCGCCAGGAATGCCTCGCCGTAGCGTTCGCGCTTGCTCTCGCCGATACCGGGAATATCGAGGAGTTCGTCGAAGTCGCGCGGACGCTGCTTGGCGAGCGCGATCAAGGTCGTGTCCGGGAAGACGACATAGGGCGGCACGTTCAATTCCTTGGCGATCGAGAATCGCTCGGCACGCAGGCGTTCGAAAAGCTCGAGATCAGTGCCGGCAAGATCGGCCCTCTCGCGCTGAGTGCCGGGCTTGGTGGTTCGGGCGGCCTTGCCCGAGGTCGGCCTGTCCTTGCGAAAGAAGACCTGGCGCTCGCGCTTGAAGACGGCGCGCGCCTCCGGCTCGAGCTGAAGCGCCCCGAAGGCGGAATGATCGACCCTGACGAGGCCGGCGGCGAGCAACTGCCGGAACACCGATTGCCACGTGCGCGCCGGCAAATCCTTGCCCGCCCCGAAGACCGGCATATCGATATGGCCGAATCGCTCGGTTTTCTCGTTGATCGTCCCCATGAGCACATCGATCACGTGGCCGGCGCCGAAGCGCTCGCCGGTCCGATAGATGGCCGCGAGCGCCTTGATCGCGGCTTCGGTACCGTCCCAGGTCTCGACCGGCTTCAGGCAGGTGTCGCAATGGCCGCAGCGGCCGGGATGCGCCTCGCCGAAATGCGCCAGGATCGCCTGCCGCCGGCAGCCCGCCGTCTCGCAGATCGCAAGCAGCGCATGGAGCTTCGACCGCTCGATGCGCTTGATCTCCTCCGCAGCAGCGCCCTCGTCGATCATCCTGCGCCGCTGGATGACGTCGGCCATGCCATAGGCCATCCAGACTTCGGAGGGCAGCCCGTCGCGGCCCGCGCGGCCAGTCTCCTGGTAATAGGCTTCGACCGAGCCCGGCAGATCGAGATGGGCGACGTAGCGCACGTCCGGCTTGTCGATGCCCATGCCGAAGGCGACCGTCGCGACGAGGCAAAGGTCTTCCTCCTTCAGGAAGGCATCCTGATGGGCATCTCGCAGGACGCGGTCCATGCCGGCATGATAGGGGAGCGCACGCACACCCAGCGCGTTCAGCCATTCTGCCGTGTCCTCGACCTTGGCGCGCGACAGACAATAGACGATGCCGCTCGAGCCCTTGAAGCGAGAGAGGAATCGAAGAAGCTGCTGGCGCGGCTGATCACGCTCGACGATCTCATAGGCAATGTTCGGCCGGTCGAAGCTGGTCGTGAAGACCTTCGCTCCGGTCAGCGCCAGCCGCTCGATAATGTCGTCGCGCGTATGCGGATCCGCGGTGGCCGTGAGTGCGATGCGCGGCACGCCGGGAAAGCGCGACGCGAGACAGTCGAGGCCGCGATATTCCGGCCGGAAATCATGCCCCCACTGCGAGACGCAATGCGCCTCATCGATCGCGAAGAGCGCAATATCCATATCGCCGATCATCTCGGCGAAGCCGTCGGTGACGGCACGCTCCGGCGTGACATAGAGCAGATCGAGCGCGCCTGTCGAAAGCGCACGACGGACCGCGATCGCCTCGTCGCGGGTCAGTGAGGAATTGAGCGCGGCGGCGCGAATGCCGAGCTGCTTCAGCGCCTCGACCTGGTCGCGCATCAAGGCGATCAACGGAGAGACGACGACGCCAACGCCGCTGCGGCAAAGTGCGGGAATTTGAAAGCAGAGCGATTTGCCCGCCCCCGTCGGAAAGAGCACTACGGCATCCCCACCCGCCACCACATGCTCGACCACCTCCTGCTGCTGACCGCGGAAGACGGAATAGCCGTAGACGCGTTTCAGAATGTCGAGAGGATTGGCGACGCCTTGGCTTTCGAACAGGCGCGCAGCGGAAGCATTGTCGTTGTGAGGCATAGAATCGCTTTCGTCGGGCGGCTGAGTATGGGGTTTGGGCAGGCGCGATGTAAACCGCTTGAGGCTCGCAAGAAGAGCATCGCCTCGCTCGGCAGCTAACGCCCCTCACCCTGCCCTCGTACGTCGCATCTGGGGCTAGCGTCGTGCACCAAATGCAAGAAGCCTTGCCGAGCCGGCACGGCATCCCCCTCCTCCCCGCCCGCGGGGGGAACGTCGTGGCAGCGGGATGAGGAGCGGTCTGAGGCGATCGCTTACCGCGCAGCCGGACCCTTCACCCTCCCCGAAAGCACGCCGAAACCTTCGATGATGGCCTCCTGGTTCTCGAGCCGCGTTACTTCGAGTTGGACCTCCTGAAGCGTCCTGAGCAACTGCGGCACGACCTCCAGATCCCCCTCCTCCGTGGCGTGGGCCAGTTCACGCTCCAGTTCGCGCCGCTGCCAATGCAGGGCTTTGCTGCGCCTGTGGAGGGCAAGCGCCTGAAGGTAACCCTCGCGTGCATCCTCGGGCGCCGCCGCGGTCGTCGCGGTCCAGAGGCGCGCATAGCGTACCTGCTGGTCGAGCCCTCCAATCAATGTGCCGAAGCCATCCGCCTCCAGTTGCTCGATGAGGGCCTCCCGCGTCAGTCGCGGCCCGTTCGCCGCCGCGGCATTCAGCACCATGGCCCAGCAGCGCTGCAGGTCACGGTGGTCGAACTCGATCGTCGAGATCTCATCATATTCATCGAAAAGCAATTGCGGGTGGTTGACGATGGTGAGTGCCAGCACGCTTTCACGCAACAGCGGCACCGCCTGCTGGCCGCTGACGAGAGAAGAGCGCGCCAGACGATCGGAGATCGCGGTCGGGCCGGCGGCCATGTTCCGGGCGCCTGCGGCACCGCGCGGGCCCCCACTCTGGCGTCCGCCCCGCTCGAACGGCCGCCGTTCATTCCTGAACGGCGCACTGCCCTGCAGAAAGACATTGAGGCGGTCGCGCATGTCCTGGCCATAGTGGCGACGCACGCTCTCGTCGACGATGACGGACGTCACCTGCCTCAACCGCGCTTCGAGTTCGGCACGTTTTTCCGGCGTGTCGAATGCGCCGCCCTGGACCTCGCGTAGCCACACCATTTCGGCGAGCGAACGGGCATTGGCGAGCACCTTGTCGAAAGGTTCGCGTCCGTCATGGCGGACGAGATCGTCCGGGTCCTTCCCGTCCGGCAGCATGGCGAAGCGGACCGATCGTCCGGGCTTCAGATGGGGGAGCGCCAGGTCGACGGCGCGGTTGGCGGCGCGGATGCCGGCGCCGTCACCATCGAAGCAGAGCACGGGCTGCGGCGTCATCTTCCAGAGAAGATCGAGCTGGTTTTCAGTGAGCGCGGTTCCGAGCGGCGCCACGGCATTCTCGATGCCGGACTGATGGAGCGCGATCACGTCCATGTAGCCTTCGACGGCGATGATCGTGCCGGCGCCATCGGCGCCCTGCGAGGCCCGCCGGGCACGCGCGAAATTGAAGAGCACGTTGCCCTTGTGGAAGAGCTCCGTCTCATTCGAATTCAGATATTTGGCCGGCGCGTCGGGCGACATGGCGCGGCCACCGAAGGCGATCACCTTCTCGCGCGCCGAAAGGATCGGAAACATGATGCGGTCGCGGAAGCGGTCGTAAGAGACCGGCACGTCGGCGCCATAGACAACGAGGCCGCAAGCTTCGATCTGCTCCTTGCCGACGCCCTTGCCGGCGAGAAATTCCTTTAGCGCGTTGCGGCTATCGGGTGCAAAGCCCAGCCGAAACGTCTCGATCGTACGCCCGGTCAGCCCTCGCTCGCGCAGATAAGCCCGTGCCTTGGCACCGTTTGCCGTCTGGAGCTGGTCCTGGAAGAACTGCGTCGCCATTTCCATGACGTCGAGCAGGCTGGTGCGTTCCTTCTCGCGCCGCTCGGCCTGCGGGTCGGGCTGGGGCATCGCGACGCCGGCCATGTCCGCGATCTGCTGCACCGCTTCAGGAAAGCTCAGGCCTTCGAGATCCGTCAGGAAGCGGAAGTGGTCACCGGAAACGCCGCAGCCGAAACAATGATAGCGGCCCTTGCGGTCCTCGCAGTGGAAGCTCGGCGACTTTTCACCGTGAAAGGGGCAGCAGGCCCAGTAGTCGCCGCGCGAAACATTGGTCTTGCGGCGGTCCCACGTGACGCGCTTGCCGATCACGTCCGAAATCGGAACGCGATCGCGTATCTCGTCAAGGAAGGTCTGTGAAAAGCGCATGGATAGCCGATACCTCTAGCCGGCCTTCCATACAAGCAGTATGGGCAGCGGAAGTCGTAGCCACTATCCGCCGTGCCCGCAATTCACAGGTAGATATCGCGCGCGCCGGAGCTCGAAGGCGGGGCCGATCGGCGTCGGCGACGGGAAAGGCAATACGCCCGCCACAAGCGGGCGCACGGGCTTACTTCAGCAGTTCCTTGACAAGGCCGGACGCCTTGGCGAAATCCATCTGGCCGGGATAGCGCTCCTTCAGTGCGTTCATGCACTTGCCCATGTCGCGAAGGCCGTGGGCGCCCGTCTCCTGGATGATCGCCGCACAGGCCTGCTTCACTTTGTCCTCTGAAAGCTGTTCGGGGAGGAACTGGTTGATGACGGCAATTTCCTGGCGTTCCTGCTCGGCGAGTTCGGGGCGGCCGCCCCCGTCGTAAATGCGGGCGGATTCCTCGCGCTGTTTGATCATCTTGGCGAGGATCTGCATGATCTCGTCGTCGCCGACCGGATCCTTGCCCTGGCCGCGATTGGCAATATCGCGGTCCTTGATCGCCGCCTGGATCAGCCGGACGGTCGAAGTGCGCCGTGCGTCCTTGGCCTTGAGCGCTTCTTTCAATGCGTTCGCGAGTTGGTCGCGCATGTCCTTACTCCATGTCGAAACCGGCCCGCGGAGCTCATGCCCGCAACCGGTTCGATTACGTCGTTGTTGTCGTCGTCTTAAACCAGTGCGGCAGGTGCAATCAAACGGATTACGCAACCACTTGAATTATAAGGAACTTTATTTCCTCGCAATTCATGGCGGCCGGTTGACCCGGTCAAGGCCTTTCGTTATTTTCCGGCACCTGCACGAACATCGGCATGAACCTTTTCTCGCGGGGTTTCCGCGCGCCATGCCGCATGCGATTTGAAATGGCGCTGAACCGACCGGCTTTCAAGCCTCGCTTTCCGCCGCAACGGGATAGGAACGATGACCGCGACACCCGCATGGACAACCCAGAAACCCACCGCCCTTCTCGTTCTGGCCGACGGCACGGTGATCGAAGGCAAGGGCATCGGCGCGACCGGCAAGGTTCAGGCCGAGGTCTGCTTCAACACGGCGCTGACCGGATACCAGGAGATCCTGACCGACCCCTCCTATCTCGGCCAGATCGTCACCTTCACCTTCCCCCATGTCGGCAACATCGGCACCAATGACGAGGATATCGAGGACCTGACGCCCGCCGCCCGCCACGGCGCCGTCGGCGTCATTTTCAAGGCAGACATCACCGAGCCCTCCAACTACCGCGCCGCCAAGCACCTCGACGCTTGGCTGAAGGCCCGCGGCATCATCGGCCTTTGCGGCATCGATACGCGCGCGCTAACCGCCTGGATCCGCGAAAACGGCATGCCGAACGCTGTCATCGCCCATGACCCCGCCGGCGTCTTCGACATCGACGCGCTGAAGGCCGAGGCCAAGGCCTGGAGCGGTCTCGAAGGCCTCGACCTCGCCAAGGTCGCAACCTCCGGCCAGTCGTATCGCTGGGACGAAAAGCCCTGGGTGTGGAACGAGGGCTATTCGACGCTCGGTGAAACGGAAGCCGCCTATCACGTCGTCGCCCTCGACTACGGCGTCAAGCGCAACATCCTGCGGCTCTTCGCCGGTCTCAACTGCCGGGTCACGGTCGTCCCGGCACAGACCAGCGCGGAAGAAGTTCTGGCGCTGCAACCGGACGGCATCTTCCTTTCCAACGGTCCGGGCGATCCGGCCGCGACTGGCGATTACGCCGTTCCGGTAATCCAGGACCTCCTGAAGACCGATATTCCGGTGTTCGGCATCTGCCTCGGCCACCAGATGCTGGCGCTGGCGCTCGGCGCCAAGACCGAGAAGATGCACCAGGGACACCACGGCGCCAACCATCCGGTCAAGGATCACACCACCGGCAAGGTCGAGATCGTCTCCATGAACCACGGCTTCGCGGTCGATTCGAAGTCGCTGCCGGAAGGCGTTGAAGAGACTCACATTTCCCTCTTCGACGGCTCGAACTGCGGTCTACGCGTAACCGGCAAGCCGGTTTTCTCGGTCCAGCACCACCCGGAGGCGTCGCCGGGTCCGCAGGACAGCCACTATCTCTTCCGCCGCTTCCTCAACCTGGTGCGCGAGAAGAAGGGCGAACCGGCGCTCGCCGAACGCTGAGAAACACTCCCGCTTTTATAGAGGGCCCGCTCGCAGCGGGCCTTCTCTTTTTGCCGTCGTGTCAAAGACTACCCAAGCTGCGCCGCAATGAAATCGACGGTGGCGCGCACGGACGGCAACTGCCCCCGCCGGTGCGGCATCAGGATCGTCGTTGTCACATGCCCCGCGGTCCACTGGGGCAGGACGCGAACGAGCACCCCGCCGGCGATCTCGTTGCGACAAAGCTTGCCGGGCAAGGCGGTTATGCCGAGCCCTGCCACCGCGGCCTCGCGCAGGACGTGCGATTCATCCGCCACAAAGCGCGGCTTGGACGACACGCTGACAACCGTTCCGTCCGGATGCTCCAGCGTCCAGCTGCCCGATGTCAGCGATGTCAGCAGGCCCTCGTGATGTTGCAAGTCTTCGGGATGCACCGGCGCGTTGCGCTGGTCGAGATAGGCCGGCGACGCCACCAGCCAGCTGGCCTCCGAAGCGACGCGGCGCTGCACGAGGCCGGAATCGGCAAGCGGCGCAAAGTGGTCGCGCACGGCGATGTCGAAACCTTCCTGGATGAGATCGACGAACCGGTCGGTCGCATGCACCATAAGACGGATCTTCGGGTAGGCGATCGCCAGCCGCGGCAACAATGGCGCGAGCGAAAGCTGCGCTGTCGGAACGGATGCCGTGATTCTGACAGTACCGCTTGGCTCTGCAAGCCTTCCCTTGACCACGCTCTCGGCGGCTTCCGCCTCGATGAGCATTGCCGCTGCATGACGGTAGAAATCCTCCCCCGTCTCGGTCGCTGCGAAACGGCGCGAAGTGCGGTTGATGAGCCGAACGCCCAATGCCTTTTCGAGTTCCGCCACACGCTTGCTGAGCGTCGACTTCGGCACATTGAGGGCGCGCGCCGCCGCGGCGAAGCCGCCGTGGTCAACGACGTGAACGAAGAACATGAAGTCATTGAGGTTTGCCATCAGCCAGAGAAAAAGTCCGTATTTGTGGATGATAAGTCCACGTTAAGCCATCTGGCGCACGTTCGTCCATAAATGCATCTCTTCCTCATCGTTAATCGAACGCAAGAGGAAGACATCATGACTATCTACGAAGGTAAGAAGGCCGTCGTGATCGGCGGCACCCATGGCATGGGGTTGGCTACGGTCGCGCGGTTGGTTGAAGGCGGCGCTGATGTGCTGCTGACGGGAAACAACGACGACAACCTCGCAAAAGTGAGGGAGAGGTTCGGCACGCGCGTTCATGCCTTGCGCTCCGACATCGCCGATCTCAAAGACATTGCAGCTCTCGGCGCTGCGGCCGGACAGAAGATGGGCGCGATCGATCTTCTCCACATCAACGCTGGCATTTCGGAACTTGAGCCGTTCGATCAGGTGACCGAGGCATCCTACGACCGCCAGTTCGCAGTGAACACCAAGGGTGCCTTCTTCACTGTCCAGCGGCTGGCCCCGCTGATCCGCAAGGGCGGCTCGATCGTCTTCACCTCATCCGTCGCGGACGAAGGCGGATATCCGGGCATGAGCGTCTACAGCGCCACCAAGGCGGCGCTCGTCTCGTTCGCCTCCGTGCTTGCGACCGAGCTCCTGCCGCGCGGCATCCGCGTCAACACTGTTTCCCCTGGCTTCATCGACACGCCGACCAAGGGCGCCGCCGGCCTCGCCGATGCCGAACGGGCCGAGTTCAAGGCGTTGGGCGACGCGGTCACGCCGATGAAGCGCAACGGTACGGCCGACGAGGTGGCGCGCGCCGTGCTGTTCCTCGCTTTTGCGGCGACCTTCACGACCGGCGCAAAGCTCGCAGTCGACGGCGGCCTCGGGCAGAAGCTCGCGACCGCCTTCTGACGCGAAACAGGAAAGGAAGAAGCATGAGCAGGATTTCGGTTCTCGGCCTCGGTGCCATGGGTGCCGCACTCGCCGCAACCCTCATTCGGAAGGGCCATTCCGTAACCGTCTGGAACCGCACGGCGGCGCGCGCGGAGCCGCTTGCCAGCGCGGGGGCAACGATCGCAGCGACGCCCGCCGAAGCTGTGGCGGCAAGCGACCTCACGATCCTCTGCGTCGTCGACTATGCCGCCGCAGGCGCGGTGGTGGCTGAGGCGCAGGACGCGCTCCGCGGCCGCGATCTCGTCAATCTGACGAACGGCACGCCACGCGAAGCGAAGAAACTCGCCGCCTGGGCCGAGGAGAAGGGGGCGGCCTATCTCGACGGGGGCATCATGGCCATTCCGCCGATGATCGGCGAGGCCGGCGCCTTGATCCTCTACAGCGGCACGGACGCGCTCTTCGAGCGACACAAGCCGTCGCTCGATGCCCTTGCCGAAAGCCGCTATCTCGGCGACGACACGGGGCTGGCGGCGCTCTATGACCTCGCGCTGCTCTCCGGCATGTACGGCCTCTTTTCGGGTTTTCTGCATGCCGGCGCGCTCGTGGCAAGCAGCGGCCGCAGGGTCGGCGATTTCCTGCCGCTTCTCCTGCCGTGGATCGAGGCGATGAGCGGCACCCTGCCCGACCTTGCCGACAAGATCGACAACGGGCTGCACGATCGCTCCGTGGTTTCGAGCCTCGCCATGCAGGCGATCGCGCTCGAAAACATCGCCAAGGCGAGCACGGAGCAAGGTGTCGCGCCGGACTTCATCGAACCGATGCTTCGGCTCGCCGCTCGCCGGATTGCCGAAGGTCATGGCAGCGGCGATATCTCGGGCGTGATCGAGGTAATCCGGAGAAAAAAGTGAGTCCGATTTCAGCGCGTTAGCACCGTCGCCTGAATCGGATTGGCAAGTCGTTGAATCGCTTTGTGAGCGGCAACAAAAAGCCCGCCAGCATAGGCGGGCTCTTCTCTTGCGGCAGAGGCCGCTCTTATTTGCAGGCGGCGCAGAAGCGCTGGATGCGGCGGCAGGCCTCTTCGAGCAGTTCCTCGGAGGTCGCATAGGAGATGCGGAAGTTCGGGCCGAGACCGAAGGCCGATCCGTGGACAACCGCAACGCCTTCCGTTTCCAGAAGCTCGGAGACGAAGTCCTCATCCGTCTCGATGACCTTGCCGGACGGCGCGGTCTTGCCGATGAGGCCGGCGCAGGACGGATAGACGTAGAAGGCGCCTTCCGGCGTCGGGCAGGAAATGCCCTTGGCCTGGTTCAGCATCGAGACGACGAGATCGCGGCGGCCCTGGAAGATCTCCTTGTTGCGCGGGATGAAATCCTGCGGTCCGTTGAGTGCCTCGACCGCAGCCCACTGCGCGATGGAGGTAGCGCCCGAGGTCTGCTGGCCCTGGATCATGTCCATCGCCTTGATGAGCTCAAGCGGGCCGGCCGCATAGCCGATGCGCCAGCCGGTCATGGCATAGGCCTTGGAGACCCCGTTCATCGTCAGCGTGCGATTGTAAAGGCCGGGCTCAACCTCAACCGGCGTGGCAAACTTGAAGTCGCCATAGGTCAGGTGCTCGTACATGTCGTCGGTCAGCACCCAGACATGCGGATGCTTCAGCAGTACGTCCGTCAGCGCCTTCAGTTCGTCATGCGAATAGGCAGCGCCCGAGGGGTTGGACGGCGAATTGAAGACGAACCACTTGGTCTTCGGCGTGATCGCCTTTTCGAGATCCTCGGCCTTCAGCTTGAAATTGTTTTCCTGCTTGGTCGCGACGAAGACCGGCGTGCCGCCGCAAAGCGCCACCATCTCCGGATAGGAGACCCAGTAAGGTGCCGGGATCACCACTTCATCGCCGGCATTCAGCGTCGCCATGAAAGCGTTGAAAAGAATCTGCTTTCCGCCGGTGCCGACGATCGTCTGCGCCGCCGTGTAGTCGAGATTGTTCTCACGCTTGAACTTCTTCGCGATCGCTTCGCGCAGTTCCGGAATGCCGGAAACGGGCGTGTACTTCGTCTCACCACGGTTGATCGCATCGATCGCGGCCTTCTTGATGTTGTCCGGCGTGTCGAAGTCCGGCTCCCCTGCACCGAGTCCGATGACATCACGGCCTTTCGCTTTCAGCTCACGGGCTTTCTGCGAAACGGCGATGGTGGCGGAAGGCTTTACACGGGAAAGGGCATCGGCAAGGAAGGCCATGGTGTGAGGTCCTGATCGTTTCGAAACGGCGTGAAGCGCTACGGAACGGAAAGTCAGGCTCCATAGCGGTTAGGTCTATGTCGAAAGAAGCCCGGTCTTGCAAGCGCTTGAGCGGCAAAAACGGCGGCAAGGCCGTGCAAAATGCGTCACCATGACAAAGTTTCATGAATGCCATCTACAGCGCCGCGTGCCTTACAAGACGCGCAAAGGACGCAGTAGCACTCGGAATCGCTGCATGTTTTTGTCGTTAAATCGGCTCCGATTTGAGGAAACACGCAGGTAGGCGATCGATCGGCCACGCCCTTGCGCTCAGGCATGCACAGGTCCTGGCGAAGCCATTTCCAGCTCGCGCCCAGCGGGCGGCGCTGCGGGAGAATGACAACAGAAACGGGCAGTCGCTGCTCCAGGTTTTCTTCTGAAAAATCAGCGTGTTTCGCCGGTTTCCGCAATGCCTTAATTTGGTCACAACAACTGTCGCGGAGCGCCGCAATTTAGTCCCGCAAGAGCCGATTTCCGGGCCTTCTCTGCCATGACGTGAATGCATTGGCATCTTGGGGGTATGCAATGTTTCTCGATGACGAAGTCGCCGCCGCGCGCACTCGGCGCAACGAGGCGCGCTGGGGCTTCTATCTGGCGCTCGCCGCACTTGCAGCCTGCATCGTGATGATCCTCGGCCTGATGCTGCTTGCCATCGCGCTGCTCGCCGGCACGACCTTCGCCCTTTGGCGGCAGCAGATCGCCGCGTTCGTTGTCGCAAGGGTTCACCGGCATGGCTGACGACGATGACCTGTCCGACCGGCCTGCCGGATTCCTTGCCAGGCTATCGGCGATCGAAACGATCGTCGTGGCGATCATCGCCCTCATTGCCCTTGCCGGCCTGCTGCTGATCGGCAAGGGCTTCTACATGAAGGCCAGGGCCGAGGTCTCGCAGGCGCTGTTGCGAAAGAGTTTCGAGGAGCCGCTTCGCGGTGCTGCCAACGGCAGGCGGGCCGGCGAAGCCCGTTGGCACGCAAACGGCATCAACACGTCGGCCAGCGGGCGCCACCTTGCACTCGCCACCTGCTGGCCCTTCGACGCCGTCGAACAGGGGCCGATGCGCTACATCGTCAATGCCGAACTCGTCGGCGAGCAACGCGCGCTTCCGCTCACCACAGGCTCGATCTCCCGATAAAGCCGTTTTGATCCGATGTGACTTGAAAGGCAGGCGTCTGCGCCCCAGCTTACCTCAACCAAAGGCGCAATCCGGAGAATGCCATGTGGCGCTCGCTCTCGAGGGCAGGTTTGACGAACATCCCGACCCTGTTGACGCGGTCCGCGGCCTCTCTCCTGTCCGGTTTTCTATGCCTCCTCGCCCCGCATGCAGCGACCGCACAAGACGCGCAGGAATTTTCAACCCAGGCAGGGACGGTCCTTGTCGAAACGCTCGCGACCGGACTCCGCCATCCCTGGGCCGTGGAGGTGATGCCGGACGGCGGTCTCATCGTCACCGAGCGCCCGGGACGGTTGCGCATTCTGCGCGACGGCGAGCTGTCCGCCCCGATCGAAGGCGTGCCCGATGTGGCCGCTCGCGGACAGGGCGGGTTGCTCGATGTCGCCCTGGATCCGCAATTCGCCACCAACCGGGCGCTTTACCTGACCCATTCCGCCAGTGACGGCGACGGCTATGGCACGGTGCTCGTTCGAGCCACTCTTTCCGACGACCAACGGCGCTTGACCGACGTGAGGGAGCTGTTCCGGATGAGCAAGTTCACCGGCGGGGGCCAGCACTTCGGTTCGCGCATCGCCATAGACAAGGACGGCAGCCTGTTCTTCGGTATTGGCGATCGTGGTCAACGTGACCGCGCCCAGGACCCGCGCGACCATGCCGGCGCCATTCTGCACATCAATCCCGACGGCAGCATTCCGGCGTCCAACCCATATCGCGGCGGCACCGAGGGTCGCGCCGAGATCTGGTCGAAAGGACACCGCAACCCGCAAGGCATCACCTTCGACCAGGGCGACGGCAAGCTCCTGACGGTCGAACACGGCGCGCGCGGCGGCGATGAAGTGAACAACCCGCAGCCGGGTAAGAACTACGGCTGGCCGGTGATCACCTACGGCAAGGACTATTCCGGCGCTGAGATCGGCGAAGGCACGGCCAAGGACGGCTTTGAACAGCCGCTCTATTATTGGGATCCGTCGATCGCCCCGGGGGCGCTCGCCGTTTACCGCGGCAGCATGTTCCCGGAATGGGATGGAGACTTGCTGGTCGCCGCGCTGAAATACCAGCTGCTCGCTCGCCTGGAGCGAGACGAAAACGGCGCAATCACCTCCGAGGAACGGCTGTTCGACGGCGAGTTCGGCCGGATTCGGGACGTGGTCGTGGCACCGGACGGCGCGCTGCTGATAGTGACCGACGAAGACAATGGCGCCATTCTCCGGGTCTCCAAGGCTCCGACGCAGTAACGGCGCTCACAGCAAACAGTTTTCCGTGCGGATTTCGCGTAGTTTCAGCCTGTGCGCAGCGATGCCCGTACCTCCTTGCGAAACATGAATTTGAGCCCCGACCAGACCGGGTCGATGGCGCAGACTTTTACATCGACGAGATCGAGCGGCAGAAAAGTCTCGCGCAAGGCATTCTCGGTCAGGGTCGTCGCAACACCCGAGGCCCGTTTCGGCCACGAGACCCAGAGCATTCCATCCGCCTTCAGCCACGCCGCAAGCATCTCGGCCCGGCTTTCGAGCACGATCCGGTCGGTTTCGAAGACATGGATGTAGTCATAGCGGCGCGAGGTGATCCGGCCGATCGACGTGTCGATGAGGGCGAAACCGGGAAAGGCAGCAATTTCAGGAAGGTCGGCTGGGACGGCGAGAAGCAAGGCGGCCTGCCCGTCGCACAGGCCGAGCTTTTTTGTCAGTGGCGTTCCAGAGTAACCGGTGTCGCTCATGGGGTCACGTCGCCGTTGTGGAGATGGTCAGAGCGCATCGCTTGCCTCTCGGCAGCGGGCATCGTTCGTCGAGCATCTTCGTCACGTCACCGGTTTACCCCATCGAGGAGGCGGAGGATGAGGCTTGCCCGGCAAAAACGCAACTGATAGAGCGGCTATGCAATCACCGGAGCATGGCTTTGGATTGCCTCGTCCAAAACCGTCATGATCCGGGAGCACAGCCGTGACTCGCCTCCAGGCCAATCTTTTCCTGCTGTTTTCGGGCGCGATCTGGGGCGCCGGTTTTGTCGCTCAATCGACGGCGATGGAGGCAATCGGCCCGCTCTGGTTCATTGGCCTGCGTTTCGCGATCGCGACGATCGTCGCGCTGCCACTGGCGGCTGTTGAAGGAAGGCTCGCCAAGACGCCGCTTCCACAAAAGTCGATCCGCAACTTCATCATCATCGGCCTGGCACTCTTCGGCGGCGCGGTCACGCAGCAGTTCGGACTTCTGACGACGAGCGTCACAAATTCCGGCTTTCTGACAGGGCTCTACGTCGTCTTCGTACCGATATTGACCGTCGTCTTCCTGCGCCGCAAGCCGCATTGGGTCATCTGGCCGGGCGCTTTGCTTGCGACCTTCGGCATCTTCCTGTTGAGCGGTGGCGCACTTTCGAGCCTGACCGGCGGAGATCTATTGACGATCATCTGTGCGCTGTTCTGGGCGATCCAGATGCTGCTCGTCGGCATCTTCGCCTCCGATAGCGGTCGTCCGATGCTGCTGTCGATGGTGCAATTCGCCGTCTGCGCCGTTCTTGGTTGCCTGCTCGCAGCCTTCACCGAACCCCTAAGCCTCAGGGTGATCACCGACGCCCTGCCCCAGATTCTTTACGCCGGCATCTTTTCGAGCGGCGTCGCCTTCATCTGCCAGGTCGTCGGCCAGCGCTACACCACGGCACCACAGGCGGCGATCTTCCTGTCGAGCGAAGCCCTGTTCGCCGCCCTTTTCGGCGTGCTGCTGCTTGGCGAAATCATCACGCCCATCGGTTACCTCGGCTGTGCCGTCATTTTCGTGGCGATGCTGGCGGTCGAACTCATTCCGGAACTGGCGAAAAGACGCGAGGCGGAAGCTGCGGCTTGATTCGATACACTACAGCGCCGCGCGTCCTGTCAGACGCGTAAAGGTCGCTGTGGCACTTTGAACTGCTGCGTGTCTTTCTCCTTAAATCGAGGTCGATTAAGGGAGGCATGCAGTAGGCAAGAATTTCTGCACCGTGGGCAAGCTGAACTTACGGTATTACTTATTACTGTCCAAAAGCGCCTATTTTGCTTCAAAATGAGACGGCCAGGCGACGGCGCGACCAAAGCCGCGGTATTCCTTGTAGTTTTTCTGCAAAGTTCGGCGCTAGGACTATGTCGCATGCGGAACATGAGACATATCAGGCGCTTGCGATTTTTCTAACGAAACTGCCAAAAGCCGCAGCATGATCGTGAGCGACAAAATATGGCGCAAACAGTCAAGTCTTCCCGCAGCTGTGTTCAAAAAGCTGTGATTTCAACAGCTTGCAACACATTCTGAATATCCCGCGCCGGAACCGCAACTGATCGGTTTTTGAGCAATGAGAAGCGGCAATACCTCGTCAGAAAAGTTTTGCTTGCCAATTCAAAATAAACCCATCACTCTTACTGTGTTCGGGCAATCTGCGAACACGGGAAGATCTTGAATTATAAGCGGGTCGGAGACGCAAGCCACTCCGGGCGCCAGACCGGGGGGAGGCTTATTTTCCCTTCCTATGGCTGGTCGCGATAACAGGACCCTTTCCTCAAATTTCGAGAACTGCCTGCCCCCACGCCCATTTTGGGCAAAACTGCAATGCTGCCCGCGCCGTCAAGCGGGTGGAGAGAAAAGGACCTGACGCATGGCCGAAACTGGCACTGTAAAATTCTTCAACACTGACAAGGGCTTTGGTTTCATCAAGCCTGACAACGGTGGTGCGGACATCTTCGTACATATTTCTGCCGTGCAGGCTTCGGGCCTGAGCGGCCTTACGGAAAACCAGAAGGTAAGCTTCGACACTGAACCGGATCGCCGCGGCAAAGGCCCGAAGGCGGTCAACCTGCAGATCGCCGGCTGATACGGCCTCTGCTGACAGATTATAAGTTGCAGCCCGGCAAATTTGCCGGGTTTTTTCATTCAGGCTCCGTTCAGTTTGGGCACCATAGAGTCCGTTCATGATGAAAACCGGAACTGATTCCGGCCCCATGCATAGGATTGAAGCCCATGAACAAGTTCATCAAAGCCGCCGTTCTCTCGGTTGCCGCAGCGACCATGGTTCTCCCGACCTTCGGCACCGCCCAAGCAGGAGGCGACGATCACGATGATGCGTGGGCGGCAGGCGCAGTAGGCCTCGTCACTGGAACGCTCATCGGCGGCGCGATCGCCTCGCAGCCGCGCTACTACAGCGAGCCGGTCTATCGCGAGCCCGTCTATGTCGATCCGGAGCCCGAATATTATGAGCCTCGCCCGGTTTACCAGGCCCGCCCGGTCTATCGCCGGGTTGCCGTCGAGAGCTACGGCCTCGAACCCTGGACGCCGGCCTGGTACCGCTATTGCTCGCAGCGTTACCGTTCGTTCGATCCGGACAGCGGCACTTTCGTCGGCTATGACGGCCGCAGTCATTTCTGCACAGCCGGTTGATCGACAGCGCCGTGCGTCTTATCAGACGCACAAAGGACGCTGTAGCACTTTGAATTGCTGCATGTTTTTGTCCTTAAATCGGGTACGGTTTAAGGAAACATGCAGTAAGCGCTATCAAAAGGCACATGCCCCGCGCGAGGCATGTGCCTTTTTTATTTCTCTCCGTGCCACACAGCGACCTTTGCTTCCCTCAGTCGGGTGAAGGACTCATGTCGCGATGTCAGAGACCCCTGAGATAGGGATTGCTGCGGCGTTCCTCACCGATCTGTCCGCCCGGACCATGCCCGCAGATGAATCCGACATGATCGCCAAGCGGCAGGATCTTGTCGCGAATCGAGGCCAGCAGCTGCTGGTGATTGCCGCCGGGCAAGTCGGTGCGCCCGATCGAACCGTGGAAGAGCACGTCACCGACATGGGCGAAATTCTGCTCCCTGTTGAAATAGACCACATGGCCCGGCGCATGCCCCGGGCAATGCAGCACCTCGAAAACATGATCGCCGAAGGTGACGGTATCGCCGTCTTCGAGCCACCGGTCGGGAAGGACGTTCTGCACCTTCATCGTCAAGCCGAAGCGTTCCGCCTGGCTCTCCAATCGCTCGAGCAAGGGCTGGTCGTCCTTGTGCGGACCGATGATCTCGAGCCCCAGCGCCTCCTTCAATTCCTTGGCGCCGCCGGCGTGATCGATATGGCCATGCGTAAGCCATATCGCTTTCAGCGTGATGCCGTTCTCACGAATAGTCTGCAGGATGATGTCGACGTCACCGCCGGGGTCGACCACCACCCCCTCCTTGGTTTCACTGTCGAACAGGACCGTACAGTTTTGCTCGAAATGCGTAACCGGGATAATGCCCGCCTGTAACATGCGACCGCGCCTCGCTTCTGGATCGTATGGGGGACAAGGCAGGCGTAACCGCCAGGCATCCCAAGCCGATCTCAATCCGTTCCGCGGCCACCTATAGCGACATACGGGCGTGATGACAGCCCAATTCAGCGCAGCGCGGCGATTTCTGGCGCAGGTGTAGGCGGAGAGAAGTGCACCGTCGTCAACAGCAGGGCCGATACCGCTAGCTTCGACGCCACGACGACAATCACCAGTGGACGAAGCCTCTGGGCCGTGGTCCGGCCCTCATCGATGAGTTCCATTTTATCACCTTCGGATCGCTGTAGATCCGCCCTTTTTGGGACGGGAAGATATCGAAATTTCACGTGGCCTTTCCGCGGTCGGGCCGGCCGGCCGTATCGGTTCGATCGCCGGAGCGGGAGCAATATGTCCCATCCTCATATTTCGTGATGTCACGGGGGGAACATCCCGGCTCTGCGAGGCGTTTCGCACCCATCACGCAACAGGAGCAAGACGATGAAAACCCCTTCCCCCCACCTGTTTCGAGCGGTCGCGGCAGCGGGTTTGATGCTCGCCGCTGGCATCTCGACGACCTATGCAGCAATGAGCGCAATCGCCGTTACGGATCTGAACATCCGCGCAGGCCCGGGGCCGCAATATCCGACAATCGGCCTTGTAGCGCGCGGCGGCGCTGCGATTCTTGATGGATGCATTCAAGGCAGCAATTGGTGTCAGGTCAGCGTCAATGGTGTGCGCGGCTGGGCCTATGCCCGCTATCTTACAACCGATCTCGGCGGATCCGCCGTTGTGGTCGAGCAGCGCCGCACCGAGCTCGCAATTCCTTCCGTAACGTATCAGGTACAGCCAGGCGATCCGGTGATTACAACGACCTCCGAGCCGCTGGAACTGATCGGTCCGGTCGAACAGGTTGACGCCATCGCGCCACCTGCGGCGGTGCGCACCTATATCACCGCCAACCCTGCCGATACGGTTTACCTCGAAGGCGAGCCCGTTATCGGCGCGGCATTGCCGAGTACAGTGGCCGTCCGGCAGATCCCAGACTACGACTATGATTATGTCAGCATCAACGGACAGCCCGTGCTGGTAGAACCGGCGACGCGGCGCATCGTTTACGTCTATCGCTGACACTATCGACAGCCAGCGCGCGACTGTCTCCTTAAATCGACCTCGATTTAAGGACAAAGACATGCAGCAATTCAAAATGCTACAGCGCCCTTTGCGCGTCTGATAAGACGCGCGGCGCTGTAGGTCCAGCGCGCTGAGCGATTCGTCGGATCACGCGCCAATATGCGCCTTCCATCGAGAAGAAAGCTTGATCTGCGTTCGAAATTACTCGGACTTCTTCTTCTAACAGCACCATTTACTATTTGCCAATTCCTTCCACCAAACCCGGAACCCGAGCTAAATATCAAAATAGATCAAAGCATTACAGTAATTCCCGAGTCCATTCCAAGCACTGGCACTCACCGCCGCCTCCCCACAACCTCAACGTCGAAATTGACAGTTTTCGCTTTCGGTCTCAACCTGTCCGTGCCGGATCATCGGCGCATCGCGGCTCATGGACGGGGGCCGCAGACGGAGGGTTCAATGGAAGCATTAATGCCTATCATTACCCAGTTAATCGCGGGGGCGGCTGGTGGCAATGCAGCCAGCGCCATGCTGAAGCAGCAGGCATTCGGGGTTGTTGCGCGCACGATCGTGGGAGCCATTGGCGGCCTCGGCGGCGGGTTCCTGATCCAGATGCTTGGCGGCGAAGCGGCAGCCACCGGCCTTGTCATGCAGGCAATTGGCGGAGTTGTCGGCGGCGGCGTGCTGAGCGGCATCGTCGGACAGTTCCTCGGCAAAACAGCGTGACGTCTCCCGAGCGATATCCGTAGCAAGACAAAAGGCGACCGCAGGTCGCCTTTTCTGTTTCTGAATGCTTTAAAGGACGCCGTCTCCGGCTCTTCGGAGGCGCAATCGTTGTCCCAGGTCTCCTGCATGTTTTCCTAAATCGCACCCGATTCATGGATAAGACATGCAATTCAAAGTGCTACAGCGTCCTTTGCGCGTCTGATGAGACGCGCGGCGCCGTAGACTATTCTGCCGCCGCGGCGACCGGATTAACTTCCTTCGTATAGTCGTTCATCAGCGTTTCGGTGATCGTGGCTGGCGCGAAGCGATAGGGGCCGATCTCCGATACCGGAGTGACCTCGGCGGCCGAACCGGTCAGGAAGCATTCCGAAAAACCGGAAAGCTCTTCCGGCATGATTACCCGTTCGACCACCTCGTAGCCCCGGCGCTTGGCAAGCTCGATGACGGTCCGGCGCGTGATGCCGTCCAGGAAGCAGTCCGGCACAGGCGTATGGAGAACGCCGTCCTTTACGAAAAAGATGTTGGCGCCGGTCGCTTCGGCCACCTGACCGCGCCAGTCGAGCATCAGAGCGTCCGCATAGCCCTTGGCTTCGGCCGCATGCTTCGAGATGGTGCAGATCATGTACAGGCCGGCGGCCTTGGATTTCGACGGCGCGGTCCGCGGATCGGGACGACGATACTCGGCGATATCAAGGCGAATGCCCTTCAGCTTCTCGGCCGGATTGAAATAGCTGCCCCATTGCCAGATGGCGATGGCGACGTTGATGCGGCTGTTCTGGGCGGAGACGCCCATCTGCTCGCTGCCGCGCCAGGCGATCGGGCGCACATAGGCTTCGGAAAAACCCTGGCGCTTCAGCAACTCCTTGCTGGCACTGTCGAGTTCATCGACCGAATAGGGGATCTTGAAGCCCAGAATGTCGGCAGACTGGTGAAGCCGCTGATTGTGTTCCGTAAGCTTGAAGATGCGCCCGCCATAAGCGCGCTCCCCTTCGAAGACCGCGCTCGCATAGTGCAGCCCATGCGTCAGCACATGTATCTTGGCATCCTTCCAGGGCACGAACTCGCCATTGAACCAGATTTCACCGTCCAACTGATCAAAGGGAATGGCTGCCATGGTGTTATCCTCCGGCGCATGTGCGCCATAACTATTGTTGATTATCTTGCTGTTTCCAGTTTATCGGCAAATAGACTGGGGGAGAATTCAATTTCACGATTTTGGATTTGCCAACGAAAACGCGCGGCCTATCCTCCAGCGGCGACGCCGGGCCTGATGCCTGCCCGACGAGCCGATCGCTATCAATGACGTAAAAATATGTCAACAAAACTGACATATTTTGCGATATATTTCGTAAGGCACAATTTGGTTGAAAGGAAAGAACTGCGTGCCCGGCCAACCCAAGGACAACACCGAGTACCTGACCGAAGTTGCCGGTGAGGAGGACACAATAGACTTCGAGATCATCGAACTGCTGTTCTTTGCCTATCGCGATTTCACCGGTGATCCGGACGCCATACTCGAAAAGAGCGGCTTTGGCCGCGCACACCACCGCGTCGTGCATTTCGTCAACCGCGAGCCCGGAATGACCGTTGCCGACCTTCTCGAGACATTGAAGATCACCAAGCAGAGCCTCGCACGCGTTTTGAAGCAGCTCATCGATTCCGGCTATATTCGTCAGGTAACCGGCCCCGAGGACAGGCGGCAGCGAATGCTTTACACCACGCAGGAAGGCAAGGCGCTGGCCCGTGCGCTTGCGGAGCCACAGTCCCGCCGCATAGCCGAGGCATTGGCAAAGACCGGTCCCGGCGCGCGTGAAACAGTGAAGCGTTTTCTCGCCAACATGAAAAATGCCGCCGCGGACTGATGTTCACGGGGTCTGCGTCTTGAGCTTGATTCGAGCGAGGAAGACAGACCCCTGGAATCGGGGAATTGGGCGGCCGCCACGCGTCTGCTTGAATGCTTGATCCAGCCAGCCGGGCTTTGCGGAAAATGAGGGTAGTCGAGCCATGACAGTTAAAGCGAAAGTCTCCGACGATGCGGCGCATCTTCTGATCGTCGATGACGACCGGCGGATTCGCGACCTGCTCAATCGCTACCTGGTCGAGCAGGGTTTCCGTGTGACGACGGCGGCCGACGCCGACGAGGCGCGGCGCAAGCTGATCGGCATCGATTTCGACCTCCTGATCGTCGACGTGATGATGCCCGGCGAAAGCGGCATTCAACTGACGCAGAGCCTGAGGCAGATCAAGACGGTGCCGATAATCATGCTGACGGCGCTGGCGGAATCGAATTCGCGCATCGAGGGCCTTGAGGCCGGTGCGGACGACTATCTGCCGAAGCCCTTCGAGCCGCGCGAACTCGTGCTCAGAATCAGCAACATCCTGCGCCGCAACCAGCCGGCACAGGCGCCCAAGGTGGATCAGGTCATTTTTGGTCCCTACACCTTCTCCGTGGTGCGTAAGGAGCTCCGCCGCGGCGCCGATCATATCCGGCTGACCGACCGCGAGCAGGAAATCATGACCCTGTTTTCCCAACGCGCCGGGGAGACCATTCCGCGGCATGAACTGATCGGAGACGACGCCGAGGTCGGTGAACGGACGATCGACGTGCAAATCAACCGGCTGAGGCGCAAGATTGAGGATGACCCGTCCAACCCCATCTGGCTTCAGACGGTCCGCGGCATCGGATACCGGCTGAGTGTGGACTGAAATGCGGGAGAGTCATGGCAAGCTTTGACAGCATCAGGCGCGAAAGAACGGGCCCGGCCGACGGCGCCTGGAAACGCCTGACGCGGTGGTTGCGCCGCCGCCTGCCGATCGGCCTCTACGCACGTTCGCTGCTGATCGTCATCATTCCAATGGTACTGCTGCAGTCGGTCGTCGCCTTCGTCTTCATGGAGCGCCACTGGCAGCTCGTCACGCAACGCCTCTCGGCCGCCGTGACCAGCGACATAGCCGCGATCGTCGATCTGATCACGACCTTTCCGCGCGATGGCGATATCGACCAGGTCGTGCGCATTGCCCGTGAACAGCTTAATCTCAACATTGCCGTCGAGCCTGGCGGCGATTTGCCACCGCCACGCCCCAAGCCGTTCTTCGAAATCCTCGACCAGATTCTGAGCGAGGAGATTTCGAACCAGATCCGCCGCCCCTTCTGGATCGACACTGTCGGCAACTCGAAGATCGTCGAGATCCGCATCAAGCTCGACGACGGCCGTATTCTGAGGGTCTATGCCCGGCGCAACCAGGCCTATGCATCCAACACCCATATCTTCCTGGTCTGGATGGTCGGCGCCTCGCTTGTGCTGCTGACGATCGCGATCCTCTTCCTGCGCGGGCAGATCAGGCCGATCCTCGCGCTGGCGAGCGCCGCGGAAAGTTTCGGCAAGGGCCAGAAGATCGACGACTTCGCGCCGCGCGGGGCCGAGGAAATCCGCCGCGCCGGTCTAGCCTTCATCCTCATGCGCGAGCGCATCGAGCGCCAGATCGAGCAGCGGACCGCAATGCTCACCGGCGTCAGCCATGACCTGCGCACGATCCTCACGCGCTTCAAGCTGCAGCTCGCACTCGCCGGCAACAACCCGGACCTCGAAAGCCTCAACCAGGATGTCGAGGACATGCAGAACATGCTGGAGGGCTACCTTGCCTTCGCACGGGGCGAGGCAGAAGAGGACGTCGGCGAGCTGAAGCTCAGCGACCTCATGACCCGCCTTGCAGCCGAGGCGGAGCTATATGGCAGGACGCTGACGACCTCCATCGACGGAGAAGACGATATCCGGGTGAGGCCCGCCGCCTTCACCCGCCTCGTCGCCAATCTCGCATCGAATGCCTATCGCTATGCCAATTCGGTACGGATCGAGGCGCGCCACAGTGCCAAGTGGCTGACGATTACGGTCGACGACGACGGCCCCGGCATTCCGGAGTGGTCCAGGGAGGACGTGTTCAAGCCGTTCTTCCGCCTCGACGAGGCCCGCAATCTCGACAGTTCCGGTACGGGGCTCGGCCTGGCGATCGCCCGCGATATCGCGCGAAGCCACGGAGGAAACGTCACGCTCGGCGACAGTCCGCTCGGCGGTTTGCGCGCGACGGTACGCGTGCCGACCTGATGTCGATGGCATTTGTGCGACCAACGCGCGGCGCGGCGCGTGCGGAGCTTCCGCATTCCTTGGCGCGTAGAGCGGGCCGTGGACAGCAAAGTCGGCAAGCGCGCTGCTCGGGAGTCGTCACCGTTCGGGATTGGCGAACGGGCCGCCTTTAGCTATCAATGCTATAACCGTCCAACAATCGGGAACCGCCACCGATGGCTATCGAAGCGATTCTCTCCGGATATGAAATCGTGGCCCTGATTGCCAACAGCGAAGACGTCGACGTCGACGCGGTCGTGCGCGCAATGCCGGAAAGAACGCTGTATGTCTTCTTTACCGGCTGCGCAAAGGTGCTGACGCGTCCCTTTGACAGGGATGCGGTGCTTTGCCACCGGCTCGTCGCCGACGGCACGCGCTTCCTGAAGTCGCAGAAGTATTTCGACAGGGCGTATTCGCTCTTCTCGCAGCCGCTCAAGGCCGAGATTGGCGTTCTCGCCGATCGCGGCGTGCCCGAAGGCGCGCCGCGGGTGACGACTGCACGCAGGAGCACCCTTGTGCCCTACTCCCTGGACTTCGACCACGCTTTTGGGTCGCTCTATCCGGTCGGCCGCATGCCGACAACTGGCTTTGCCGTCGCCCTGTGGCTGGTCGAGAAGGTCCCGCACGCAAATGTCGCTCTCTGCGGATTTACAGGCACGGCGGGTCTGCAGTTCAACATGTATAGCGAGCACGACTGGACCTTCGAGCAGATCATGTTGCAACTTCTCGCCAAGAAGGGGCGCATCCGACGCTTCGAAGAGAGACTTTGCGAACCGGCAGGCGCGTTGGCGCGCATCTGCAGCCGCTTCCCCGAATTCGACGAGGCAACGATCGCACTCGTGGCCGCCAACGTGCTGGCAAGCCGCTTGACCGGCACGGAGCGTCAGGTCGCCAGGCTTTGGGCAAGGACGAAGCTCGAGCGCAAGATCCGCGGATTCTTCAAACGCTTCAAACGTTGATACCCGCGCTGCGGGTTGCCAAATTGCCGTTGGAGCTGGCCGGTGTCATGCGGCATTACCGTTGCGCAACAAAGAGGACCCGATCGCGGGTGGCGAACCACTCCTCGGCATAATCATCGTTCTTGTATTCCGCAAAGTACGGGCCTCCGTCGGTGAAGTGCACGAGGTTGGCCGCCGGATTGTAGTCATACTCGTTGACCAGCCAATTCCAGGTCGGCGGCAGTGCACCGATCAACTCCTCCGATTCCAGCCATTTGAACTGGTGCAGTTGCAGGCCGGTTGCCGTGTTGACGTAGTCCGGCGTAAGCGCCGTGCATTTGGCGTTGTTGAAGAGGATGACGCTCGACCAGTTTTTCTTTTCATATTTCGTTTGCGTCTGACCGAGGAACTTTGTCTCGATTTTGGGCGTGTACTCGTGCTTCACGCACATCACGGCATAGCGCTCGTCGCGTAATTGCCACAGCCGAGCGATGTCGGTTCGCATCAGCATGTCGCAATCGGCGAAGAGACTCCATCCCTGATAGCGACTGAGATAAGGAACGAGGAAGCGGGAAAACGAGAACTCGGTCGACTGCAACGGATTGCGCTCGCGGGTGAAAATCCCTCCCAGAGTGCTCAATGCGATTGGTAGAAACTCAACCGGAATCGAGCTCTTCTCCAGAATGCTCTGGCAAAAAACGTGATAGGCGACGACCTCCTTGCTGTCGAAGCCGATGAAGACGCGCGTCGTGTTCACCATTTCTCCTCCCACCGAAATCATCGCCGGCCGCGTGCCAGCCATGTGGCACAGCAACCAACCCGGGAAGATTCGCGACAGGACAAGCCATAGTCAAGGGCTCCATATGCAAAATGCCTGCTGCATGTGTCCTTAAATTGATTTCGATTTAAGGACACATGCAGCAATTCAAAATGCGGCCCTTGCACGTCCGATGACACGCGGCCTCTGCGATCCAACGAAAGCTGGCCGGCTCCGATTCAAGAATAAGGCCATGCAGTAGTCGCCCACGTCGATGATTTTGAGCTGATTCAATCCAAAATCATCGCGATCTAATAAAGAATTACGCTACCTCGAATAGGTGGACGTAAAGCCGCGTCGCTTGTTGAAGCGGTGCCAGGCGTCGATCCGCCGTGGATGGCGAGCGCGCATTGCGTCGAGCGGGGCAAGCAGCCTGCCTTCGCTGCCAAGGGACGCATCGAGGATTTCGATGATCCGGCGGTTCGGCCAGGGCTTGCGGGTGATCGTCAGCAGCGCCGCGAAGGCCTCCTCTTCCCTGCCCTTTCCCAACTGATGGGCAATCAGCCCGTAGGCGAAGGCCGTCGAGCGGCTGACACCGGCATGGCAATGAACCAGGATACGGCTCGATCGATCGTCGGAGACCCGCCTCATGGCCCCGAAGACATCGTGGACGAGATCAGGGAAATGCCGCGTCGCGCCGACATTTTCCTGATCTCGCATGCGCACGATGCGGTGCGCGACATCGGCGATGACCGGCACGTCCGCATCCGGCAGTTCCGGATCGAGAAGCGAAAGCACATGGCTCGCCCGCCATTCTCGCGCGACCTCCGCCGCACGCAACAGGCAGGAAACCTTGACGCGTTCGGGGATCAGGTCGCGGTCAATCGTCATGATGCTCACATCAACTTCTTGCCGTTCGGAACAGGCTTGTCGGTCGCCGCCAGCACAATCGCCCCTGCCTCATCTTCAAAGCCGAGGGTCAGCACCTCGGAACGCACGGGGCCGATCTGGCGCGGAGGGAAATTAACGACGCCCAGCACCTGCCGTCCGACGAGATCCTCCGGCTTGTAGTGGACCGTAATCTGCGCCGATGACCGTTTTATGCCGATGTCAGGGCCAAAATCGATTTTCAGCTTGAGGGCAGGCTTGCGGGCCTCCGGGAAAGGCTCGGCCTCGATGATCGTGCCGACGCGAATGTCGACGCGCTCGAAATCGGCGAAGGAAATGGTTTCGGCCATCATCGTGCTCTTGAATTTGCGGTGACTTATCCGGCCAGTTCCTCTGCCCGTTTGCGCGCGGCCGCAATGGCCTTTTCGAAGAGCGGCTGCATTCCGTCGTCGGCCATCAGAATGTCGAGCGCCGCGGCCGTTGTGCCGCCGGGAGAGGTTACGTTCTGGCGCAGCTGCGCGGCTTCGTCGGGGGACTGATGCAGGAGTTCACCAGCCCCCGCGACGGTTTCCCGAGCGAGACGCATGGCGAGGTCCGCCTTGAGACCGGCCCTGCGCCCGGCCTCCGCCATGCACTCGACGAGATAGAAGACATAGGCCGGCCCACTGCCGGAAACGGCCGTCACGGCATCGATGTCGGCTTCGGTCTCGACCCATTCGACCGGACCGCTGACTTTCAGCAGGTCATGCACCAGAGTACGCCGCGCCTCGGTTACGCGAGCATTCGCGTAGGCGCCGGTCACGCCGCGGCCGATCATCGCCGGGGTATTCGGCATGGCACGCACGGTCGCGGCCTCACCGAGATGGCTTTCGATGAACCGGAGCGTCTTGCCCGCGGCGACGGAAACGATGACTGTCTCCGGACCGACAAGCCCTTTGAGCGGCGGCAATACGGTGTCCATAATCTGGGGTTTGACGGCCAGGAAGAGCACGCCCGCCTTGACGCCTTCCGGCGCGGACGTGGCATGGCTGACGCCATTGTCGGCAATAAGCTTGGCCATCGCCGGCGGCGGACCCGGATCGATGACGAGGACGTCGCCGCCCTTGACGCCGCTCTTCAGCCAGCCGCCGAGCATCGCGCCGCCCATATTGCCGGCGCCGATGAGGACGATTGGACCAGACACGGCTACAGCCATCTCACGCCTCCCCGACCGTTTCGAACAGCACTGCATCGACTGCACGCTGCGCATCCATTCCGGACCAGACGACGAACTGGAAGGCCTGGAAATAGGATTCGCAAGCATCGAGCGCGCTCGACAACAGCACCTCGACCTGCTGATTCGTCGGTTCCGCGCCGCCCGCGAGCAAGAGAGATTGGCGGAAGATGATGACTTCTTCTTGGCGCCAGAGATCGAAATGCCCCATCAACACCTGACCGTTGATATGGGAGAGCAGGCGGATCACCTCGTTGACGCGGCTTTCCGGCACCTTGATGTCAAAGGCGCAAGCCAGATGCAGCGCCTCGAACTCCTCCATCCAGGAGAAGGAAACGTGATAGTCCGCCCATTTGCCTTCGACCGTCATGGCGATCTCGTCTTCGCCGGATCGCTCGAAAGACCAGTCATTGTTGGCGGCCACGAACTCGATCATATCGACCGGGTTGGACTGGCGCTCGACTTCCATTTCCAAAAGGCTCATGCATCACCCTTACGGCGCGGCACAGGCGCGCATAATCGCGTTCACAAGACGCAACGCTGCAAACCCAATACCGGATACGGACACACTATGATTGCTGGACGCACGGCCATCCTGGCTTACTTACCCTGCCCGGAGCTTACGTGATCCGTTTCGAATCATCATTTAAAATCAGTGTATAACGGCAGAGTCAGCCTGCCAGCCCCTCGGGCGAAAAATTGCGACGAAGAACGACGCTCGCGTTGCGATTTTGATTCAGCACAGATGCTTAAACGACTCTGCCATAAGGACTTTTTGGCAGTGTCCACAGGTGGAAAACTTTTCGGATTTTATCAACCCTGCGGCGCGTCCTGACAGACGCGCAAAGGACGCTGTAGCACTTTGAATTGCCGGATGATTCCGCATTCCGGAACCCGATTTAAGGAATCATGCAGCAAGCGCGGCCTTATAGCGCACGGCAGTCTCTGCCCGGGCGGGGCGGGAATCGCTCCGAAACAAGCCCGGAGACGGAGCGAGCGGAGCCGCGAGAAGCGCGGCTCCAGTCGGTCGTTACTTCTTCTTTCCGGTCTCTGCGAGGCGCGCTTCGAGCGCTTCGATGCGGGCGAGAAGCGCGTCGTTTTCCTCGCGCGCCTTCACGGCCATTTCCTTGATCGCCTCGAATTCCTCGCGCTTGACGACATCGAGCGAGTTCAGCCAGCTCTCGGCCTGCGCGCGAAAAGCTGTCTCGACCTCGCGTCGCACGCCTTGGGCAGCGCCCGCCGCATCGGTCATCAGCTTGGCAAAGTCGTCCAGAATGCGGTTGGCTCCTGTGCTCATCGTCAAGATCTCCATTTCAGCATCTCGCGCAGCAGCGCGATCATGAAATTGAGGTAGGATTGTCGGCGAAAGGATGCAAGAAAAATAAGACGGCGCCGAGGTGACAGGCCGCACCGGGCGGCTTGACCCGCCCGGATTCGATCGCCATGTTCCGCCAAAACAACCGGCCGGCACGAGACAAGACCTTGGAAACAATCGCCACCCGCCTCGCCATCCTCCCCTTCCCGGAAATCGATCCCGTCATCTTCACGATCGGGCCGCTTGCCATTCATTGGTACGGCCTCGCCTATGTCGCGGGCATTCTCATCGGCTGGCTTTATGCGCGCCGCATCATTCAAAACGCCGCTCTCTGGCGCAACGGCACGCCGGCCTTCAATCCAACCCAGCTCGACGATTTTCTGCTCTGGGCAGCCGGCGGCATCGTCCTTGGCGGGCGCATCGGCTACATCCTCTTCTATGACCTCGACTCGGTGCTGCACAACCCGATCCGCGCCATTGAAATCTGGAACGGCGGCATGTCGTTCCACGGCGGCCTCCTCGGCACGACGCTCGCGATTGTCGTCTTCGCGAGGCGAAACGCCATCGCCGTCTGGAGCCTGTTCGACGTCGTCGCCGCCGTGGTGCCGATCGGCCTCTTCTTCGGCCGCATCGCCAACTTCATCAACGGCGAGCTCTGGGGACGTTTGTCGTCCGTGCCCTGGGCAATCGTCTTTCCAACCGGCGGCCCCTTTGCCCGCCACCCGAGCCAGCTCTACGAGGCGGCGCTTGAGGGCATTCTGCTCCTCGTGGTGCTTGCCTATTTCGTCTACCGCCGCAACGCGTTGAAGGTACCCGGCCTGATCTGCGGCATATTCGTCTGCGGCTATGCCGCGAGCCGCATTTTTGTCGAATTCTTCCGCGAACCGGACGCTCAGATCGGCTATCTGGCCGGTGGCTGGCTGACCATGGGCATGGTGCTTTCGCTGCCGATGGCGCTCGCAGGCATGTGGGCGATCGCGCGCGCGCGCCGGGCAGCAGCGACCGCATAACTGGACGGGTGCATGACGAATCTTCTTGCCGACAAGATCAAGGCGCTGATCAAGGCCAACGGGCCGATCAGCGTGACCGACTATTTTTCGCTCTGCCTCGCCGATCCGCAGCACGGCTACTATCGTGTTCGCGAACCCTTCGGCCGCGCCGGCGATTTCACCACCGCGCCGGAGATCAGCCAGGTTTTCGGCGAGATGATCGGCATATTCCTCGTGCACGCGTGGCAGGAGCACGGCCGCCCTGAACCCGCAATCATCGCCGAGGTCGGCCCGGGCCGAGGCACGATGATGTCCGATATGCTGCGCGTCATCGCTCGCCTGGCGCCCGATCTCTACCGGTCGGCCAGCGTGCATCTCGTAGAGACGAGCGAGCGGCTGCAGAAGGTGCAGGCCGAAACACTCGTGGGACACGAGGGCAAGGTTCATTGGCACGCGAGCTTCGAAACCTTGCCCGCGGGCTTTCTGCTGCTCGCGGCGAACGAGCTTTTCGACGCAGTTCCGATCCGGCAATTCGTTCGCACCGCGCAGGGATTCCGTGAGCGCATGATAGGTCTCGATGCCGACGACAACCTGATCTTCGCGGCCGGCGTCGCGGGCATCGATCCGTCGCTTCTGCCGTCGCCGGCGCAATCGGTCGGCGAAGGTACGATTTTCGAGACAGCCCCGGCACGCGACGCGGTCATGGCCGCGCTATGCGAGCGCCTTCGCACGGGCAGCGGCACGGCGATCATCATCGACTACGGACATCTGGCGACCGGCTACGGCGATACGCTGCAAGCGGTCCGCGAGCATCACTATGACCCTCCGCTCGCCAGTCCCGGCCAGGCGGATCTCACGAGCCATGTCGATTTCGAACAGCTTGCCCGTCGCGCGAAGGCGGAGGGGTTGCAGATCAACGGGCTTGCTCATCAGGGTGACTTCCTCGTCGGGCTCGGGCTGCTCGAACGGGCGGCGGCACTCGGCCGCGGCAAAGACACGCTGACGCAGGAAGGCATTCGCTCCGCCGTCGAACGGCTCGCGGGCTCGGGAGCCGGAAAGATGGGCGAACTGTTCAAGGTGCTCGCCGTCAGCAGCCCCGAAGTCACGCTGGCACCGTTCCAGAAGAAGGCGCAGTGACGATCAACCGCCTGCGGCGCCATGCACCCTTTCGGGTGCGCAACGACGGCGGCAACAGCTTGAATTGCTGTATGTTTTGTACTCAGATCGTTTCCCGTTCAAGGAAACCCGCAGCAGGCCGGCTGTGGTTCGGCGATTGACAGTGCCAGCATGCCGCGTCAACATCGCGCCGCAAATCAGCCGCAAATCACCGGGCCGCGACGCGCCCTCAATTCCAATGAAACCTTAAGATAGCAAGGGCGAGAACACCGATGCAGGACGATGCCTCGCTTTCCCCGGTTCAGAGTCCGCTCTTCAGCGCCAAGGCGGGACCGGCGATCGCACACGGCTATTTCACCCGCAAGGGCGGCGTTTCCGAAGGCATTTATCGCGGCCTGAACGTCGGTCTCGGCTCGAAGGACGACCGCGAACGCGTCGGCGAAAACCGGGCGCGCGTCGCGCGCTGGTTTCATGCCGAGCCGCGGCGCCTTGCAACCGTTCATCAGATCCACTCGCCGGACGCCGTCGTCGTCGACGGCAGCTATGATGGCGCGCGCCCCGATGCCGACGCGCTGGTGACCGCGACTCCGGGCATCGTGCTCGGCGTTCTCTCAGCCGATTGCGGGCCGGTGCTCTTCACTGATCCGCAAGCCGGCGTGATCGGTGCGGCCCATGCCGGTTGGAAAGGCGCGCTTGACGGGATCCTTGAAAGCACGATCGAGGCGATGATCTCGCTCGGCGCGCGCCGTGAACGGATCATCGCCTGCCTTGGCCCATCGATCAGCCGGACCCACTACGAGGTCGGAGCCGAATTCGTCGAACGGTTCATTGCCGCCGACGAGAACTATGTGTCTTTCTTCAGCCCTTCCGGACGGAACGGCCATGCCATGTTCGACCTGCCCGGGTTGACGATCCGGCGACTGACGGAATCCGGGGTGACGGCGGAAAACCTCGACATCTGCACCTACGCGGACGAGGACCATTTCTTTTCCTACCGCCGCACGACACACAGACAGGAGCCAGACTACGGCCGGCAGATGTCGGCGATCTGCATACGGGAGATTTGAAATGGCGCTTCAATTTGCGGCAGAGGAATACGCAGCCCGCCTTGCGCGGCTGACGGCCAGAATGCAGGAAGAGAAGCTCGACGCCCTGCTGCTCTTTGCCCAGGAGAGCATGTACTGGCTGACCGGTTACGATACGTTCGGCTACTGCTTCTTTCAGTCGCTGGTCGTCAAGAGGGACGGCTCGATGGTGCTCTTGACGCGCTCGGCCGACCTGCGTCAGGCGCGTCACACGTCCAATATCGAGCGCATTGAAATTTGGGTGGATCGTGTCAATGCCGATCCGGCGGTGGATCTCAAGAATCTCCTGAACGAACTCGACCTGCTCGGCTGCCGCATCGGGGTCGAATACGACACGCACGGCATGACTGGCAGAACGGCGCGACTGGTCGACCACCAACTCGCCAACTTCGGCGAATTGATCGACGCCTCGCTGCTTGTGAGCCGCCTTCGCCTGATCAAAGGCCCCGCCGAAATCGCCCATGTCGAAAAGGCCGCCGGCCTCGCGGACGACGCGCTCGAAGCGGCTCTGCCATTGATCCGCCCGGGCGGCAGCGAAGCCGCCATTCTCGCGGCCATGCAGGGCGCGGTCTTTGCCGGCGGTGGCGACTATCCGGCCAACGAATTCATCATCGGCTCGGGCGCCGACGCCCTGCTCTGCCGCTACAAGTCGGGCCGGCGCACGCTCGACGCCAACGACCAGTTGACCCTCGAATGGGCGGGCGTCAGCGCCCATTACCATGCGGCGATGATGCGCACCGTCGTGATCGGAGAGCCGACCAACCGCCACCGTGAGCTCTACAGCGCCTGCCGCGAGACGATCCAGGCGATCGAAATGGTGCTCCGCCCCGGCAACACCTTCGGCACCGTCTTCGACGTCCACGCCAGGATCATGGACGAGCGTGGCCTGGCTCGCCACCGGCTGAACGCCTGCGGTTATTCTCTCGGCGCGCGCTTCTCGCCCTCCTGGATGGAGCACCAGATGTTCCATGTCGGCAACCCCCAGGAGATCGAGCCGGACATGTCGCTCTTCGTGCACATGATCATCATGGATTCCGACAGCGGAACGGCCATGACCCTCGGCCAGACCTATCTCACGACACCCGATAAACCGCGCGCGCTTTCACGCTACGGACTGGACTTCATTTCTGCGTAAGGAAATCCGCCTATGATTTCCGACCGAGACGGACGAACGGAGGCAGCTTCCTAGAGAATCCCTTGTGCGTTCATTGAACGCACGGCGCCCTAGAAGTTGTCGCGAACCGGAACGGGATCAGGGCGTGCGAAGCACCCATCCCGCTCCGACTGTTAGAGTCGAGACGGACGGTGGGAACGATGCGAAAGCTGATCATGCCTATCGCAAGCCTTGGTCTTGCAACAGCACTTACGGCCTGCAACAGCACGGATGTGCTGATACCGCAGGTGGACGTGGGCGCGGGGACCTTCCGTTCCCCGCCCGTGACGCAGTCCGATCTCGACACCATGTCGACGCAAACGGCCATCGTTCCGGTGCAAACCGTACCGCCGAGCAACACGGCTTTCTCCGCGCAGCCGAACATTTCGGGCGCGCCGGCGCACACGCAATATGCCACCGGCAACACGGACTACACCGACCCCGCGGGCACGCTCGAGGGTCAAGCGAGCCTTCTTGCCGAAGGCGCGGCACCGATCCAGACAAATGAGGTTCAGACGGGGCAGGCCCAGGCCGTACAAGGCGAGACCGGGCAAGACGAGACCACGCAGGTTGAGGTAAGGAAGGTCCAGACCACGCGCATACAAAGCCCCGCGCCTCCGCAGGAGCCGGCCGCGCAGCAATCCTTGACGGAATCAGCAGCGGCAGCGCCGCAACAGGAGGCAAACCAGGCCGCCGCCTCTCCAGCAGCCGCAAGCGGTTCAGGCGGCATTCGCTTCCTGCCGATCATCGGCGCGCCGGTTGAGGCCGTGACTCCGCTTTCAAAGCAACTCGGCACCGACGCCCGCGCGCAGGGGCTGGCGATCAAGGGCTCTGCGGACCAGACGAGCGAGCATATCCTCAAGGGCTATTTTTCGGCGCTCAACGACGGCGGCAAGACGACGGTGGTCTATGTCTGGGACATTCTCGATGGCAGCGGCAACCGCCTGCACCGTATCCAGGGACAGCATACCGTCGCAAGCACGGCGGCCGAGCCCTGGAGCGCGGTTCCGCCGGAAACAATGCAGGCAATCGCCACCAAAACCATCAAGGCCTACCTCGATTGGCGTCAATCCAGAGCAGGATGAGGAAAGCGCGGTTTCCGCCCACATCCCGCTCTAAATTACCAGAAACAATCACGATCCATGATTATGGGTTCGGTCGACCCAAAATCGTCGTGATCTTGGCCGGTTGGCACAAAGTTTTTAGGGTAATGGCCTTTGCGCCGCAGCATTCCCCCTTGCATTCGAGTTCAGGGACGCTAAAAAGCGGCCGATCAGCTCTGAACAGCGGCCATTCCGTAAAGATTGCCGCGATCGGAATGGCTCACGGAATTTGCGCGGAAAAAACCGCCCCGGACTGCACGCCGGACGGAGGCCGCGCCAGCTCAAGGCGGACCGTCAATGAAGGTTTTCGCAGGCAATTCGAACCGGCTGCTTGCCGAAGCGATCTGCAACTATCTCAACCTGCCCCTCGGCAAAGCTACAGTAAGGCGGTTCGCCGACCAGGAAATCTTCGTCGAAATCGGCGAAAACGTGCGCGGCGAGGATGTGTTCATCATCCAGTCCACCTCGTTTCCGACCAACGATCACCTGATGGAACTGCTCATCATGATCGATGCGGTGCGCCGCTCTTCCGCCCGCCGCATCACCGCCGTCCTTCCTTATTTCGGCTATGCCCGACAGGACCGAAAGCCCGGTCCGCGCACGCCGATCTCCGCCAAGCTGGTCGCCAACCTCATAACCGAAGCCGGCGCCGATCGCGTTCTCACCCTTGACCTTCACGCCGGCCAGATCCAGGGCTTCTTCGACATTCCGACCGACAACCTCTATGCGGTTCCGATACTGGCCCGCGACGTCAAGGAGCATTACGATCTGAAGAACGTCATGGTCGTTTCGCCGGACGTCGGCGGCGTCGTGCGTGCCCGCGCGCTTGCAAAACGTCTCGACTGTCTGCTGGCGATCGTCGACAAGCGCCGCGATCGCCCGGGTGAATCGGAAGTCATGAACGTCATCGGCGATGTGAGCGGCAAGGACTGCATCCTGATCGACGACATCGTCGATTCCGGCGGCACGCTTTGCAACGCCGCCGAGGCCCTTTTGAAGAATGGCGCCACCAGCGTCACCGCCTACATCACCCACGGCGTGCTTTCCGGCGGTGCGGTTACCCGCGTCGCCTCCTCCATGCTGAAGGAGCTGGTTATTACCGACTCTATACAGCCGACGACGGCCGTGCAGTCCGCGCACAATATCCGCGTGATCTCGACCGCCGCCCTGATCGGCGAAGCGATCAGCCGTACAAGCCAGGAAGAATCGGTTTCGAGCCTCTTCGACTGAGACCGTTCGGTCCGAGGCTGAGAATGTATCAATGCCGGCGCCTCGAGCGCCGGCGTTTTTCTTCCTGCATGATTCCTCAAATCAGAATCGATTTGAGGGCAAAATCAGGCATCGATTCAAGGTGCTACAGTAACCTTTGCGCGTCTCAAAAGACGCGCGGCGCTGTAGAGCTTATCGATTTTTCCCCAAGACCTGCGCCACCGGCTGGTCGGCGAGATTGTCGATAAACCAGTTCGGATAGACCGGTGCCGGCATGGTCTCGGCATCGAGCGCCGCGATCTCGCTTTCCGTCAACGCAAGCTCGGCGGCGCCGAGATTGTCTTCGAGCTGATGGAGCTTGGAGGCGCCGAGCAGTACGCTCGTCACCGCATTCTTCGCCAGCAGCCAGGAAATCGCCACCTGCGCGACACTTGCCCCATGCGCATCGGCGATCATGCGCATGCGCTCGACGAGCCGGAAGCCGTGCTCCTTGTCGAAGGGCAGAATGTCGAAGCCGGAATAGCGGTTGTCGGGATCGCCGAGATTGTCGCGGGTGTACTTGCCGGAGAGGAAGCCCGCGGCGAGCGGGCTCCACACCGTCATTCCCAGGCCATAGCGTCTCATCATCGGGATCACGTCGCGTTCGACGTCCCGGCCGAGAAGAGAATAGTGCATCTGACCGTGCGTGAAGCCCGCGAAACCGGCGGCTTTCTGGATTTCGAGCGCCGCCGCGACCTTCCAGGCTGACCAGTTCGAGAAGCCGATATAGCGCACCTTCCCTGAGCGGACGACCTCGTCCAGCACCGACAACGTCTCTTCGAGTGGTGTGTAGGGATCCTCCTTGTGGACGATGTAGGCGTCGATCCAATCGGTGCCGAGCCGTTTCAGACTCTGGTCCACGGACCAGAGAACGTGGCGGCGGGAAAGGCCGGCCTGCGTCAGCGGCGTGCCGGTGCGAAAGCCGACTTTGGTGGCGATCACCACCTCGTCACGGCGCGTCCTGAGCGTCTCGCCGAGAATGCGCTCCGACTGGCCGGAAGCATATCCATCGGCAGTGTCGAAAAAATTGATGCCGGCATCCAGCGCCCTCCCGACGAGTGCGGCCGCCGCCTCGGCATCGGTCTTGTAGACCGCGCCGATGCTGCGATCGCCGGCCGTGAAAGTCATGGCACCGAAGGCGAGACGCGAAACCACGAGACCGGTATTGCCAAGCGTTGTGTACTGCATGTTTTCCTCCGTTCTGCCCGATTGGCCTGTTTGCGGTTGGCGACGATCATGCCAAAGCGGATTATTGCGAAAAATAGGATGTCGCTATAAGCGTTACGAAGAATAACTTCATAATGGCGCGACAGTGGCAGCCGACCCCTTCAGCGGTTTGACGGAATTCCTGGCCGTGGCGGAGCATCGCAGCTTCACCGCCGCCGCAGCCACGCTCGGCGTTACGCCGAATGCCGTCAGCCAGACGATCAGGGCGCTCGAGAGTCGGCTTGGGGTTCAGCTCTTCGTTCGCACCACGCGTCGCGTGGCACTGACGGAGGCAGGCAGTGCGTTTCTGTTGCGCGTGCGCCCTGCGGCATCCGAGATCGCCGAAGCCCACGACCTGCTTGGCGGTTTTCGCGACCGGCCGATCGGCAACCTCCGCCTGACCGTCCCGCGCATGGCGATCCCGCTCGTTCTGACGCCGCTGCTCCCACGCTTTCGGCAGGCTTATCCGGACGTGTCCGTGGAAATCTCGATCGATGACGCGGCGATCGACATCACCGAACGCGGCTTCGATGCCGGCATCCGCATCGGCGAGGCCGTCGAAAAGGACATGGTTGCGGTCAGGCTCACTCCCGACATCGCCTGGGCCGTCGTCGGCGCGCCGTGCTATTTCGCCAAACAGGGACGTCCGGCAACGCCGGAGGAACTGACGCGGCACGAGGCGATCCGCTGCCGTTATCCCACGTCGGGCACGGTCTATCGCTGGGAGTTCGAGCGCGAGGGGCGCGATTTCTCCGTCGACGTTCCGGGCGGGCTGACCGTCAACGACTTCCTGCTGCTCATCGAACTGGCGGAAGCCGGGACGGGGCTGGCCTACCTGCCCCAGCCGTCGGTCCGCGAGGCAGTCGCAGCCGGGCGTCTCGAACGCGTGCTGGAGGCGTATCTTCCGACCTCGCCCGGCCTCTTCATCTATTTTCCCGCAAAGGCCCAGACCCAGCCCAAACTGCGCGCATTTCTCGACCTGGCGGCCAAGATCGGGCGCGAGAATAAATTGGCAGCGGGCCGCTGACTTCGGCAAGTCGCGCGGCTACGCGGCGAATGGCTTTGCCAGTTCCTCCGGCTTTGGAGGACTGTTTTCGAGAAGGGTCGCCACGGGTTCCGCATCATCGAGTACCAGAACTTTCACGACTTGCGACAGCGCATTCAGCTTGACCGCTGCAGGATCGGGGGATGCTTCCGCGGCAGCGATTTCCGCGTCGAACGCAGCCTGTTTTTCGGCAATCTCCTCTTTGAAGATTTCACCCTTCATCGCAGCCACAGACGGAATGGTCGTCGTGATTGATGCTTCTTCCGGCAGATCCGTATGTATCGTGAACTCTTCCGGCGGAAAGCTTTCCCGATGCTTGATAATCAAATCGGCGAGCGCAATGTGCTTGGCGTTGTCCGGGTGGATTCCGCCCAGCGTCGCCCCGCGTTTCATCGCGGCATCATAGGAATCCGAAAACTCTTTCTGAAAGTCGCGAATCCCTGCGATGGCGTTGAAAATAGCTGCTGCTACCGCGTCGGAACTGGCCTTGAACACAGGTGAGTGGAGGAAATCGATGGCCGACACCTGCGAACCGGACCGCAGGATGGCCAGAGCAGCAGAATTGCCCGCCGGTGAGATCATTGTCATGAAATGCTTCCTCGAAAATTTCAATGCCTGCATCAGCATCGAAATCAATCAGCACCTGCGGCCTCATGCCCAGCAGAGAATCGAGCCATCGCGACTATAGGTTGCATGAATTTAAGCGAGCTTAACAGCGCATTGGCTGTCTCGGGAAATCATCTGTCTGAGTTGACCGCTGAGCATTTACGAAAGTGACCGGCGCAGCCGGCACTAACTGCCGCCACGGGCCAGGGATTGTACCGCGCAAGCCTCGCCTCCGCCAAGCAGACGCGAGCGCGTCAAAAAACGCTTCTCCCGGCCGTTGTCGAGCGAGAACATCCCGCCCCTGCCGGGGACTACATCGATGATCAGTTGCGTGTGCTTCCAGACCTCGTACTGGCTGGCGCTGATGTAGACCGGCACCCCATCGATCTCGCCAAGCCTCACATCATTGTCACCGACGATATAGTCGCCAACGGGGTAGCACATCGGCGACGAGCCGTCGCAGCAGCCGCCCGATTGATGAAACAGGATATTCGGATGATCGCGCCTGATTTCGCGGATGAATTCGATCGCCGCATCGGTCGCAAGTACCCGCAGTTCCTTTTCGTCGTCCGTCATCACAGTCTCCTCGCCTCACATAAGCCAGCAGGCGCCCGATGAGAGATCGGGAGCCTGCCGGGAAGATCACCGGTGAAAGCCGGGATCAGAAGAAGCCAAGCGCCTTCGGGCTGTAGCTCACCAGCATGTTCTTGGTGTGCTGGTAATGGTCGAGCATCATCTTGTGCGTCTCGCGGCCGATACCGGACTGCTTGTAGCCACCGAAAGCGGCATGCGCCGGATAGGCGTGGTAGCAATTGGTCCAGACACGGCCGGCCTGGATGGCGCGTCCGAAGCGATAGCAGCGGTTGGCATCGCGGCTCCACACGCCGGCACCGAGGCCGTAGAGCGTGTCGTTGGCGATCTCCAGCGCCTCTGCCTCGGTCTTGAAGGTCGTCACCGAAACGACGGGTCCGAAGATCTCCTCCTGGAAGATGCGCATCTTGTTGTGGCCGCGGAACACTGTCGGCTTGACGTAGAAGCCTTCGGACAGCTCGCCTTCGAGCACGTTGCGCCCGCCGCCCGTCAGCACCTCGGCCCCTTCCTGCTTGCCGATATCGATATAGGAGAGGATCTTTTCGAGCTGCTCGCTCGACGCCTGCGCGCCGATCATCGTTGCCTGGTCGAGCGGGTTGCCCTGGCGGATCGCCTCGACCCGCTTCAGCGCCCGCTCCATGAAACGGTCATAGATGCTCTCCTGGACAAGCGCGCGGCTCGGGCAGGTGCAGACCTCTCCCTGGTTGAGCGCGAACATGGCAAAGCCCTCAAGCGCCTTGTCGAAATACTCGTCGTCCTCGGTAAGCACATCGGCGAAGAAGATGTTCGGCGACTTGCCGCCGAGCTCGAGCGTCACCGGAATGAGGTTCTGGCTGGCATATTGCATAATAAGCCGTCCGGTCGTCGTCTCGCCGGTAAAGGCGATCTTGGCGATGCGGGGACTGGTGGCGAGCGGCTTGCCAGCGTCAAGGCCGAAGCCGTTGACGATGTTGAGCACGCCCGGCGGCAGGAGGTCGGCAACGAGTTCTGCCCAGACGAGAATGGAGGCAGGCGTCTGCTCGGCCGGCTTCAGCACCACGCAGTTTCCGGCGGCAAGCGCCGGGGCCAGTTTCCACGCGGCCATCAGGATCGGAAAGTTCCAGGGGATGATCTGGCCGACGACCCCGAGAGGCTCGTGGAAATGATAGGCAACCGTGTCGTGGTCGATCTCGCCGATCGAGCCTTCCTGAGCGCGGATGCAAGCGGCGAAATAACGGAAATGATCAATCGCCAGCGGAATGTCGGCAGCCATTGTCTCGCGGATCGGCTTGCCGTTGTCGAAGGTTTCCGCCCGCGCCAGAAGCTCGAGATTGGCCTCCATGCGGTCGGCGATCTTCATCAGGATGTTGGAGCGCTCCGTCGTCGACGTCCGCCCCCATTTTTCTCGCGCCGCGTGCGCTGCATCGAGCGCGGCTTCGATATCGGCGGCATCGGAACGGGCGATCTGGCAAAGCGTGCCGCCGGTGACCGGCGTCGTGTTGTCGAAATAGCGGCCCGCGACCGGCTCCCGCCATTCGCCACCGATGAAGTTTCCATATTTCTGTTTGTACGGGCTCTCGACGATCTTCTGATGCAACATGGCTTCCTCCCTTCGAACAGCAGTCCTTTGCTGTGCGAGGAAGGGTGCGGTGAAATATCGAACGGTGATAGAGAGCCGCCGCACTCGATGGTGTCATCTGTTTCAGAATTGAGACAGACCGGCCCGGCCCGGCGTGCTGCAGCGCAGCATCGGCAGGAACGGGACGATTTTTCAAGCTTGTCCGCCCCTCATCCGCCTGCCGGCACCTTCTCCCTGCAAGCGGGGCGAAGGGACGAGCGGCAAACCCCCAGTCCCCTCTCCCCGCTTGCGGGGAGAGGGTTAGGGTGAGGGGCTCTTCGTGGATAAGCGCGCCTCAGTTCAGCGAAAGGCGCTTCATCTTGCGGTAGAGCGTAGCGCGGCTGATTCCAAGGAGGTCGGCTGCCATCGAGACGTTGCCTTTCGCCCGCGACAGCACGCGACGCAGCGCCGCCCGCTCGGCGTCCGGCAGTTCCCCTCCGTCCCCGGGCGGCTCCTCCTGGAGGAGGTCGGAAGCCGGAACGCCCGCTGCAATCCGCCTGTCATCAAGGCCGAGCCGTTGCCGCGCGGCGCGGGTCGCACCTAGCACGAGATCGTCGCGGTCGACAGCAAGCAATGCCGGCCCTGCCCTGTCCACCGGTACGAGCACGATGCGCGCCCCGGCAAAAGCCCGCCGGAAAAGATTGGCCTCGATACGGGAGGCGGCGTCGCGCACCGCCTGGGAAAGGATCGACACCGTTGCATCGGACGCGTCATCGCGGCAGGTGGAAATGTCGATCGCTCCCGCGAGGTGTCCCGCCTCGTCCCGGATCGGCGCCGTCGCGCAACTCAGGCCGATATTGCGGCTCAAGAAATGCTGGTCACGCTGGATTACGACAGCGCGTTCGTCCGCGATCGCCGTGCCGATGCCATTTGTACCGACGCTCGCCTCGCTCCACACGGTTCCCGACCACAGACCGACATCGCGAAATTCGGCATCGTCGCCGACCGCGCCGCGGCGTTCGAGCGCAACGCCCTTGTCGTCGGTCAACAGAAGGCAGCAGCCGGCCTTGCCGACGACAGCGAACAGCCGGTCGAGTTCTGCGACCGCCTCCGCAACCAACACGCCGGAACGTTCGTGCGCCTGCCGGAATTCGTTATCCGTGAGCCGTAAGGGCGAACGGGCCTCCTCCGGCGCCAATCCGTGCAGCGTCATGCAGCGGCGCCACGATGCCGCAACCGGCGAACTCGCCGCGGCCGACGATTGATGCGCGATCCTGTAGACGTGTTCGGAATGATCCCTGACAGCAGGCATCCGCTCCCTCCCTGAAAGCGTCTCGGCGGAGACGGGTCTGCCGATCTCCCATTCGGCATGCCTCCGGCTAGCGACACTATAGGCATCGATTGCGCGGCCGGTCCAGCCAGACGAAGGTCGCGCCGTCAAGCGCCTTCATGGATATATCAAGCGTCACCGCCCACCGTGCCGCGTGTCTTCAGACGCACAACGGACAGTGTAGCGCTTTGAATTGCCGGATGTTTTTATCCTTAAATTGGGCATTGGGATATGCTACTCGATGGCGTCATTTCGCGCCCCCGCCCCGCAACGTCCGGTTCTTCGCCATGCTTCGCGACTTTTCGCTTCAAAGCCTTTTCATGGGCCTGCTGATCGCCTTTGTCGGTTTTGCGAGCTCTTTCGCCGTCATCCTGAACGGACTTGCCGGTGTGGGCGCAACGGCCACCCAGGCCGCCTCCGGCCTGATGGCTCTATCGATTTCGATGGGGGTATGTGCAATCGTCATCAGCAGCGTGACGCGACTGCCGATCAGCGTCGCGTGGTCGACCCCTGGCGCGGCATTGCTTGCAAGCTCGACCGCCGTCGAGGGCGGTTTCAATGCCGCGGTCGGCGCCTTTCTCGTTTGCGGTCTGCTGATCGTCATCGCCGGGCTTTGGAGGCCGCTCGGCAGGATGGTTTCCTCGATCCCCTCGGCTTTGGCGAACGCGATGCTTGCCGGCGTACTCATCGGCCTGTGCTTCGCACCGGTCAAGGCAATCGCCGTCAATCCCCTCTTCGGCCTGCCGATCATACTCGCCTGGGCACTGGTCGGCAGCATCAACAAGCTCTATGCCGTCCCGGCCGCCCTCCTCGCCTTCGTCCTCGTCATCGCCTTCGGCACCGAAATGCCCGACGGCATCCTTGCAAGGCTTTCGTCGGCGCTGATTCCCCAAGCCGAATTCGTCTTCCCGGTCTTCAACGCCGCCGCCATGGTCAGCATCGCCCTGCCGCTCTTCATCGTGACGATGGCATCGCAGAACATTCCCGGCATCGCCGTTCTGAAGGTCAACGACTACCACCCGAATCCCGGTCCGCTCTTTGCAACGACCGGCCTCTTTTCGATGCTGAGCGCTCCCTTCGGCGGCCATGCGGTCAACTTGGCGGCGATTACCGCTGCCATGTGCGCCGGTGTTGATTCCCACCCCGACCGCGTCCGCCGCTACTGGTCGGCGATCAATGCCGGCATTGTCTATATCGTCTTCGGCCTGCTCGCCGGCGCCGTTACCACCTTCGTCAGTCTCGCGCCGCCGGTGCTGATCGAGGCCGTCGCGGGGTTGGCGCTTGTCGGTGCCTTTGCAAGCTCGGCCATGGCGGCGTTCAGCGAAGCACAGACGCGCGAAGCCGCCGCGATAACCTTTCTGGTAACCGCATCAGGCGTCAGCTTCGCTGGCGTCTCCGGCGCCTTCTGGGGTCTGGTCGCCGGCGGCCTCATGCTCGGGCTCGCCCGGTTTACCAAGCGAAAGGCATGAACCGGGGCGCCTCGCCTTGCATTTCCGCCCGTTCTCGGTTATGGACCCCGCGTCCGCGCAGACACCCTTGGAGGCAACGCGGATGAAGCTGCCAGTCAGCTTCAGGTTTTTCCGCTTCTTTGACGGACGAACTCTCCAAATAACCAGAAAGGTCTACCCATGAGCCAGACTTACGAGCTCAAGGCCGAGACGCGCGAACGGGTTGGTAAGGGGTCCTCCCGTGAACTTCGCCGCAACGGTCTTATCCCGGCTGTCATCTATGGTGACAAGCAGGCCCCCCTTTCCATCGCGCTCTCCACCAAGGACGTGACGATGAAGATCCACGCCGGCGGTTTCATGACCACCGTCGCGATCATCGAAGTCAACGGCGAGAAGATTCGCGTCCTGCCGAAGGACTATCAGCTCGATCCGGTCCGCGACTTCACCATGCACGTCGACTTCCTGCGCGTCTCGAAGGACAGCCAGGTTTCCGTCCAGGTCCCGGTTCACTTCGAGAACGAAGAGAAGTCCCCGGGTCTCAAGCGCGGTGGCGCCCTGAACATCGTTCGCCACGAAGTCGAACTGAACGTTTCGGCCGACAGCATCCCGGAGTTCCTGACCGTTGACCTCACCGGCCTGAACATCGGCGACACCGTCCACATCTCGGACATCAAGCTTCCGGCCGGCGCGACCCCGGTCATCGCCGATCGCGACTTCACGGTCGCCACGATCGCCGGCCGCGTGATGGAAGCCGAAGAAGAAACAGCAGAAGAGGCTGAGGGCGAAGCAGAAGAATAATCTGCGTCTCGCGTATCCGCCAGCCCACTGACGGCTGACAAGACCAACCCGCTCCATGTCACATGGGGCGGGTTTTTCATTTCCGGCCGCATGTTTTCATCCTTAGGCCGATGACGATTTAGAAACATGCGAAGCGACTTGTGTTGCACACGGCCCAGACTTGGGAGCATCAGGACTTGGGAGCGCCAGGACTTGCCGTTTGCCAAGCATCATCATCGGCTAATGCAAGCGCAGCGTCTCGTCAGCGCGCTCATGAAATCTCGGCGTGCAACTTCAGCAACATTTAAGGTTTTGATGATGTTCTGCCGGTGGGGAGACATTGGTGGCAGTCCAAGAGAATTAGCAATGAATAAAATGGCAGCAACTGCCGAGCGGGGCATGCGATGATGCACTCGGTGGAAAACCGGTTTGTTGCGATCATCGGCGGCGCGATGTTTGTATTCGTCGCCCCGTTGCTCGCGCTCTTCCTCACCATATCCAGCGAACGCGTCGCGCGCGAGCGCCTGCAGAATGTCGAGCTTTTGATGGAGGCCAGCGGCGAAGCGCTCGGCAAGCCGATCTGGGATTTCGACCAGCAAGGCATCGACCGGATCGCCCGCTCGCTGATGAACGCCCCCGATATTCGGGCCGTCACCATTCGCGATGCGAGTGGAAATATCCTTGCTCAATTGCCGCGGGGAGGCATTGGCGGCACCACTCCAAACCGCTCCTTAAAGACCACGATCGCCTTTGACAGTGTCGAGGGCGTCAAAGAGGTCGGTACGCTCGAGGTCGTCGTCCCGACGCCCGGCATCCTTTCTCGCTTCAGCAAGGACGAATGGACCGTCCTCGCCATTCTTCTATTTGCCGTCGCGATCGTCTTTGCGGCGGCCCTCGTCGGCAATCGTTTCACCGTGATCCGCCCGCTGATGCGACTGACCGCCGCAATCGAGGCGACACGGCGGCTGGGATCCCGCCACCGGGTCGACTGGACTTCGGACGACGAGATGGGCACGCTCGCGGCGAACTTCAACGAGATGCAGGATCGCCTGGAACGCGAGGAAACCGAACTCAAGATCGCTCACGACCGCGCGACCGAAACCTATAATCTCACGCCGGCCATGCTCTTCTCGCTCGACGCTGGAAACAGGCTGAGCGCCGTCAGCGATTACTGGTTGCTTGCGACGGGCTATGCTCGCGAAGAGGTCATCGGCCGCACCTTCACCGATTTCATCGATCCGTTGTGGCACGAAGCCTATCGCCTTCGCGCAAAGACGACCGCGGTCGACAATGACGATATCAGCGAAGTAACGCTGCCCTTCCGCAAGGCCGACGGCGAGTTCATGACCGTCCTGATCCTGGAGTCGGAAATGGCCCATGGCGGCGATCTTTCGCTATCGGTCATGACCGATGTCACGGCGCTCAAACAGGCGGAGAGCCGCAACCATGCCCAGGCGATCACCGATCACCTGACCGGGCTGCTCAATCGCCAGGGCTTCGAAAGCGCGCTCGACGACGCGATCCGCAACGCTGACGAGTGCGGCATGCAGCTGGCCTGCCTGTTCATCGACCTCGACCGCTTCAAATGGATCAACGACAATTTCGGCCACGCCGCCGGCGACGCCGTTTTGCGCCAGACCGTCGAACTGATCCGCACGACGCTTGGCGCAGATGACGTGATGTCGAGGCTCGGCGGCGACGAATTCGCCATTCTCGTTGCGGCAACGGACGTCGCCGCGCTCGCCTACGAGATCGCCGAGCGCATCTGCGCGGCGCTGCGCGAACCGATGCCGATTGCCGGCAACGAGCTGTCGGTCAGCGCAAGTGTCGGCGTTTCGGTCTACCCGACGCATGCGTCAAGCGCCTCAGACCTTCTCTTGAAGGCCGACATGGCGATGTATGCGCGTAAGCGCGACGGCAAGAACGGCTTGCGGATTTTCGACGCGAGCATGCTCGACACCGCACGCGAGCGCCACGAGATCGAGCAATGCATCGAAACCGGCCTGAAAGAGGATTGGTTCGAGGCCTGGCTGCAGCCGATCGTCAGCCTTGGCGACGGCCAGATCGTCGGTTTCGAGGCGCTGATGCGCCTCGATCATCCGGAAAAGGGGCTGATGCCGCCCGGCAAGATCATCGGCATTGCCGAGGAGACAGGCACGATCGGCCGCATCGGCGACCGCGTGCTCGACAAGGCGATCCGCCACCTCGCCGCGATCTCCGAACTGGATGGAACGCAGAACACCTATCTGGCGGTCAACTTCTCGCCTCTGCAGTTCGAGCTGACCTTACCCCACAAGCTGGCTGCGCTGCTGCTCAAGCACCACATTTCGCCGCAGAGGATCGTCATCGAGATCACCGAGGCGGTGCTGATGCTGGACAATCCCGAGGTTCACGCAGTCCTAAAACAACTCAACGAGTTCGGCTGCCGCATCGCGCTTGATGATTTCGGCACCGGTTACTCGTCCTTGAGCTATCTCAATCGCTTCCCCGTCGATATCGTCAAGGTCGACCAGTCCTTCACCCGGTCGCTGAGTTCCGGCACCGCCGACGTCAGGCGCAAGAGCCGCATGCTTATTAAGGGCATTCGCACCATTTCGCATCAGATGGGATGTACGGTCGTCGCCGAAGGCATCGAGACGAAGGAGCAGTGGCAGCTTCTGCGCAAGCTCGGCGTGGATAATGGCCAGGGTTATCTCTTCAGCCGGCCCATGCCGATCGACGGCATGTTGGCCCTCCTGGAGAACGAATCCGAAGCCAAGGCGGCCAATCCGGCATAGTGCCGCTCGAAAGGGAGAAAAGGGCGTGAAGCATCTGATCCTGGCATTCCTGCTCGGTCTTTCCGCCACCGCTCACGCCGAGACGATACATTTCGTCACCGAGGAATACCCGCCCTACAACTTCTCGACCGCGAGCGGCGCGAACGGCGCATCGGTCGAACAGGTGGCACTGATCATGAACGCCGTCGATCTCCCCTACGATATCGAGGTCCTGCCTTGGGCGCGCGCCTTCGCGCTTGCCGAAAGCCAGCCTTTCCATTGCGTTTTCACCACCGGCCACGACGCAGAGCGAGACAGGAATTTCAAATGGATCGAGCCGCTCCTCGTCGATCACCTGATCATGGTGCGACGCAAGGGTGCGGCGATTGTGCCGCAAACGATCGATGAGGCGAAGCAGTTCGTCGTCGGAACACAGCGGGAAGACTTCTCCGCCGCCTACCTGAAGGCGCACGGCTTCGAGAAGATCGATTATGCCGCCAATCTCGACTCCACCATGAAGAAGCTCGCCGCCGGTCGCGTCGATCTGCTCATGACGTCTGAAAAAACCTTCGAGACCATGCGGGCCGACGGCAAACCGGTCGAGGCGGCATTGGTGCTGGAAGGCAAGCAATACGGCATCGCCTGCCACCGGGACATGCCCGATGAGATCGTTGCCCGTATGCAAGCCGAACTCGATCACCTGATCGCCAACGGCACGCAGGACCGGATCTTCGAGCGATACGGCCTGCGCCCGAACCGCATCGAGCAGGCGGCGAAATAAGGATTGACTTTCCCCGGACCGCGATGATTTTGGGTTGAAACAGCAGGGTGCGTGAAATGCCCCTCACCCTAACCCGCTCCCCGCAAGCGGGGAGAGGGAACAAAACGGCGCCGCATGTGCCTTCTCCCCGTCGAAACGGGGAGAAGGTGGCCGGGAGGCCGGATGAGGGGCAGAGGCGGACGGAAGACCTACCCCTTCGTCATCCTCTCGAAAATCTCGGTCCGATAGAGCAGAAGCATTAGGAGTATGGCGACATGCTGATTATCGCGGGTCTTGGCAATCCGGGTTCGAAATATGCCGGGAACCGCCACAATATCGGCTTCATGGCCGTCGACGCGATACAGAGTCGCCCGAGCTTTTCCTCATGGTCGAAGAAGTTCAAGGCGGAAATTTCCGAGGGCGAGATCGCCGGTGAACGCGTGCTCCTGATGAAGCCGCAGACCTTCATGAACCTGTCGGGAGAGGCCGTGGGCGAAGCCATGCGCTTCTACAAGCTCGCGCCGAAAGATATCGTCGTGATCTACGATGAGCTCGATCTTCCTGCCGCCAAGGCACGGATCAAGACCGGCGGGGGCCACGGCGGCCACAACGGCATCAAGTCGATCGACGCCCACTGCGGCAAAGAATACCGTCGACTGCGCCTCGGCATCGGCCACCCGGGTGTGAAGGACCTGGTGCACGCCCATGTGCTCGGCGATTTCGCCAAGGCGGATCAGGCCTGGCTATCGCCGCTTCTGGACGCCATCGCCGACAACGCGGACATGCTGGTTAGGGGCGAGGATTCGCAGCTTATGAACAAGATCGCGCTGGCGACCGGCAGCACGCCGACTGACGAAAAGCCGCAGGCGGCGAAGAAGCAGCCGGCGCAATCCCACATTCACCAGGCTCGCAACGCTGCGCAACCGAAAAAACTTCCCACGACTGGTCCGATGGCCGAGATGCTGAAGAAGATGTTCGGCTCGAAGGGGGATTGAGAACGACGAACCCGGTCGACCCTACTCCTCTGGCTCGGTCGTGAACAACAGCGGATAGCCCCCTTCCTTGCCGAGATCGGTCGCCTCCTTCGCCTTGGTCTCGGCGATATCCCTGGCGCAGACGACGACGACCGAGGTGCCGAGCTTGTGTGCCGTCATCATCACCCGATAGCCGGCTTCCTCGCTCATGCGGAACACGGCCTTGAGCACCATGACCACGAATTCACGTGGGGTGTAGTCGTCGTTGACCAGAATGACCTTGTAGAGCTTCGGCCGCTGCAGCTTAGGCTTCGATCTGGTCTTCGGTTTTGCGGCAACATCATTGTCACTCATCGGAAATCCACCCGTTGATGACATGAGGAGGCGATCACCATCGCGCAGCACAATATTGCGCGTCGGGCATCGGCATTCAAGGGAAAGCCGGGTGATACGGCCCGATGCATGTTTCCTTTAACCATTCCGACTTGAGGAAACATGCGGCAGTTCAAGGCGTTACAGCGCCCTTTGCGCGTCTGATAAGGCGCGCGGCGCTTGAGAAGCGCGTGAAGAGCTTGACCGCTCCTCTCCTTTACCCCATAGCCACCGCCAAGCAATCCGAGAAAGACAGGTTTTAGCCATGGGCTTCAAATGCGGTATCGTCGGGCTGCCGAATGTCGGCAAGTCCACACTCTTCAATGCGCTCACCAAGACCGCGGCAGCGCAAGCGGCAAACTATCCCTTCTGCACGATCGAGCCGAACACTGGTGAAGTCGCGGTTCCGGATCCGCGCATGCGCAAGCTCGCCGATGTCGCGAAGTCCAAGGAAATTATCCCGACGCGCATCTCCTTCGTCGACATCGCCGGCCTCGTGCGCGGCGCGTCCAAAGGCGAAGGGCTCGGCAACCAGTTCCTCGCCAATATTCGCGAAGTCGACGCCGTGGTCCATGTTCTGCGCTGCTTCGAGGACGACGACATCACCCACGTGGAAGGCCGCATCCACCCGGTAGCCGACGCCGAGACGATCGAAACCGAGCTGATGCTCGCCGATCTCGAGAGCCTGGAGCGGCGCACGGAGCAGACGCGCAAGCGCGCCGTTGGCAAGGACAAGGAGTCGATGGCGCAGCTTCCCGTGATGGAAGCCTCACTGAAGCTCTTGCAGGAAGGCAAGCCGGTGCGGACCCTGCTTTCGAAGCTCGATGCGGACGAACTGCGCATCCTCCAGGGCCTCAATCTCCTCACTTCCCATCCTGTGCTCTACGTTTGCAACGTCGCCGAAAGCGACGCCGCCACCGGCAATGAGCACACGCGGGCGGTCGCTGAAATGGCAAAAGCCCAGGGTGCGGAAACCGTTGTCATCTCGGCCGCGATCGAATCGGAGGTCGCACAGCTGCCCGAGGACGAAGCCAAGGAATTCCTTGCTGCGCTCGGCCTCGAGGAGGCCGGTCTCGACCGGCTGATCCGCGCCGGATACAAGCTGCTCGACCTCATCACTTATTTCACGGTCGGCCCGAAGGAAACGCGCGCCTGGACGATCCCGCGCGGCACCAGGGCGCCGCAGGCCGCCGGTGTCATCCATACAGATTTCGAGCGCGGCTTTATTCGCGCGAACACGATCGCCTATGATGACTATATTTCGCTCGGCGGCGAAACCGGCGCGAAGGAAGCCGGCAAGGCGCGCGACGAAGGCAAGGAATATGTCGTCCAGGACGGCGATGTCATCCATTTCCGCTTCAACACCTGACGCAGTGGCTATGCGGCACAGAGCCGTCCTTAAATTGTCTTCGATTTAAGGAAACATGGAGCAGAGCCGCATAGCAACACATCTCCGGCAGCGAGGGAGGCCGGCATGCTCTATTTCGAGGACTTCACGCCAGGTCGGCGCTTCGACTATCATCCGGTCGCCGTTGAGGCGCCCGACATCATCGCTTTTGCCAGCGAATTCGACCCGCAACCGATGCATCTGGATGTAGACGCCGGCAAGCGCAGTATTCTGGGCGGCCTTTCCGCCTCCGGCTGGCACACGAGCGCGATCGGTATGCGTATGATGATCGACGCCTTTCTCGGCAATTCCTCCTCTCAAGGCTCACCGGGCATCGACTTCATGGATTGGAAGAAGCCGGTGCTCGCTGGCGATGTGCTGGCCGGCTTCAGCCTGGTGCTCGGAGCCCGGCAGTCGAAGTCGAAACCTGACGTCGGCATCGTCAAGTTCCGCAACGAGATCAACAATCAGACCGGGGAAGCAATCGCGGTTTCGGAATGTTCCGTCCTTTTCCGCCGCCGGGACCGGGAGCAGCGGCAATGATGACGTTGGCGGAAATCTACGCAGCCGGCCGAAAAACCGTGATCGGCAGTCTGACATTCACGGCAGAGGACATCGTCCGCTTCGCGCGCAACTTCGACCCGCAGTCATTCCATCTCGACGCGGAAGAGGCCAAGCACTCGCTTTTCGGTGGGCTATGCGCGTCCGGTTGGCACACGAGCGCCGGCTGGATGCAATGTTTCGTGCGGTTCTGGAAGGATGAGATCCGGCGCCTGGCGGCCGAGGGGCTGCATGCGCCGAAACTAGGCCCCTCACCAGGCTTTCGCGAACTCAAGTGGCTGAAGCCGGTCTATGCCGGCGACACGGTGACCTACGCCGTCACTTTTCTCGAGGCGCGAACCGTCGCGTCGAGACCCGGATGGCGCATCAACACCATTCTCTGCGAAGGCGAGAACCAGCACGGCGAAACCGTCATCCAGTTCGAAAGCAAGGTGATCGAATTCACCTGAAGTTGAGGCGTTGCGCGCGTATCCGCTAGCTACCGCTTCAATGCCCTGCGAATTCGATCAGCGTGCGGACGTTGACGCCGAGGGCTTCGAGTTTCTTGCGCCCGCCGAGCTCTGGCAGATCGATGATGAAGCAGGCAGCCACGATATCCGCTCCCATCTGCTTCAGAAGCTTGACGGCGCCCTCGGCCGTCCCGCCGGTGGCGATGAGGTCATCGACCAGGATCACCCTCTCGCCCGGTTGGATCGCATCCCTGTGCATTTCCATCTCGTCCACGCCGTATTCGAGGCTGTAGGCGATACGGACGGTATCGTGCGGCAGCTTGCCCTTCTTTCGGATCGGCACGAATCCGGCCGAAAGCTGGTGGGCGATCGCGCCGCCCAAAATGAACCCGCGCGCCTCGATGCCCGCGATCTTCTCGATTTTGGTTCCGGCATAGGGGTGGACGAGCTCGTCGATCGCCCGGCGGAAAGCCTTCGGATTGCCGAGCAATGTCGTGATGTCGCGAAACATGACGCCTGGCTTCGGGTAATCCGGAATGCTCCGGATGGCGGAAATCAGTTCCGATTGAACGGTCGCGGTCATGACGGAAAAACAGCCTCTGCGAGTCTCAGGGAAAGGCAAAGCCATAACATCAACGACGCGCATTTCTATAGAAATTTCTTCGCACTGCAGCCAGAAAGCTGAGCTTCCCGCAGCCATCCCGGCAGCCGGTGAAATCTCCCGCAGCAAGGCGGGAACAATTTGGCCCCGTCGGGTGTTGATGTTACGTTTATTTTTTGCGGAGCGCGCCGTTACCGGCGTGACCGCCGTCTTATCAGATGCGCAAAGGGCGCTGAGCACTTTGAATTGCCGCATGTTTTATCCTTAAGTCGGCTGCGATCTAAGGAAACATGCAGGAGAGCCAGCAGCAGAGGAAGGAGCAGTCCATGCGGTTGTTTGAATGCGGTTCGCTCGTCCCGGGTTGTGAATGGCACACCCGCGCCGACAATGATGCGGAAATCGTCCGTCGTGTTGTGGAACACATGCGCGTGACCCACGGCGAAACGACGATACGCGAGAACATGATCGACAACATCAAGGTTCGGATCGTCGACGAAAGCAAGGCGGCTTGACCGGAGTGGAGCAAGGCCGTCTTTGCCGCATTCGGTTCGAGCGCGCGGAGCGGCGTCCGTCCACGATGTCACTTGGTGTCTGATACCATCGATTCGAGCCGGGCTGCGAGCGCTGCCCGGGCGGGAGTGAAATTGCGCTCGATCCAGAAATTTTCGAGCTTGGACAGCACCTCGCCGACCTTGGGACCGGCCGGAACGCCCGCCCTCAGGACATCGGCTCCGGTTAGGGGAAAGACCGGACGCTGCCACTTCTCCGCACGCAACAGAAGCCGCTGAAACACGGCGGTTTCGCCAAGAAGCGACGGATCGTTTTCGGACCGGCGGCGCGAGGATGCCAGGGCAAGCCGCAGGCTCGTCGCGATCCCCTCGGCGCCGTGGCGGTAAAGCTGGCGATCGAGAGCTGCATCCGCGAGCGTCGCGGGTATCGTCGGAGCACTCGCAAACCGCGCGAAATAGACGGCCTCCGCCTTCGATAGACGCAGTCGTGCTGCCATGCCCTCAAGCCGTTCCGCATCCGGAGGCACGATCGCCGCCAACCTGAGCAGCGGATCCGGCTTCCAGGTAAAGGCCCTCTCGGCGGCAATCAGGCCTGGAACTGCATCGATGCCCCATTTTTCCGTCTCCGGCAGGACCTCGGTAAGCACGCCGGCCTGGCGCATCCACAGCAGTGCGCGGCCGGGATCATCGGCGGCGAGCAGTTTCTTCGTTTCGGACCAGACCCGTTCCGCCGAAAGCGTCGAGAGCTTTGCGCGCGCCTGCGCGCAGGCTCTCAGCCCGTCCGCATCAGGCCGGCCGGCGCCGTAATAGGCGAAGAAACGGAAGAAGCGCAGGATGCGCAGATAGTCCTCCCGGACGCGCTCGGCCGCATTGCCGATAAAACGCAGCGTCCGGCTCTCAATGTCGGAAAGACCGCCGACATGGTCGATTACCTGGCCTTTGCTGTCCGCATAGAGGGCGTTGATGGTGAAGTCGCGGCGCTCGGCATCCGCTCGCCAGTCGGTCCCGAAGGCCACTTCGGCGCGGCGCCCGTCGGTCGCCACGTCGCGGCGCAGCGTCGTCACTTCATAGGGCGTTCCGTCGAGGACGAGGGTGACCGTGCCATGGTCGACGCCGGTTGGCACGACCTTGATACCCGCTGCCCTCGCCCGCTCAGCAACGTCCTCCGGCCTCCAAGTGGTCGCCATGTCGACATCGCCGGCAGGCAGGCCCATGAGGCTGTTGCGGATCGCGCCGCCGACAACGCGCACCTCACCGCCATCGGCGTTCAAAAGATCGAAAATGCGCCGGAGCGAGGGAGCCTGAAACCACGCCTCGGCGGCAACGGAAGTCATGCATAGAGCCTTTCATAGAGCATGCGGACGATCCCCGCCGTAATTCCCCAGATATTCCGTTCGCCATAGGGCATGCGATAGAATTGCCGTTCAGCACCCTGCCAATGGCTGCGTCCGCGCCCATGGTTGACAGGGTTCATCAGGAAAGAAAGCGGCACTTCGAACACGCTTTCCACCTCTTCCGGATTGGGCGCGAGTTCGAAGCCTGGCTGCACGACCGCGAGCACCGGCGTGATGCGGAAGCCCGACATGGCCATATAGTGCGGCAGACGGCCGATCGTCTCGACGAAACGGGGGTCGAGACCGATCTCCTCCTGCGCCTCGCGGAGCGCCGCAACTTCGATGGACTTGTCCTCGGGATCGACTACCCCGCCGGGAAAGGCGACCTGACCGGAGTGTTTGCGTAACGTCGAAGTCCGCTGGGTAAAGATCACGCTCGCGTCTTCGCCATCGTCGACGACCGGCACGAGCACGGCCGCGTCCTTCAAATGCAGGGCTTCGAGGTAGGGCACGATGCCAGGATTGAGCAGGAAATCGCCGTGATCGCGCCACGCCGTCTCAATCGGTCCGCCTGTCTGGGCGAGTGCCCTGCGGCGAAACTCGTCGGCGGAAAAGGGATGATTTGTCATTGCGACAGAGCTTCCAGCTCGGCCGCCGGCATGATCGGAAAGATCGCGCCGGACGATTTGACGCAGAACATGTCGACGCCTTCGATCTCGACGGTTTCGCCCAGTTCGACGATGTCATACATGACGGGCCTCGATACGAGCGCCTCAAGCCGCCCGCGGACATGAAGGTAGGGTTTCAGTTCGCGATTTTCGCCATGGATGACGAAGCGGAGGGGATGCTCCGGCCCGGCCTCCACCACATCGCCGACATTGGTGCGAAATGTCAGGACATTTCCGCCATCCCTGACAGTAACGCGCATTTCCACAGCGATAAACGGGGCATCGGCGATGCGGATGCCGACTTTCTCCACTGGCGTGACAAGGTAGGTCTTGCCGTCCTCGTCCTTGCGCAGGACGGTGGAAAACAGCCGGACGAGCGGCTGGCGACCGATCGGCGTTCCCATGTAGAACCACGTTCCATCGCCACGGATTTCCATGTCGATATCGCCGCAAAACGGCGGGTTCCAACGGTCGACCGGCGGTAATCCCCGCGCTTCGCCGCCCCTTTCGCCGGCGGCGCGGGCAATCAGCGCGGCAAGGCCGGCCGCGTCGCCCGTTTGCTGAATCTTGGCTTCTGCCATCGTTCCGTCCCGTTTGGTCCCGATCTTGCATCTGAAGCATAACGCGTTCAGACGAACGTGCGAGGGATGCTCCGGCCCTCCGGTTTTGGGCATTCCGTCCGAATCGACGAGCATGCGGGATGCACGGCGAGCGTCCTGCAAGCTCACGACATAGTGCGTTGGCGGCGGCTTGTCAGCCGTCCGCCAGGGTCTAAATTGAAAAATAAGGACTGAATATTAGGCAATGGCGATTCGGTTCAGCAGCGACGATCTGGGAGAATTGCGATGAGTGTTATGAAAAGCGCGACCGATGCGGCCGACGAGAAGGCAATCGTCGCGGCCGCGGAAGCCGCACTGGGTGAGATCGCGCTCATACGCGCCGAGGTCGGCAAGGTGATCTTCGGCCAGGAGAACGTGGTCGAGCAGACGCTGCTCGCCGTGCTGTCCGGCGGTCACGCGCTGCTCGTCGGCGTACCGGGTCTTGCCAAGACCAAGCTCGTCGCCACGCTCGGTACCGTTCTCGGGCTCGACAACAGCCGTATCCAGTTCACGCCCGACCTGATGCCTTCCGACATTCTGGGCTCAGAAGTGATGGACCAGGATGCCGCGGGCTATCGGTCGTTTCGTTTCGTCCCCGGCCCAATCTTTACGCAGCTGCTGATGGCGGACGAGATCAACCGCGCCTCGCCGCGAACCCAGTCGGCGCTGCTGCAGGCCATGCAGGAATATCACATCACGGTCGCCGGCGCCCGCAAGGACCTGCCGCAGCCGTTTCATGTGCTCGCGACCCAGAACCCACTCGAGCAGGAGGGAACCTACCCCCTGCCAGAGGCACAGCTCGACCGATTCCTGATGCAGGTCGATGTCGGCTACCCCGAGCTTGCCGCCGAACGGCAAATCCTGCTGGAGACGACCGGCGTCATTGAAGCCGAAGCGCGGCCGGTGATCGACGCCCAGCGCCTCCTGCAGATCCAGAGTCTGATCCGGCAGATGCCGGTCGGCGAGAAGGTGGTCGATGCCATCCTGTCGCTCGTCCGCTCCGCCCGCCCCGGCAACGGCAACTCCACGACCGACAAGAATGTCGCCTGGGGGCCGGGTCCGCGAGCGGGCCAGGCTCTGATGCTGTGCGCCCGGGCGCGCGCCCTCTATGACGGCCGGCTGGCGCCCTCCGCCGACGATATCCTTGCCCTTGCCGAACCGGTGCTGCAGCACCGTATGGCGCTCACCTTCGCCGCCCGTGCGGAAGGCATGACCGTCCGCGACGTTATCGCCGGCCTGGTGAAACGAGCCAAGGGTTAATATATGGCCTCCATCGGGCACATAGTCGCGCGTACCCCTTCCGGCGAAGTCCTGTCGCGCGCCCAACAGCGCGCAATGCTCGTTCCGGACTGCCTTGTCGAAGCGCGCAGGATCGCCAACACGGTGATCTCCGGCTGGCATGGCCGGCGCAAGCGCGGTATCGGCGAAAATTTCTGGCAGTTCCGCCCCTATAGCGAAGGCGAAAGCCTGTCTCGGATCGACTGGCGCCGGTCCGCCCGCGACGATCATACCTATGTCCGAGACCGCGAATGGGAGGCAGCCCATACGATCTGGCTTTGGGCCGACCTTTCGCCCTCGATGATGTACAAGTCGACGCTCGGTGCGGTCTCCAAGGAAAGCCGTGCACTCGTGCTGATGCTGGCGCTTGCCGAAATTCTCGCCCGCTCCGGCGAACGGATCGGTTGCCCCGGCGTCATGGAACCGGTCTCGGCGCGCAACGCCGCCGAACGATTGGCAACTGCGATCATGCTGAGCTCGCTCGCGGAGGGCCTGCCCGAGACCGGCATGATCCGCAACGCCAGCGATCTGGTGCTGATCGGCGATTTCCTCGATCCCGCCGACAAGGTAATGGAGCGTCTTGCACCGCTCGCACGCCGCGGTTTCCGTGGACATATGGTCGAGATCGCCGATCCTGCGGAGGAGGTCTTCCCCTATGCCGGGCGAACCGAATTCACCGACCCGGAAACCGGCGAAAAGCTGACCGCCGGACGCGCCGAGATTCTGCAGGAGGATTATCAGCGCGCCTATCTTGCCCGCCGCGACAGCCTGGGCTCGAGCCTCAGACATCTCGGCTGGACCTTCATCCCGCATAGGACCGACCGCCCCGCGTCCGAGGCGCTGGTTGCCGTGCATATGTATCTATCCGGAATGCCTGGGCGGGCAACGCACGGAGGTTTGCTATGATCGGCGGCCTTTCCTTCGTCTTCGCCAATCCTGCCATGCTGGCCGCGCTTGTCGCGCTGCCGGTGATCTGGTGGCTTTTGCGGATGACGCCGCCGCGACCGGCGGCCGAGGTCTTTCCGCCGCTGCGCATCCTCGCCTCGGTTCTGAAGCGCGAGGAGACCCCGTCGAAGAGCCCCTGGTGGCTGACGCTTCTCAGGATGCTGATGGCGGCCGCCGTCATTTTCGCGATCGCCGATCCGGTCTTCAATCCGCGCAGCAACACGCTCGCGTCCTCCGGCCCGCTCGCGCTTCTGATCGACAACAGCTGGGCGACCGCACCCGATTGGGAGAGGCGGGTCGAGGCTGCCTCGGCCCTGATCGACGACGCGGAGACGAGAGACCTTGCCGTCTCAATCGTCTTCACTGGCGACCGACAGCACAATGCAACGCCGGGATCGGCGGCATCGGCGCGCAACCGTCTGGCTGCCGCATCGCCCGAACCGCTTCCGGCCGATCGCCGCTCCGCGATCGCTGCCATGCGGACGGCTTTCAAAGACGCTGCACCCGGCACGCTCGCCTTCGTCACGGACGGCATCGAAGCAGCGGACGGCAAGACGATGGAGGCGCTCGCAGGAATGGGCGCCGCGAACCTCCGGGTGATCGAGGCCGATGGCAGTCAAGCGATAGCGCTCACCAACAGCAGCAACGAAAACGCGGGCATGTCGGTGACGGCGAGCCGATTGAAAACCGATGATCGCCGTTCCGTGTCGATCGTCGCTTACGACACGCGTGGTCGCGCCATCGCCGACGGCGCGATCGACTTCGCGCCCGGTGAAGCGGTTGCGAAGGGAACGATCGCCGCGCCTTTTGAACTGCGCAACGATTTCGCCCGCATCGGCATCGAAGGCGCCGCGACCGCCGGCGCTGTCCATCTGCTCGACGATGGGTTCCGCCGCCGTCGAGTCGCTCTCTTGAGCGGCGAGGCTCGCGATCTTTCCCAGCCGCTGCTGTCGCCGCTCTACTACATCAACCGGGCGCTGGCCCCCTATGCCGATCTCGTCGAACCGCGCGAGACCGATCTTGCCGTTGCCATTCCAGAACTTCTCGAACAACGGCCTTCGGTCCTGATCATGGCCGATATCGGCCGTCTGCCGGAAGAGATGTATCCGCTCATGAAGAAGTGGATCGACAATGGCGGTACGCTGATCCGCTTTGCCGGGCCGCGGCTTGCGGCGGCACCGGCCGACGATCCGCTCGTGCCCGTGACGCTGCGGCAGGGCGAGCGGGCGCTTGGCGGCGCACTTACCTGGTCGGAGCCGCAGCCCCTCGCCGACTATCCCGCCAACGGCCCCTTTGCCGGAATGCCACGTCCTACCGACATTCTCGTCAAGCGGCAGGTCCTGGCCGAACCCACGGCTGACCTGGCCGAGCGGACCTGGGCGAACCTCGCCGATGGTACGCCGCTGGTGACGACGGCTGCTCAGGGGTCGGGACGCATCATCCTCTTCCATGTCAGCGCCGAGGCGACCTGGTCGAATCTGCCGATTTCGGGTCATTTCGTCGAAATGCTCCGCCGTAGCGTGCAGCTCGCGCGGAGCGGCGGCGTCGCGAGCGAAGGCAAGGCGCAGGCACAGACGCTGGCGCCCTACCGGCTGCTGAACGCCGACGGCGTCCTTGTTGCCGAAACCGGCAATGCGCGGCCACTCAACGTCGCTCCTGGCAAGGCGCCGCTTGCAACTCCGGAAAACCCGCCGGGGCTCTATGGATCCGAAGACGGTTTCACGGCGTTGAACCTGCTCCCGCGCGACGCGGAACTCAAGCGGATCGACATGGTGGCAGCAGGCCCGCACACCTCAGAACGGCTGACCGGCGAGGAAAGCTGGTCGCTGAAGCCTGCGCTCTTGACGCTGGCGCTGCTCCTGCTCCTTGCCGATGCCGTAATCGTTCTCTTCATGGGCGGAGCCTTTTCGCGGATTCGCATGGCGAGGACCGCGGCCACAATGCTTTTCATGCTGTGCGGCACCCTTGCCCTCCTGCCGCCGCCGGCACTTGCGGAAGATGCGCGTCCGGATGACCAACGTATCCTCGAACGCCTCGATACGACCCATCTTGCCTATGTCGTCACCGGAGAAGACGACGTCGATCGTCTCTCCGAACGCGGTCTCACCGGTCTCACCGATTTCCTGACCTATCGCACGACGCTCGAGCCGGGCGCGCCCGTCGGGCTGGACATTTCCAAGGACGAACTCAGCCTCTATCCGATCATCTATTGGCCGGTCTCCGCCAATGCGCCAATGCCGAGCCCGCAGGCGGTAAGTCGCATCGACGCCTATATGCGTGCAGGCGGCACGGTGCTCTTCGACACCCGCGACCAGTTCTCCTCATTAGGCGCCTCGTCGAACGGGACGAGCCCGAACACCGAACGGCTGCAGGCGATTCTGGCCAATCTCGACATTCCGCCGCTGGAGCCCGTTCCGGCCGACCATGTGCTGACCAAGGCCTTCTATCTGCTGACGAATTTTCCGGGGCGCTACACCGGCAGTCCTCTCTGGATCGAGGCGCAACTCGACAACCGCGAAGAGCCTAGCGACCGCCCGGCCCGGTCCGGGGACGGCGTCACGCCGATCATGATCACCGGCAACGACTTTGCCGGTGCCTGGGCCGTGGATACGAATGGCGTTGCGCTCTTGCCGACGGTTCCGCCAGACGAGATGCAGCGCGAATACGCCTTCCGCTCCGGCGTCAACATCATGATGTATATGCTGACTGGCAACTACAAGGCCGACCAGGTGCACGTGCCCGCCCTGCTCGAGCGGCTCGGTCAGTGAGGACCGTTCGATGACCGTCGACTTTGCACCATTTCTTCCCTGGCCCTATCTCGCGGCGCTGATCCTTGCGGCGGTCGCGCTCGCCGCGCTCGGCCTGTGGCGTGGCGTTCGCGGTGCCTGGCTGAGAACGGCAGCGCTGGCGGCGTTCTGCCTGGCGATCAGCAACCCATCGGTTTTCCAGGAGGAGCGCGAGCCGCTTTCGACCATCGTTGCCGTCGTCGTCGACCGCAGCCAGAGTCAGAACAATGGCAACCGCCGCGAACAGACGGACCATGCGCTTGCCGGCCTCAAGGATCGCCTCTCCCGCTTTCCACAGATCGAGACCCGCATCGTCGAGGCTGCGGATAGCGCCGAAACCGAGGCGCCTTCGACGAAGCTCTTCGGCGCATTGTCGACAGCGCTCGCCGACGTACCACCGGCGCGGGTCGGCGGCGCCGTCTTCATCACCGATGGACAAATTCACGACGTTCCCGACGTCAATCAGAAGCTCGGCTTCGATGCGCCGATCCATGGCCTGATCACCGGCAAACCGAGCGAATTCGATCGGCGTATCGAAATCGTCAGCGCACCACGCTTCGGCATCGTTGGCGAACAGCAGAAGATGACCTTCCGCGTCGTCGATGACGGCGCAGCCCCCGGCGGTGGTGCCGAAGTGACGATCCGCCTCAACGGCAACGAGATCGCGACCGAGCGTGCCGAGCCGGGCACCGACGTGCCCTTCAGTTTCACCGTGCCGCGCGGCGGCAACAACATCCTCGAATTCGCTGTGAACCCGCTCGCCGGCGAAGTGACGGAGGTCAACAACCGCGCCGTCCACGTGCTCGACGGCATCCGCGAGAACCTGCGCGTGCTTCTCGTTTCCGGCGAGCCGCATGCGGGCGAGCGCGCCTGGCGCAATCTTCTGAAGTCCGACGCGGCGGTCGATCTCGTCCATTTCACCATTCTGCGTCCTCCGGAAAAGCAGGATGGCACCCCGATCAACGAACTTTCGCTGATCGCCTTTCCGACGCGCGAGCTCTTCGTCGACAAGATCAGCGAGTTCGATCTGATCATCTTCGACCGCTACCAGCATCGCGGCGTGCTGCCGATCCTCTACTACGACAACATTGCGCAATATGTGCAGAACGGCGGCGCCTTGTTGATCGCCGCAGGCCCGGAACACGCCGGCGATGACTCGATTGCCGCCACGCCTCTTTCAGCGGTTCTGCCCGCGACCCCCACCGGCGTCATGAATGAAAAGGCGTTCTTCCCCCGCCTCTCGGAGGAGGGAAAGAAGCATCCTGTCACGCGCGGTCTCGAAGGCGCGTCGAGCGAGCCGCCGGGCTGGGGCCGTTGGTTCCGCACCGTCGACGTGGACCGCCCGCTCGGGCAGACGGTGATGGAAGCGGCCGACGGAAAGCCGTTGCTCGTGCTCAACCGCGTCGGCAAGGGGCGTGTCGCGATGCTTTTGTCCGACCAGGGCTGGCTGTGGGCACGCGGCATTGAAGGCGGCGGACCTCATGTTTCGCTTTATCGGCGCACGGCCCACTGGCTAATGCAGGAACCGGCGCTTGAGGAAGAGGCACTGACGGCACGCGCCTCCGGCCGTACGCTGGAAATTACCAGGCAGACGATCGAAGGCGATCCCGGGCAGGCGACGCTCACCTATCCATCGGGCAAGACCGACGAGATCACTCTGACCGAGCGCGAACCGGGCCTCTACAAGGCCGAAGTCAAAACGACGGAAACCGGCCTCTTCGAGGTGGCCAACGACGAGCTCACGACCCTCGTCCATGTCGGCAATGTCGATGCACCGGAATTCAAGGCGGCAATCTCCACGGAGGAAAAGCTCCGTCCTTGGGCGGAAAAAACCAAGGGGCTCGTGCGGCGGCTGGCGGATGCTGACGGCCCGGTCGATCTTCCCTCGATCCTGCCGGTGCGTGGCGCGGTCCGGGTGGCCGACGGCGAGCGCCTTTCGCTGCGCATGACGGACGAGACGGTGCTGAAGGGCATCAACTCTCTGTCCCTGTTCGGCGGTCTCTTCGGGCTCGCCGCCCTGCTCTTCCTGATCTCGTCCATGTGGTATCGCGAGGGCCGGTGACCCGCGACGAGATCACCATTGCGGATCTCCGTACCGTGCCGCACTTTGCGGCGGACGTCGTCGATCGCGTCTGGCGGGCCTGGTGGAAGCCGAGAGGATTCCCGCTGAAGCATATTGCCAACTTGGTCAGAGACAATCTCGGAGCGGGGCCTCTGCCCTCCGCCATCGTTGCTCACCGCGGTCCGACCTTCATGGGCACGGCCTCAGTCATCGCTTCCGACATGGAGGAGCGGCCCCACCTCACGCCCTGGGTCGCAGCCGTTTGGGTGGACCAAGCGTTCCGGCGGCAGGGCATCGGCGGCACCATCGTCGGCCATGCCGCGCGCGCCGCCTTCGCAGCGGGAGCCGACACCGTGTACCTTTGTGCAGTACCAACGAAAAGGCCTTTCTACCAAAGGCTTGGCTGGTCGCTGCATGAGCAGGATGCGGGAGACCACGGGCTCGACGTTTTCACACTCAAAGCGACCTGACTGCGCACCATTGAAGTGCTTCACATCAGGCGGCTGCACCCTCGGCCCGGGCTTCTACGGCCTGTCCGGGCACGGGCGCAACGCTGTCGTCCCGCCAGCAGATCACGCCGCTGAGCCGCGCGTGGACATCCGCAGCCATCGGCACCACCAGGACCCTGGCCGGATCGACAGGCCCCGGAAATTCGAGTGCTCCATAATGCACCTTCTCGAAACCGAGCGGCTGGTAATAGGACGGATCGCCGACGAGGATCACCGCCTCGGAGCCTTTCCGTCGCGCAGCCTCGACGGCAATCCGCACGAGCTCGCGACCAATGCCCCGGTTCTTGTGCGAGGGCCGCACGGCGAGCGGGCCGAGCAGGTGTCCCCTCACCGGCCCGGCCATGACCGGTGTCATCCGCACGGAGGCGATCGCCTCGCCGTCGTCGGTGCAAATGAAGGACAGCGAACGGTCATGGGGACCCTGCTCGCGAATGCGCGCGGCCGCGCGCACGAACCGGCCAGGACCAAATGCTTCTTCGTTGATAATTTCGATTGCTGCGTCGTGTGACGCGTCTTCAGTCAGATAGACGATGTCGTGCTTTTTCATGGATGTCGGGAACCAAGCGTGCGAACGGACAATAGGGGATGGCGCGCCCCGAAAGGGCGTTGGCAGCATCAGCGTCGTCGCAGGCTTCCCGACTGGATCATCGTTACGATCGTTCCGAACACGAAAAAATGCCTGATCGCGATAGCAGAAAATTGCCGCCTGTCAAAGCCCAAAACGCAGTGTTCAGAATTTGACACCTATCACCGCCCCGTTGCTGCGTTATCTATTGAGGGCAAGAGAAAACATGAAGGAGCTAGTGCATGGGCAGGCTGGTCAACGGAGTCTGGCAGGACGTCTGGTACGACACCAAGACGACGAAGGGCCATTTCAAGCGCAGCGAGTCGCAGTTTCGCAACTGGATCACTGCTGACGGATCGCCGGGGCCCTCCGGCGAAGGCGGCTTCGCGGCCGAGCAGGACCGCTACCATCTCTATGTCTCGCTCGCCTGCCCCTGGGCGCATCGGACGCTGACCTTCCGCAAGCTCAAGAAGCTTGAGGACATCATTTCGGTCTCGATCGTCGATCCCCTGATGCTGTCCAACGGTTGGGAGTTCAAGGGCGTAAACGGCGGCACCGTGGACCATCTCTTCGGTTTCGAGGCGCTTTGGCAGATTTATGTGCGCGCCGACCCCGGCTATTCCGGCCGCGTGACGGTGCCCGTGCTTTGGGACAAGAAGAAGAACACCATCGTCTCGAACGAATCGGCCGAAATCATCCGCATGTTCAACTCGGCCTTCGATCATCTTACCGGCTCGACCGAGGATTTCTGCCCCGCGGACCTGCGCGGCGAAATCGACGCCCTTAACGCCCGCGTTTATGACGCTGTGAACAACGGCGTCTACAAAGCCGGGTTCGCCACCGGCCAGCAGGCCTATGACGAGAGCGTCAAGGCCCTGTTCGCCATGTTGGACGAGCTGGAAGGCCGTCTCGCATCGCAGCGTTATCTTATGGGAGATCGGATCACCGAGGCCGACTGGCGCCTGTTCACGACGCTGGTGCGGTTCGACCCTGTGTATGTCGGCCACTTCAAATGCAACATCCGGCGCATTGCCGACTACCCGAACCTTTATGGATACCTGCGCGACCTCTACCAGGTCCCGGGCGTCGCCGAGACCGTGAACATGCGCCATATCAAGGAGCACTATTATCGCAGCCACACGATGATCAATCCGACGGGTGTCGTGCCGGCAGGCCCGGCGGTCGACCTTGCGACGCCGCACGGTCGCGACCGCCTCGATCACGCGGCACATTCAAACGAAGGCGTGAGGCGCGTTGCTGCCGGCACCCGATGACGCTACCAAAACGTGTCCGGCGCCTCCCTTCCAGCAACCTCGGCAATCCGCCGGTGCGTCGCGGCGGTCGTGTCCTCGGGCAGTTCGTCGAGCGCAAAGAAGCCGGCGGCGGCTATCTCCAGGTCGGGAACCTTCGGCTGTTGCTGGCGGACATTGTCGCAACGAAAGAAGATGACGTGATCGCGCTTGCTGGTGCCCCGGTTATAATAGACCTGCACCAGCAGCGGCGGTGACGTCAGTTCCAGATTGCCTTCTTCCCTGAGTTCGCGGGCGAGCCCCTCCACCGCCGTCTCATGGCGATCAAGGCCGCCGCCCGGCAGGTGCCAGCCGGGAAGATAGGAATGCCTGACGAGGAAGATCCGCCCTTCGCCGTCAAAGCAGGCGGCGCGCACCCCAAGCGTCATCCCGCGCGAGAGCGCAAAATAGGCATGCGCGAACCGCGTCAGCAGCCGCATTCTCCAGTTAGGCATTTCCGCCGGTCGCTGCTGCTTCAAACACGTCTCCTCGTGGCGGCGGCTTTCACCCGAAATCGTTACAATCTGGTGATTCCACTCCGATGGAATATGCGCTAGACGGTGGCGATGTTCAAACTCGCGCATATTTCGGACGTTCATCTCGGACCCCTGCCGGATCTGTCCCTGAGGGAACTTGCCTCCAAGCGGATCACCGGTTTCGTCAACTGGCACAGGAACCGAGCCCGCCATCTCTTTCCCGGCACATTGGACTGCCTGATGGCCGATATCCAGAGACGCAATCCGAACCATCTGGCGATCACCGGCGACCTCGTGAATCTCGCCTCGTCGCTGGAGATCGAGGCAGTGACGGCATGGCTTTCCGTGGCGGGCGACGCCAAGGACATCTCCGTCGTACCGGGCAACCACGACGCCTATGTTCCGGGTGCTTACGAGAAGACGACACGCGCCTGGTATCCCTACATGCGCAGCGATGAAGGTCCGCTCGGCTGGATCCGAGACCATCATTGCTTTCCCTATGTGCGTGTGCGCGGCCCCGTGGCAATCATCGGCTGCTCGACCGCCGTGGCCACGCCGCCATTTGCCGCCAGCGGCTACTTCGGTCAGCGACAGGCGCGCGCGACCGTCGACCTGCTGCAGGCAGCGGGCGAGGCTGGCCTCTTCCGAGTCGTGCTGATCCATCATCCGCCGATCCGTGGCGCGACCTCGATGCACAAACGCATGATCGGCATTCGCCGTTTTGCAGCGACCATCTCGTCCGGGGGCGCCGAACTGGTGCTGCATGGCCACACCCATCTCAACACGGTTTATTACCTCAAGGGACAGACCGCGCCGGTCCCGGTCGTCGGCATTGCCTCGGCATCGCAAGGGCCCGGGGGGAGCAAGCCGGCGGCCGCCTACAATCTCTTCTCGATAGCGGGCGAGCCGGGCAATTGGCAACTCAGCCGCGAGCGCTATACGCTCAATGCCGACGCTACCGGCGTCGAACTCGCCGAAACCACCCGTTTCTAGAGCGGGATGAGGAAAAGTGTGTGCGGTTTTCCTGCCGCATCCCGCGTCTCAACTTATTAGAATCGATCACGTTCATGATTTTAGGTCGATCCGACCTAAGATCATTGTGATCTAGGCTGGCCCGCCCATAACGTCGACGGCCTTCCAAGAAAATTCCGCTGGCGACGAATAAATTGCCATACCCATGCGTCATATTGCGGTTCGGGTTGGGCAGCCGGCGCGACGCGCGTGTGTCGGTCAAGTTGCCGGCCGAGCTGCGTGACGTTCCAGGGAGACAGGCACGATGTTCCGGAAGACGACTTTCTTTGTCCTCACTGCATTCATGGCTTCGGTCGCGGGCCAGTCGGCCATGGCCGTCGGCGACACCAGCGAACCGCCGCGTAAGACCAAGACGAGCACCCAATGCAAGAACGGCAAGATCTGGGATACGCGCAAGGGCCAGTGCGTCAACGCGAAGAAAAGCGGCCTCAGCGACGACGTCCTGTTCGAAGCCGCGCGCGAACTTGCCTATGCCGGCCAGTACGACAATGCAATCAAGGTGCTCGAAGCCGTAAGCGATCAACGCAGCGCCCGCGTGCTCAACTATCTCGGTTACGCCAATCGCAAGGCCGGGCGCATGGAACTCGGCATGCAATACTACAAACGCGCGCTTCAGGCCGACGAGAACTACATTCTCGCCCGGTCCTATCTCGGCCAGGCACTGGTCGAGCAAGGCCGCATCGAGGAGGCCAAGGTGCAGCTCGTCGAAATTCGTGATCGTGGCGGCGAAAACACTTGGGCCTACAGGGCCCTGCTACAGTCGCTCGGCGGCATCCGTCACCATTACTGACACGGCGGTCGAAGACGGCCAGCTCTACTGCATGTTTCCTTAAATCGTACTCGATTTAAGGATGAAAACATGCAGCAAGTCAAAGTGCCACAGCGCTGTAGTCGAGCAGCACAACCTTCTCCGCCGCGGCCGGCCGTGGGCGCGAGCAATGGGAAACTCACGCCGGAACGCAAAAACCTGTTTCCGTTCCGGCTCTTCCCTTGCAGACTTCGGATCAAATGTTTCATATCATTGGGTAGTGCTTTTCGCACCGCGAATAGATGCCCGATCCGGTACGTCTCATTGGAAGAGCAATGCGCCCAGCGGCAGAGACGAAAGACTTCAGACGGGATTTGGTCAGCCTGCTGCCCAAATTGCGCCGCTTTGCGCTGACGCTGACACGCAGCGCCAATGATGCCGATGACCTCGTTCAGGAGGCTTGCGAGCGGGCCATCGCGCGCAGCCACCTGTGGAACGGGGAAGGCCAGCTGGAGAGCTGGGTCTACGCCATGACACGCAATCTCTGGGTCGATGAAGTCCGCAAGCGCAAGGTCCGCGCCGGCGGCGGAGCGGTCGACATTTTCGACCAGAGCGAGCTGCGTGTGGAAGCCGTTGCCGAAAAGGCGGTCTATGCCAACCAACTGCAGAAGATGATCCTGTCCATGCCGGAAGGTCTCGCCAGCGTCTTCCTGCTCATCAATGTCGAAGGGCACAGCTACCGCGAGACCGCAGACATCCTCGGCGTTCCGATCGGTACCGTGATGAGCAGGTTGTCCACCGCCCGCCTGCGGCTTGCCGCCATGCTGACCGAGAATACCGAAAGGAGGGCGTGACCTTGCAGCAGACAACAGGTCAAGCGCTTGAAGTTCGGCTGTCCGCCTATATCGACGGCGAGCTCGGCGACGCCGAGAGAGCCGAACTCGATGCTTTGCTGGCCCGTGACGAGGACGCCAAGATCATGCTCGAGAAGCTGAAGGCCGGCAGCGCGTTTGGCAACAAGGCCTTCGAGGACTTTCTCCATGACCCGGTGCCGCTGGCGCTGGTGCGCCAGATCAAGCAGGGACCCGGCATCAGTCCGCGATCCGAGCGCGTCGCGACGGCGAACCTGCCGGCGCGGACGGTCCGCGTCTGGCCGCGGGCCCTCGCCGCTGCCATGGCGTTATTGCTCCTCGGCGGTGCTGCGGGTTTCCTCGCCGGCAGCGCGCACTACGTCGCCGAGCCCGAAAGCGCCGCCTCCGCGCGCCCCTGGATCGATGAGATCGTGGACTATCACCGCATCTATTCCCGGCAGAAGGAACACCTCGTCGAGGCACCGGCGTCGGACGGTCCGAAGATCGAGACCTGGCTCGCCTCCAGTGTCGGCGTCGGTTTCAAGACCCCGGATCTCGCAAGCAGGGGGCTCACCTTCGAGGGTGCAAGACTGTTGGTGGTTGAAGGCAAGCCCGTCGGCCAGCTCGTCTATCGCGATCGCGAGGGCGACATCTACGCGATCTGCTTCCTCAAGGTTGGCGACAAGTCGCAAGCCGATCACTTCCGCGAGGATATCCGCGACAATCTCGGGCTGGTCTCCTGGCAGAAAGGCGACGCATCCCTGGTGCTCATCGGCCCGTCCGCCGACGCCGGGCTCCGCGAGCTCGCAGAAACCGTAGCGGCGAGCATCTGATCGAACCGGAACTGCGCGTCAGGCGCATCGCCGTGTCACGGGACACCCCTGCCCTATAAGGAAAAGCCGCGCGGTCCACAGCACCGGCGCGGCTTTTCTCTACAATGGGCCGATGTCGGCGTTCCTTACACCGCCTTCATCTCCAGCACGCGATTGGCAGCCGAGACAATCGCCTCCAGCGAGGCTGCGACGATATTGGTGTTGATGCCAACGCCGAACAGCGTGCCGCCAGGATACTCGACCTCGACATAGGCAATGGCCGCGGCATTCGAGCCATGCTGCAGCGAATGCTCCGAATAGTCGGCCACCGAAAGCTCGATGCCGAGGTAGATCGACAGCGCATTGATGAAGCCGTCGATCGGGCCGGTGCCCTTGCCCTCGATCCGCTTGGCCTCGCCCTTGTCGGTGATATCCGCGGCAACGACACGCAGGCCCTTGTGCTCGCCGACCGGATAGGTGTGGTGGTCGACGAATTTCAGCCGCGCGTCGGGTTGTTCCACGTAACGCTCAAGGAAACGGGCATGAATGCGCTTCGACGGCAGTTCCTTGCCCTCTACGTCGGTGATGCGCTGGATGTCCTCGCGGAACTCGACCTGCAGGTTGCGCGGCAGGTTGATGCCGTAGTCTTCCTGAAGGATATAGGCGATGCCGCCCTTGCCGGACTGGGAATTGATCCGGATGATCGCCTCGTAGCTGCGGCCGACGTCGCGTGGGTCGATCGGCAAGTAAGGCACCTCCCAGAGCGGCTTGTTGGCCTGCTTGATCGCCTTCATGCCCTTGTTGATCGCGTCCTGGTGCGATCCGGAGAAAGCCGTATAGACGAGTTCGCCGACGTAAGGGTGGCGCTCGGGAATGACCATCTGGTTCGAATATTCGTAGACTTCCTTGATCCGCTCGATATCCGAGCAGTCGAGCGTGGGGTCCACCCCTTGTGTGAACATGTTCAACGCCAGCGTCACCACATCGACGTTGCCAGTGCGCTCGCCATTGCCGAAGAGCGTTCCCTCGACGCGGTCGGCGCCGGCCATGAGGCCCAGCTCGGTTGCGGCGATGCCGGTGCCGCGGTCGTTGTGCGGGTGCAGCGAGATGATCAGGTTCTCGCGGTTGTCGAGATTGCGGCACATCCACTCGATCTGGTCGGCATAGATGTTCGGGGTCGCCATCTCGACGGTCGAGGGCAGATTGATGATCAGCTTGTTGTCCGGCGTCGGCCTGACGATTTCGGTGACGGCGTTGCAGATCTCCAGCGCCACTTCGAGCTCGGTGCCCGTAAAGCTTTCCGGCGAATATTCGAAGCGATAGCCGCCGCCGGCCTTCGCCGCCATGTCGGTGATCATCTTGGCAGCATCGGTCGCGATCTGCTTGATGCCGGCGACGTCCTTGCCGAACACCACGCGACGCTGCAACTCGCTGGTCGAGTTGTAGAAATGAACGATCGGCCGATGCGCGCCGCGGAGTGCCTCGAACGTGCGGGTGATCAGTTCCGGCCGGCATTGCACCAGCACCTGCAAGGACACGTCGGTGGGGACACTGCCCTCCTCCACGCACCAGCGTGCGAAGTCGAAATCGGTCTGCGAGGCAGACGGGAAGCCTATCTCGATTTCCTTGAAGCCCATGTCGACCAGCAGATGGAACATGCGCGCCTTGCGGTCGTGCCCCATCGGATCGACCAGCGCCTGGTTTCCGTCGCGCAGGTCCACCGAGCACCAGATCGGCGCTTGCGTGATGGTCTTAGACGGCCACGTCCGGTCCGTCAGCGCGATCTGCGGGTAAGGCTGATATTTCGCCGCCGCCTCGGGCATGCCGGACTTGATGGAATGCGATTTCAGAATCATTGCAGCTTCTCTTCGTCACTGGAGCGTGGCTTGCCACATGCAATAGCCGATCGTCGAAAACATTGCGATGGCTACGCCGTGCGGGCCGCGCCTTTTGTTTCAGCTCTCTTGGGATTCGAGGAGCATCTGCCGGCTAGGCTTTTCGGCCGCCGGGCGCTCCTCAGCGAACCCGGCAACCGCGAATAAGGCCGAGAAGAAGAAGCGATGCGAAGGCGCGAGACGGCGCACGATTGTCATCGTGTCCGGGGAAGATCGTTGCGATCTTATGTGCGCTCGCGCTGGTCATGCGAAAGCCTATACACGGCCTGCCGAAACAGGGCAAGTGCGATGGCGCCAATATCGCGCCGAAGCGGTTGCACCCGCGGAAGCGAGAGCGATGCAAAGAAAAGGCACCGGCGCGCGGCCGGTGCCTTTCAATGTGATTTGCTGCCGACCGTCAGACGTCGGCGATCGACGTGATGATGCGCGAAACGAGGCCGTAGGACTTCGCCTCCTCGGCAGAAAGCCAGTAGTCGCGGTCGGTATCCTTGGCGATCTTCTCGACCGGCTGGCCGGTTGCTTCGGAGTAGATCTTGTTCAGGCGCTCGTTCATCTTGAGGATTTCACGTGCCTGGATCTCGATATCGGAGGCCATGCCGCGTGTGCCGCCGGACGGTTGGTGCAGCAGGAAGCGCGTGTTCGGCAGGCAAAGGCGCCGTTCCTTCGGCGGACCGACATAGATCAGGGCGCCGGCGGAGGCGACCCAGCCGGTACCGATCGTCCAGACCTTCGGCTTCACGAACTTGATCATGTCGTGAATGCTGTCGCCGGACTCGACGTGGCCACCGGGAGAATTGACGAAAATGCGGATATCGTCGTCGCTGGCGGAAGCGAGCGCCACCAGTTGCGAGCAAACCTTCTGCGCCAATTCCTGCGTGATCGTCCCGTAGATGAAAATCGAACGCGACTTGAAAAGGTTCGCCTCCGTTTCCTTGCCGAGCGGCAATTCGGTCTTCTTTTCTTCCTGTTCGTCGTCGTTCCGCATTCTTCGGACTCCTCATGAAATGTCTACAAAGTGAGATAATGCGACTCGACAGCGAAGACAATGCAAAGAGGCGATCGAAGGCGGTATCGAATTGTAGGCGCTGCCGCCATGGTAAATGTTGGAGCCGGAAACGCGGTTTGGATGGCGCGCGAAAGGCCAATAATATCAGTGCGTCATGAAAGCAGCGCAGGGCACCGGCTCGCCTTCCAGCCAGACCGACCCCGACCATTTTTTGAGGAAATCCGAAATGCCGGTAATCCGCTCCGCTGTGCCGCACGAGCTGGAAGCTCTTGCTCAGATTGGTCTATCCGCGTGGTGCAGGGGAATAAAGCCGCTTGTTCCGGCGCGCGTTGCGGCAAAGATCGAGCGCCGCAACCCGTTCCTTCCGTTCCTCAGGGAGTTGGGGTCGCGTGTGTTGATCGCCGAAATCGGTGGGGAACCGGCCGGTCTCGGCGCTTGCGCGAAGACGATACAATCAGCGATATTTGGGTAGCCCCCGCCTTTGAAGGACGGGGCGCCGGAACGGCCCTCATAACGGCGCTTGAAGCGCAAATCGCTGAGCGGGGACGCACCCAGGCGCAGATCCAGGTGGCTGCAGCAAACGACCGAGCCCTCCGACTCTATCACAACCTTGGATATCGACAGCTTTGGCGGAAGGTTGCTTTCGATCCCGTGCTGGAGACCGATCTGGAGAAGATCGGCCTGTCGAAGCCCCTCTACTGCATGTCTCCTTAAATCGACGTCGATTTAAGGAGACATGCAGAAATTCAAAGTGCTACAGCGACCTTTGCGCGTCTGATAAGACGCGCGGCGCTGTAGTGAATCAACCCCGCCCGCGATAGGTCGGCACACCCTGATCCGGCAGCCAGGTGCCCTCCGGCGGCTTGCCCGTCTGCCAGAAGACATCGATCGGAATGCCGCCGCGCGGATACCAATAGGCGCCGATCCTCAGCCACTTCGGCGAAAGCAGCGACACCAGCCTCTTGGCGATGTCGATGGTGCAATCCTCGTGGAAAGCGCCATGGTTGCGGAAGGAGTGCAGAAAGAGCTTGAGCGACTTCGACTCCACGAGCCAGCCATCCGGCACATAGTCGATGACGATATGGGCGAAATCCGGCTGTCCCGTCATCGGACAAAGCGAAGTAAACTCCGGTGCCGTGAAGCGGACGACGAAATCCGTGCCGGCATAGCTGCTCGGCACCCTTTCCAGCACCGCCTCATCCGGGCTCTGCGGCAGGTCAACCTTGGTGCCTAGTTGTGAAAGTCCCGATACGTCCGTTTTTGTCATTTCCTTACTGCTCCACTAGATCACGACCATTTGGGTCGGTACGACCCAAATCCTGGCCGTGATCGATTCTAAATAGTAACAGCGGGATGCGGGCGGAAAACCGCATACGCTTTTCCTCATCCCGATCTGGTCTTCACGCGCACACCGTGCGCCTTCTCGCCTTCCGGCTCGACATGAATGGCTATTCTCGCGCCCGGATGAACGACGCGGATTGCGTCCTCGATCCGGTCGCAAATGTCATGGGCGTCGCCGACGGGCATCGCTTCGGGCACGACCATGTGGAAATCCACGAAAATCGCCGGACCAGCCTGCCGTGTCTTCAGATCGTGAACGCCGAGAGAGCCGCCGGCATTTGCCGCGATCGCCTGCTTGATCGCCTCCTCCTCCTCCGCCGGCACGGCCCTGTCCATCAGTCCGTCGACCGAACGCGAGATGACCTTCCAGCCCTGGAACAGGATGTTGCCGGCGACGATCACCGCCAGCAACGGATCGAGGATGGCGTATCCGGTGGCAATGGCAAGAAGAAGGCCGACGAGCACGCCGGCCGACGTTACGACGTCGGAGAGAATGTGGTGTCCGTCGGCGCTCAGCGCCGGCGAGCGATAACGGGCACCGGCGCGGATCAGCACATAAGCCCAGATCGCGTTGATGACACTGGCGGCAAAATTGATCGCAAGACCGAGCGCCGGTGCGCTCAGCAACTCTGGCGCCATCATCTCCGGCACCGCCTCCCACATGATGAGAAGAGCCGCCACGACGATCAATACGCCTTCGATGACGGCGGAAAAATACTCCGCCTTGTGGTGCCCGAACGGGTGGGTCGCATCCGCCGGCTTTGCGGCATAGCCAATCATCGCGTAGGCGATCACTGCGGCAATCACGTTCACGATGGATTCCAGCCCGTCGGAAAGCAGCGCAACCGAACCGGTCACCCACCAGGCGAGCATCTTCAGCCCCATGACACCGATGGAAAGCGGCATGCCCCAAAAGGCCAGCCTCAGGATTGTTCTGCTATCGGACGCGGTCATCTTCATTCCTCGTGCAGATGCAAACGAGTTGCAAATGCAAGCCCATTCAAACGCAAAACCGCCCGCGCGAATTTTCGCGCAGGCGGGCTCCAAACACCATATGGGTGATAATGCACGGCTTGTCAAAGGGCCGTGAGGTGCAGACTTGCGCCGGCGCTAAATTCAAGCGTCGTCAGGCGGCCTTGGTTTTCGCCCGCTTGGCGAGATGCGCGACCACGTTCTCGATCATCCTCATGCCGGCGTCGCCGCCGAGCGTCATGATCGATTCCGGATGGAACTGCACCGCCGCCACAGGCTCTTTCATGTGCTCGATGCCCATGATCGTGCCGTCCTCGCTCTCTGCCGTGATCATGAATTCACGCGGCAGGCTGGAAGGATCGGCAAAGATCGAATGATAGCGTCCGACGGTTACCTCCTTGCCGAGGCCGGAGAAAACGATGCCAGGTTCCAGCACGCGGATGCGCGACGGCTTGCCGTGCATGGGGATCGCCAGTTGCCTGAGGTCGCCGCCATAGGCTTCGGCGAGCGCCTGAAGGCCGAGGCAGACGCCGAAGATCGGCAGGTCGCGCGCCCTTGCCTTCTTGATCGTCGCCTTGCAGTCGAAATCCTTCGGGGTGCCCGGTCCAGGCGAGAGCACGACGAGGTCCGGCTTGACGCGGTCGAAAATTTCCTCCGCGACCGGCGTGCGCACCGTGGTGACAGCCGCCCCCGTCTGCCGGAAATAATTCGCCAGCGTGTGGACGAAGCTGTCTTCGTGGTCGACGAGCAGGATGCTGACGCCTGCGCCGACCGGCGCAACGTCGCGCCCGGCCTTGGCGCTGTTGGCGGACTTGGCGTCGCGGATGGCTGCAATCATGGCGGATGCCTTCAATTCGGTTTCGGCCTCTTCTTCTTCCGGATTGGAATCATAGAGCAGCGTCGCGCCCGCCCTCACCTCGGCGATCCCGTCCTTGATGCGGATGGTGCGCAAGGTCAGGCCGGTGTTCATGTCGCCATTGAAGCCGACCATGCCGATTGCGCCACCGTACCACGCGCGCGGGCTCTTCTCATGGCCCTCGATGAAGCGCATGGCCCAGAGCTTCGGCGCGCCGGTGACGGTCACCGCCCACGCGTGGCTGAGGAAGCCATCGAAGGCGTCCATGTCATCGCGCAACCGTCCCTCGATGTGGTCGACCGTGTGGATCAGCCGCGAATACATCTCGATCTGGCGACGGCCGATGACCTTCACCGAGCCGGGAACGCAGACGCGGCTCTTGTCGTTGCGGTCGACGTCCGAGCACATGGTAAGCTCGGATTCGTCCTTCTTCGAATTCAACAGCTTCAGGATCTGCTCGCTGTCGGCGATCGGGTCGTCGCCCCGCTTGATCGTGCCGGAAATCGGGCAGGTCTCGATGCGGCGGCCCGAGACCCGGACGAACATCTCCGGCGAGGCGCCGACGAGATACTCCTGGTTTCCGAGATTGATGAAGAAGGAATAGGGCGAAGGGTTGATCGCTTTCAGCCGGTTGGAAATTTCCGACGGCCGGCTTTCGCAACGCTCGTAGAACTTCTGTCCCGGTACGACCTCGAAGAGATCGCCGCGACGGAAGCTTTCCTTGGCCTTGACCACGAGTTCGGCATATTCGCCAGGGCGGTGATCGCCGTGCGGCGGAATGCTATTGACGGTGCGGAACGGCTCCGGCGCGATTTCCGCCGCCTTGCCCTCGGTCGAAAGGCCGCCCTTGGCAAAGTCATAGCAGTCGACCCAGGCCTTCGCCGCATAGTGGTCGACGACGAGGATCTCGTCCGGCAGGAAAAGGACCATGTCGCGCTGGTCGTCGGGCCGCTGCAATTTGAGGTCGATCGCGTCGAACTGGAAGGCAAGGTCGTAGCCGAAGGCGCCATAGAAGCCGAGATTGGAATCCTCGGCCGAATGGAAAAGGTTCGTCACGGCGCGCAGGACCGTGAAGACCGTTGGCATCTTCGAGCGCTCTTCCTCGGTAAACACCCGGTCCGGCTGGTTGATGGTGAGATCGAGCCGACGCGCCGTCGACGCACCAATGGTGATGTCTGCAACGGATTTCAGATGTTCGCCGATAAGCGCCAGCAACACTTCGCCGCGCCCATTATAGGCTTCGATCCAGAGCGAGCGACCGAAGGAAGAGATGGCGAGCGGCGGGTCGACGACGGCGGTGTCCCAGCGTGTGTAACGGCCGGGATATTCGTAGTTCGAGGAGAAGACCGCGCCGCGCCGCTCGTCGAGCTTGTCGACACAGGACGAGATCGCATCCGTGTAGGACGCATCGCGCCGCCTGCGCGTGACGACGATGCCGCCTTCGGTGGTGTAGCTCTCCGCGCCGTCTTCCAGAATTACCGTTGCCATTCGCCTCGCTCCGTAAAAGCCCGGTCTTTCCACACGGCTTTGAATACGAAAAAGCCGCCTCGAAATCTCCGGGCGGCTTCATGTCTCAATCACGCATGACTGGTCAAGGCCGCCTCAGCGAGCCCACCACCAGATCGAAATGTTGCGTGCGTCTATCATGGGCGAAGTGTTAGCGCGGCTTGCGAATGCACGCAAGCGGGAAAACGGCGATTGACAGCAGAGTTGGAGCGGGCGGCCGCCGCGAGCCGCCCATTCGATCGATCGGGTGCGTTGGGCTGCTCAGAAGCGTTGCGTCAGCGAGATCTTGAAGGTCCGGCCCGGCTCCGAATAGAAGTCTGCCGGCTGCGTGAACGTGTTCTGGGTGTTGATGGCATCCCAATACGTCTTGTCGAAGACGTTGTAGACGCCGGCATTCACTCTCAAACCCGGCAGCTGCTCCGGTTCCCACCAACCGGTGACATCTACGATGCCGTAGCCCGGCGCCTTGAAGCTGTTGGTCGACTTGTCCGAAACGGCCATCGCAGCCGTCAGGATGACGTCGGTTCCCCAGGTTTCGGTGGCATAACCCCAACCGAGGACTCCCTTCAGCGGAGCCACGGAACCGAGTACCTCGTCCGTATCGAGATCCCGGCCATAGGCATAGGCGAGCGCGGTTCGGACGTGAAAGCCGTTGCTGAATACCTTGTGGCCTGACACCTCGATCCCGTGAATGGAGACGTTGGCGCGGTTTATCGCCTCGGTAATGCCGAGCGGATAGGTTCCGGTCGGGTCGAAGCTCCAGCGCTCGTCGATGAAGTTCCGGTACCTGTTGTAGAACGCGCTTACGCGGCCGCCGAAATCCTCGTCGCCGAGATTGGCCCCGACCTCAAAGCCGTGGCTCGTTTCCGGCTTCAGGTCGGGATTGCCGATCTGAAGATAGCTGCCCGGCGCACCATAGTTCAGATAGAGTTCCTCGGCTGTCGGCGGCCGGAATGCCATCGCCCACTGTGCAAAAAGCTCAACCTGTTCGGCGGCCTGATAGGTCGCAAGCAGCTTCGGCGACAGCGCATGGTCGCTCTGGCCGGGCGGCAACCCGTCATAGTTGGGATTGCGCATATAGGCGGCCGTATTCTGAGGCGAATAATCGTACCAATCGAAGCGGAGACCTGGCGTCAGCGCAAAGGGACCATCACCGATCGAGATGCGATCCTGCAAATAGATGCCGAGCTTCTTGCTGTCGACGTCGGGGCTGTCCGACTGATTGGTATGCAGGAAGTTGCAGGAAGGGCTCGGCGTCGTGTCGCAGCTGTCCTCGCCTGAGGAATACTGGTGGAGCTTGCCGACGGCGAAATCGCCGCCGAGCGTGACCCGATGCTGCAGGGGACCGGTGTCGAAGAACTTGTCGACGTAACCGCTGGCGCCGAAGCTCTCGTCCTCCGCTTCGTTGAGCCGCGAATACTCGCCGATCACCGAGGTGCTGCGGAAGGCGTCAACACCGTTTTCGCGGAGCAGGCGCTGCCAGTAAATTGTGGCCGAAGCGCTGTCGAACCAGGCGCTGTCATCGGTGGCCTCGAATTCGTAGTCGAGCGACAGGCGCTCGCGCCGGGTATTGTCGAGCTTGTCGTAGTTGCCCGGCCGATAATTGCCGAGGAGGCTCTGGCCGGACATGAAATCGATGTCCTTGTCGCGGTCGAAGCGTTCCGCCGTCAGCCCGAAAGTGTGGCCGCTGTCGGTATATTGCCGCACCTTGAACAAGAGGTTGTTCTGGTCGTAGTCAGCGGGATCCGCCTCGGTGCGCGTCGTCGAATAGCCGCCGACGTCGCCGTTGCTCTGCCGTTCGTGCCCCCTCTTGTAGCCGCCCTGGAACAGGACGGCCGTATTGTCGTAACGCGCGGCAACGGCGGCCGATCCGCCAAGGCTTTCGTCGTCACCGTCGTAGGCGAACTTGAAGATTCCGCCCCAGGTCCTGCCTTCGCCGATCAGGTCTTCCGGCTCCAGCGTGCGCAGCACGACGGCGCCGCCGAGCGCACCGCCGCCGGCGCGGCTCGAATCGGCGCCGCGCACGATATCGATCGTCGAGAGCGAGGCAAAATCGAAGCTGTCGATACCGCCATCTGCGTCGCGCGCACCGTCGTCAAGGAAGGGGATCGGGATTCCGTCGATCGTCGTCAGCACCCGTGGCCCCTCGAGACCGCGAATATTGACGCTGCCGTTCGTGCGGTTGAAATTCACGCCGGGCTCAAGGCTTCTGCCCAGATCTTCGAAACTCGATATCTGGTTGTTGTCGAGTTCCTCTTCGGTGACCCGCTCGGCAAGCGGTGTGTCGGCCACACCCTCCTTCTCGCCGTTCGTGACGACCAGCTTCTTCAGTGCCGTTACGCGCCCCTGCTTTTCGGCGGCAGTCGCCGCCCCTTCGGTCGATTGCGCGTGGGAAAACGTTGTTCCGGCCAGGGTGACGAATGCCGTGCATGCGAGAAGAGCCAGGCGATGATGCCGGTTGAGCATGGACCAGTCCTTTGAGATGTTGGCCGGGCTTGCTGTTGAGCGGCAAACTCAAGGGGCTGGCTGGGCGAGGGTTTGGATGCGTGCGACGTGTCAGTGCGCCGCCTCATTTACGCCACATAAAAAACATGAGTGAAATTGTCAATATAAATTTAGGGGTGCCGGCGGGTCCCGATTCCAGATCGCAGCCGGCCTCGTCCTCAGTTTCAGCACATTTTGAAACAGGATCTGCTCTCATGCGTTTTGGCTTTTGCCGCAACGGATGGGAAGGACCTGCATGCGCCACTCCGCCGGAATGATCCTGTTGTCCGTCTTGATTCTTTCGGGCGCAAGCCTTCCCAGGAAGGGTCCGGTGCCGGTCCCGAAACCTGCAGTCCCCGGCGAGCAAGCGACGCCAACCCCGGAGCCGAAGCCCGGCGTGCCGCCCAAGGGCGCAAAGATCAATGGCAAGACAGGTGCTCAGCCGGGCACAGAAGAGGGAGCCCCCGGGGACGTGACCAAGGACGACAGCGTTGAGGAAATATTCCCGCCGGTGAAAGAGGAGTCTGCCGAAGAGCACGCAACCTGCGTCGCCGACCTCAAGGCGCTCGGTGGAACATTCACTGACAGCAAGCGCATCGACGACGGCAAAGGCTGCGGTATCGACAAACCGATTCGCGTAACTGCGATCTTGCCGGGCGTCGCCTTGAAGCCGGAGGGGACGATGCGCTGCGCGACGGCACTGGCGCTTGCCCGCTGGACCAAGGAATCGGCGATCCCCGCGGCCGCCACGGCCTTCGGACCGGATACCCGGATCACGGCGCTGAACCAGGCCTCGACCTATGTCTGCCGCCTGCGCAACAACGCAACGACCGGGAAGATATCGGAGCATGCCCACGGCAACGCGGTGGACATCGCCTCGTTCACGCTCGGCGACGGCAGGACAATTGCCATTCAGCCGCGCGACGAGGATGGCACGCTGACCGGAGCGTTTCAGCGCGCCGTTACGGCCTCGGGCTGCCTTTATTTCACAACTGTCCTCGATCCGGGCAGCGACGCCGCCCATGAGACGCACCTGCATTTCGACGTCATCGAACGCAAGAACGGCTATCGCTACTGTCGATAGCTTGTGTTTACGCGCCGCTTTCCCCCTCATCCCGCTGCCGCGACCTTCTCCCCGTTCTGACGGGCGAAAAGGGGCTTGCCGCGCCCTCTCGGTCCCCTCTCCCCGCAAGCGGGGAGAGGGCTAGGGTGAGGGGCAGGGCGAAGTCGCGCAGCGAATCAGGCTGTTACGGCGATACCTGCCGCCCAGGAATGCACGCGGCGCGGTCACGCGACTCCCACCTCATAGCGTGCAAGATAGCGGCGACGTGATTGAAATCGCCGCGGGCGAGCACGATCTATTGCGCATCATTTTTCGCCCGCCACCGACCTGACCGAGGAACAATTCATGCCGCTAACCATGTACAAGCTTTCCGTGCCCGCCTTCACCCGCGGTTTTTCCGCCCTCGGTGGCCTGCTCGACAAGGCCGAGGCCTTCGCCTCGGAGAAGGGCATGCCGCTCGCTGAACTCTTCGAGGCACGGCTGGCGCCGGACATGCTGCCGCTCGCCGGACAGGTGCAGCGGGCGAGCGACACCAGCAAGAACGCCATCGGGCGGCTGACGAAGATCGAGACGCCGCGCTTCCCGGACGACGAACAAAGCTTCGCCGAACTGCGCGAACGGATCGCCAAGACGGTCGCATTTCTGGAAACGGTCCGGCCCACCGACCTCGAAGGCAGCGAAAACCGCGAAGTGACGCTCAACTTCCCCAACCTCAAGGTGACCTTCAGCGGCGAGGACTACCTCTTGAGGTTCGTGTTGCCGAACTTCTACTTCCACGTCACCACCGCCTACGACATCCTTCGCCACAAGGGCGTTCCGATCGGCAAGGCCGACTATATCGGCGGTCTTGGCTGAGATGTTTGGGTATGCGGCGGGCGAAACGTCACGCCCGCTGCGCCACCTTCAGAACAGCCCCTCGATCAGCCCTTCCTCATTGAGCCGTATTCTTTCCGAGGACGGCGCTTTCGGCAGGCCCGGCATCGTCATGATCTCGCCGGTGATGACGACGATGAAGCCGGCGCCGGCCGCAAGCCGCACCTCGCGGATCGGCACGGTGTGGCCAATCGGCGCACCGCGCAGGTTCGGGTCCGTCGAGAAGGAATATTGGGTCTTCGCCATGCAGATCGGCAGGTGACCGTAACCCTGGTCCTCCCAGGTCCGAAGCTGTTCGCGCACCAGCTTGTCGGCAATGACCTCGCTCGCGTGATAGATGTCCTTGGCGATCGTCTCGATCTTCTGGAAGAGCGGCATGTCGTCCGGGTAGAGTGGCGAGAACTGCGAGTGGCCCGCATTGGCGAGGTCCACGACCTTGCGCGCGAGTTCCTCGATCCCTGCCGAACCCTCGGCCCAGTGCTTGCAGAGAACGGCTTCGGAGCCAAGCGTCCTCACATAGTCCTTGATCGCCTGGATCTCGGCCTCGGTATCGGAGGTGAAGTGGTTGATCGCAACGAGCACGGGAACGCCAAATTTCTTGACGTTCTGCACGTGCCGCCCGAGGTTGGCGCAACCTTTCTTGAGCGCCTCGATGTTCTCCCGGCCCAGATCCTCCTTCTTCACGCCGCCATTCATCTTGACCGCCCGCACAGTCGCCACGACGACCGCGGCGTCCGGCTTCAGGCCGGCCTTGCGGCATTTGATGTCGAAGAATTTTTCGGCGCCAAGATCGGCACCGAACCCGGCCTCGGTAACGACATAGTCGGCGAGCTTCAGGGCAGTTGCCGTGGCGACCACCGAATTGCAGCCATGGGCGATATTGGCAAAGGGGCCACCATGGACGAAGGCCGGGTTGTTCTCGAGCGTCTGCACCAGGTTCGGCTGCATCGCGTCCTTGAGCAGAACCGCCATCGCCCCGTCGGCCTTGATGTCGCGGGCGTAGACCGGGCTCTTGTCGCGCCGGTAGCCGATGATGATGTTGCCGAGCCGCTTCTCGAGATCCTTGATGTCCATCGCAAGGCAGAGGATCGCCATGACTTCCGAGGCGACCGTGATGTCGAAGCCGGTCTCGCGCGGGTAGCCGTTGGCGACGCCGCCGAGCGAACCGACGATCTGGCGAAGCGCCCGGTCGTTCATGTCCATCACCCGGCGCCAGGCGATGCGGCGAATGTCGATCGCCTGCTCGTTGCCCCAATAGATATGATTGTCGATCAGCGCCGCGAGCAGGTTGTGCGCCGCCGTGATGGCATGGAAGTCGCCGGTGAAGTGAAGATTGATGTCCTCCATCGGCACGACCTGGGCGTAACCACCGCCGGCCGCACCGCCCTTGCTGCCGAAGCAGGGGCCGAGCGATGCTTCCCGGATACAGACGATCGTCTTCTTGCCGATGCGGTTGAGGCCGTCGCCGAGCCCAACGGTGGTTGTCGTCTTGCCTTCGCCGGCGGGCGTGGGATTGATTGCCGTCACCAGGACAAGCCGGCCGTTTCCGTTTTCCCGCTGCGCGGCGATGAATTCAGCGCTGACCTTGGCCTTGTCGTGGCCGTAAGGCAGCAGATGCTCCGGCGGAATGCCGAGCTTTTCGCCGATCTCCTGGATCGGCTTCTTCTTCGCGGCGCGCGCGATCTCGATATCGGATTTGACCTCCGGCATGGCTGCTCCCCCTTTTGTGGCGCGCCCAATCCGCCTCCTCCGCGAAAATGGGCACGCTTTGTTTCTTTGTGCTTACGCTTGCACGCCGTGCATCATCGGGCAAGGATATCGCGCATTTCCACGAGATTCGACCGCACGCGAAGGATGTAGAAACCCATCGTCGCCAGATGCGTCGGCATGATCCAGCCATCCTCGCGGCCGTTCGAGATGATGAGCGGCTGGATGTTCAAGGCGGCGCGCAGCTGCCGCATCGTCTCCGTCCAGATCGGCGTCAGACCGCGCTGCGCCACCACATTCTCGAAGTCGGCACCGGCCGCCGAAAGAATGCCGTAGTAACCGTAGAGCTGGCCGAAGGCGAACCAGAAGCGGTCGTCGGCGCGCGTATCGAACCAGCCGCCGTTGTGGAATTCGGAGCGCTCGCGGATGATCGCCGAGGTGTTGCCGAGGTCGTTGGCGACGCGGTCGAGGAACTCTACCATATTGTCGGACCGTCCGTCGAAGATCGCCTCGCATTTGCCGAGCGAAACGTTGAATTTCCTGAGATCGCGCATGGCCGCACGATAGAAACTCGGTGTCGGCGTCTTGGGTCCGAACGGATTGACGCCGAAATACCAGGTCTCTTCATCGAACTGGATGTTGCCGCGTGCGCTCTGCAGGTCATTGTTGACGCCTGAGGTGCCCCGGACGCGGCCGAGTGAATCGACGAGTTCGACCGCGGTACGGCGAACCGCCTGGTTTATCCCGCGCTGGAACGACGCCTTGTTGTCGAGCCAGGGCGTATCGTCCCAATCGAGCCCGAAAAAGCCGAGCTTGTAGAGCAGCATCGACGAAATCCAGGCATTCTGGTTGACGTTGAAATCGATGAGATCGGCCGCGACATCGACGATCGCCGAAGTCTGGCAAACCGTCCCCGCCGGCAGTTGGGCCACGGCGAGCGCCTCGGTTGTGTTGGCCTCGCCCGATGGATCGACGGCGGCAGCCTGGTTTGCCGCGGCCCCTGCACTTGACTGCCCAGTCGTCGTCGCCCCCGGGCCGCTCGTCGGCGACCCTGCCGGCACCTTGCGCTCGGCGAGCTTGTACCGGTCGACATAGTCCGGATCGAAATTGGTCCAGGCCTGCGTCTGCCAGACGAAATAGCCGTAGAATACGATCAGCCCGAGCAGGACGACACCGATCGGACCCTTGATGATCCAACTTCTTGCCCGGTACCAGTTACCAAGTGCGACGAAGGGCCAGAGAAGCCAGGCCACCGCCAGCCCGATGCCACGGCCGATCGCCGTGAAAATACGCTGAAAAAACGCAACAATCGGATCGAACATGTCCTATTCCTCTTTGAGACCGTAGAGCTTGTGGCGGAAAGCGGCCTTGTCCTTGAGATACGTACTGGTCAATGTCGCGACAACGTATTCCCGGAACTTTTCGCTGAAGTGCTCGTAAGCGCGATAGAATCCCTGCTTGTCGAACACGAAGCGGGAGACGAAATCGCGGGGGACGAGCTCAGAGATCAGGCGGTTCACCAGCCATTGATCGGGATGCATCGGTGCGGCGCGCACGAGCAGGAAGCGATAGTCCGGCGGGACCTCTGCCATGGTGATCGTACCCGTTGCCGCTATCGTCCGGGCCATTTCCTGAAGGAAGGGGTAGGTTCCGTCGCGCGACACAAGCGCCGCGTTGCGGTGGATCCAGGTCTGGAGCCAGATCCGGTCGGCATTCATGAGATCGGCTATTGGATCGGCATCGTTGATCAGCCCGCGAATGATCATGTCCGCCCGGTGCTGGAACAGCCCGGATTCCTGCACCCAGGAGGCCTGCGGCAGTTGCAGCCGGTTGGTCCGGGTGAGAAACTCGTAGATGCGGGCGTGATCGTTGATGGCGATGTAGCTCACCTGCCATGGCCGCGATCGCCTGAAACCGGGCACAGAGGGATCGCAGATAACCGTCGTCGTCTTCTGGTCGAGGAAAACATAGACGCCGCCGAAGTGATTGGCCCAGAAGGCCTCGTGGCGGAAAACGAGTTCGTTTGGCACCAGCGCGTTCTGCCGGATGTCGCCGGTTACTTTTGCCAGCTCCACCATGCGGCTCAGCATGGCGTCGTCGGCCCAGGCGGTCGGTACCTTTTTCAACCGGTCCACCAGTTCCCTGAGCTCGGTTGCCTTGCCGAGCATGTCTTCCGCCGAAAGCACCCGGAAACGGACCTCGTTGATCGACAGAAGGTCGTCGATGTCCTCGACCACCGAAACCGAGTCCTCGATCTCGCCGTAGAGTGCGTCCTTGATCGTCACCGCGTTGATCGCGCGGCTGTTGGCGTTGAAGAATTCATGCATCAGCGCCGCAGTGTTCGAGAAACTCGTGTGGACGACAGGGAGGTCCGCCTGAGCCGGCGTCAGGATGATGAACCGCCGATTGACGCGGTTCGGGTCGAGATAATCCTGATCCCCAAGCTCGTCCGCGACCTCCGGCGAGAAGCCGGTCATGTCGATGCTGAAGCGATCGAGCGCCGTCGGTTTCAGACCGAATCCCCCCAGCGCCTTGTTGTAGCGCGCGACGAGGTGCGGTTCGGATATGTCGAGCAGCCGACCATAGATCAGTTCGGCTTCGAGGAGGCGTTTCATGCGGCGACGCTCCGCAACTCGGCATTGAAGCACGGCCCTCTTTGGCCCTCACCGATTCTCCGTCTCTGCCCCTGGCCCTCTCTCCGCGCGCGCGGAGAGAGGATTGCGTTGAGTTCGATCGCGCCCGTCGACGCGCTAATGGGACCGCGTCCCCTCTCCCCGCGTGCGGGGAGAGGGTTAGGGTGAGGGGCAAATCGCAGGGCAAATGCTTCAACCATGTCTTCCACCCGCCGCAATGAACGTCAAATCCGCTGTCCTCACCTCAGCCGCCAAGCGCTTCTCCAGAATGGCGATGATCGTCTCCAAAACGGAAGCGCGATTACAGAATACGTGCGTATTCCAAAAGCGGACCACATTCCAACCGTTCGTAACCATGTATTTGTCGCGCAAAGAATCGCGACCGCTGATCGCATGCTGGCTGCCGTGCACTTCAACGATCAGCCGCTCATCGCCGCACGCGAAATCCGCGAAATAGCGGCCAACCGGAAACTGGCGAACGAACTTGAAGCCGTTGAGCCGCCGGTCCCTCAACTCCGACCACAGGATCGCCTCGGCATCGTTGTCCGACTGCCGAAGACGCCTGGCGCGCTCTGTTTGACGTTCGTTCGCTCCTCTCATTCGTGCCTAATTGCCCCTCACCCTAGCCCTCTCCCCGCTCGCGGGGAGAGGGGACGCCGCTCCGTCCGACAATATCTGCTCGGTTACCCATCTTTCGTTGATCGACCTCAAGAGCACAGTTGGTCGCCCAACATGGCGCGCCGCAGCGCCAACGCGTCCCCTCGCCCCACCTGTGGGGAGAGGGCTAGGGTGAGGGGCATATCTCGAAGCATCACCGTCAACTCTGCCACCGGCCCTCGCGTTTCATCGTCTCGATTTCGCGGACCGCCTTTTCACGCTGGCGTTCGCGGCGAATGATGTCGCCAACGGCAGCGTCGTCCGACTTGTCGGTGTAGCGGAACTCGCTGTCGGCGTAGCGGTTGATTTCCTGCAGCACCATCTCGATCGTGATCGGCCCGCGCAAATCCTCGATCATCGCCTTCTTCTCGTCGTAAGACCTGTGCATGAATGCGCCGGCATCCTTGAACCAGTCGTCGGGCAGCTCGACGTCCATCGCCCGCATCTTGATCGCGTCCGTGATGTTCCTGATCGCCCGGCCGGTGAAGCGTGGCTCGGCTTCCTTGATCATGTGCAGATAAGCGCCGACATCGGCGAGCGTGGCGATCTTGCCCTTCTCCTTCTCGTAGCGCTCCCAAACGGCGGAAAGCCCCTCCTCCTGCGGCCGTGAATGGGCCGCATAGGACTGCGAGACCGCGCGCTTGATCTCCTGGCCGGCATAGAGATCGTGCTGACCAAGCGGGATCTTGTGGTTGTTGCCGACGAGCAGCGCGAAGATGTCGATATAGTCGCCTTCCGTCTGCGGCCCGTCGACGAGCCAGCGCGCGCCCGCCCGCTGGCGCAACGCTTCATCGACGTTCTCCGGATAATTCGAGAACATTCCGAAGGTGCAATTGCCGCGCACCACCGTGGACGCGCCGGCGAGACTTTCCATCAGCACCGCTGTCACCTCATGCTGGCCGGCCGAGGCGCGGTCATCGGAGCGCTTGGCCGCCACCTGATCGACATCGTCGATCGTGCCGAAGCCGATCACCCGAGGATTGATGACGTTGTTGACGAACTCCTTGCAGTTCTGACCGGATTTTCCCTGGTAGGGGGAAATCTGGTCGACGCCGAAATTCTCGTAATGGAAAGCGTAGCCGGCGACGCCGCAGTAATCGTGGAGCATCCCGGCCAGCATCTGGATGAGAATGGTCTTGCCGGTGCCCGGCATGCCGTCGCCGATGAAGGTGAAGAGGAAACCGCCGAGTTCCACGAACGGATTCATCTGTCGGTCGAAGTCATAGGCCATCAGCATCTTGGCGAGCTTCAGCGCCTGGTGCTTCGCAATGTGGTTGCCGATGATTTCCTCCGGCTTCTTGAAGGTCATCACCAGCGGCTTGCGCTTCTGTCCCGGCGCAATGTCGAAACCATTCAGAGTGAAGTCGTCCTGGTCGAGCCGGATATGGACGTTTTCGAAGCTCTGAAGGCCGGTGAACCGCGTCTTGCGGGCGATCAGTCCTTCGATCGCGACCCGTGAAAAGGCGCGCGTGCGGGCCGTCAGGGCAAGATCGTCGGGCGCACCGGCAATGCCGCGATCGAGCGCCGCAATCATGCTCTTCAGCGCATCCTGGGGAGTATCGAAGAGAAAGTCGGGCTCTGCCGCATCATCGACCGGCTCCCCTTCGCCCTGCAAGGTCGCGCCCAGATAGGTCGCGAGCGTAAAGGCCGCAACATAGGCGGCTGCCGAAAGCAGTGCCTTGAATTGGCCCGCCTCCTCGCCGCCGAGCGGGGACGTGGCATTGCGCGCCTGCAACTGCTCGAGATTCGTCTGCCGCGCAAAGACATCGGCGACGGCAAGCGCCACCTGAATGCCGCGGCGCGTCCGGTAAAGGACGGCATGCTGGGCCGGCGACAAGAGCGGATCGGCGCCACGCACCGACTGGATCGTGCGCTGAAGCTCGACCTCGCGGGTGCGGCGCTGGCCGCCGGTCGAAACGGTCGAGACAAAACGACGGCCCGTGCCGGCAAGCGGCGTCCCCCCGGATGTATCATCCCGTTCAAGGATGATCAGCTTGGTAACAAGGCTCTGGGCTGTCGCCTGATGCTTGGCGATGTCGTCCTCGTGCAGCGTCGTCAGGCCGGTATTCAGCGTCATCGTCAAACCTCGCTCACCACCTCGTTGCCGGAAATCACGTGCACCTTGTAGTCTCCGAAGACCGCCCCCGCCTCGCCCTCGGCGTAAAGCGCCTGATAGGCGTCGTGCGGCACGAGCGCATGCTTCTCGTAAGAGCTGACGCCCATCCGGGCAGCCTCGAGGTTGTCTGTGTCTATGTGGAATTCTTCCTGCGCCGGCGTCGAGGACCAGAAGCCGCGCTCCGCAGGACGTTCGGCCTTGGAGAAGACTTCCTGCACCGTCCAGGTCAAAAGCCAGGCATTTTCCGTCTTGCGTACCTTCGACAGGATATCGTTGATCCTGGCGTTGTTCTCCGTGATCCCGGCCGAATAGAACGGGCCGAGCACGATGCGCCGAAGCTGTTTCGGGTGGAGTTCCGGGAAATCCTTGTCGAGATTCGTGGCGATCGTGACCGGCGTCAGCGAATAGGCGCTGTTCCTCGAGGCGAAGTCATCGAAGCGGCTCGCAAGTTCAGGATTGAGCAGACCGCCGATCGGCAGCGGAACCTCGATGTCGGGATTGAGCTTGCCGTCACGGGTGACCAGCATCTCGACTATGTTTTCCGATGAATCCTCGATCGTCGCCATGTAGACCATGGGGAGCGTCTGGGTGCCATCGAAAGCGCCCCAGGAGACGACGTAATAGGGCCTCATGGTCTTCGGGTTGACAGCGACCCGGATCGTCTCCGGCAGAATGAAGGGCGAGAAAATGTCGCCCTTGCCGATCTGCTCGAGATAGAGCCTTTCCGCCATGCGCGCCTGCAATGCCTCGGGAAAGGCCTTCTGCCTGAGAATGAAATCGGCCATCTCTTCGCGGAGCGCATCGGCGGGCGGGATGCTCGCCAGCCGCTTTTCTGCACCCTGCCGGTCGTTTTCCAGCTCGAGCACGTTCTGGAACACCGGGAAGCCGCTTTCGGCGCGTGAAATCCGGAAACGCTCGACGAAACCGATACGGTTCTCCCAACAGGCGATCGATGCTTTGAGCCGCGCGAGATAAGGAACGATGACCTCCCCGACGACCGTGTTTTGGTAAAGCGGTGAGTTGCGGTCGCCGAGAAACAGCTCGAGCCCCGCCAGCGCGGAGCGGATGGAACTGAAATATTGCCGTACGGCTGCGGATGCGGCGCGGTTCATGCCTATTCCCTCGGCAGGCGCCGAAAGGCGGTCGGAAATCTCGTCATTGCCGCCTTGCCGATCACTGCTTCACGTAGTTTGCCGCATTGTGCTTGTCCATCACCGTTTGGAAGCGACGGGCGAAGGCGTCGTCGGCCAGTTTCTTGCGCCGCTGGATATCCTGCGTCGCGAGCATGTTCTTTTCATGCATTTCGAGCAGGTCGCCGATGTGACGCTGTGCCGCGGCGCCGATCCCGGCCATGGTCTCCTCGGCCGCGGTATCGACCTGGCTTCCAAGCGTGTTGATCTTGTGGGCGACATCCTGCTGCGCCGCCGTCTTCAACGAGTCTTCCAGCGACTTGTAGAGAACGATGCGCTGTTCGGTATCGATCGTCAGCTTGTTGATCAGCGTGTTCTGGGCCGCGATCTGATTATTGAGGGAATCGACGAAGGTCTGGAACATCGACGTGTAGCGCTCGAGCGTCTGGCTCTCTGCGAGGAGTTCCTGCTCCTTGGCCTGCTTCTCGTTATACTCGGTCGCGAGCGTCGAGCGTTCGCCTTCCAGTTCCGTTCTCGTCTTCTGGTCGGTCGACGCGGCGATCCTGTTCTCAATGTCAAGCAACAGGGGATTTAGCTCCTCGATGCGCTTCTGCGTCTCCTCGAGCGCCGCCATCGTGCCCTTGCGGCGATCGATGACCTTGATAAGGCTCTGCTCGGAGGTCTTGTAGCGCTGGTCGAGGATCGCCCTCTGGTCCTTGAGGATGCCGACGATCGTGTCGGACTTGACGAGAAGCTCCTGCAGGTTGCCGGCAAGCGACATGTTGCGCACGCGATCGGTCCGCAGGCGCTGCATCTTCTGCTTGGAGAACATGCCGATGAATTTCTCGTAGCCGGTATAGCTCTTCATGCTTTCGAATTCGGAGCCGAAGACGTTGGTCGCATCCTCCAGCCCGATGATCAGATCGGCGATGTTGGCTTCCATCACCTTCTGCTGATTGATCACGTCCTGGATGCGGGCGTTTTCGATGTCGAAATTGACGTCGCCGAGTTTGGTGTCGGCCTTGGAGAACTGGTCGAGAACAACGCCAGATTGCTCAAGCTTGCCGCGCATCTCCTGGACGACATTCTTCGTCTTCTCGATTTCCGCATCAAAATTCTGAAGAGTCGCCATTTCCTTCCCCCTTTGATCCGGCCCCCTTGATCGGGACAGTGCCCCGCATCGGCATGCCGAATTATTCAGCCTTCGATTGCAGTTATATAAAGGATGTTTGGCCGGTGAGAACAAGTGTCGCAGGCAGGCTTTTTCGCACGGTTGGTGGAACAGAAGGCGAGCAATGGCGGCGGCCGTCTACCGTCCGGCTGAAGGGTTCTTGAGATAGGCGATCACGTCGGCGACTTCGGCGGGCTTCTTCGGCCCGGGAAGTTCCTCTTCGTGTTGCTGACCACCGCCTCGAGGCTATTGCGGCGGCGTTGCCTCGACAGACCCGGCGCCACCATGGCACTTCGACGCGCAGGACAACTGGGGCGCGTCAACCGTCGCGCATTCGGTCTTCCCAGTGACGGCGGCAATAGGAAACGTATTTTTCGTTGCCACCAACGTCCACCTGCGCGCCCTCGCGCACAAGGTTACCGGCGCCGTCGAGCCGCACGACCATCGTCGCCTTGCGCCCGCAATGGCAGATCGTCCTGACTTCGCGCAACTCGTCCGCGATCGCCAGCAGCGCCATGGAACCGGGAAAAAGCTTGCCCTGGAAGTCGGTCCTGAGGCCATAGGCCATCACCGGAATGCCGAGGCGGTCGGCGACGCGCGCAAGCTGCCAGACCTGGTTTTCGCCGAGGAATTGCGCCTCGTCCACGAAGACACAGGCGATCTCGCCCGACCCGTCGGCATTCAGGCGTTCGACAAGGGCGTAGAGATCGTCACCGCCGCTGAACGGGATCGCGTCCGAAGCCAGCCCGATGCGCGACGAGATGCGGCCGGCTCCGGCGCGGTCATCGAAGGCGGCGATCAGCATGGCGACGCGCATGCCCCGCTCCTGGTAGTTATAGGAGGCCTGCAGCAACAGCGTGCTCTTGCCGGCATTCATCGTCGCATAACTGAAATAGAGTTTGGCCATATTCCCCGCCTCCGGACTTCCTGCAGCGCCGTGCGTCTTTTCGGACACGTGCAGTAGTCCGCTTCATGACGGGGCTTGCGGCCAATGGCCAGAGCGGCTCAGCATGACCCACAGATTTTCGCCTTCACGAGGTTCCTTAAAACCGCGTGGCTGGTCAAAGCGCGACGACAACCCTTGCGCGTCGGCTCGGGCGCAACGCCAAACGGCCGCCATTTTCGTGGACATTGCGACATCCGGCGTCGCATTGTGTATCCCCTCAATGTATTGACGCAATACACTTCCTTCGACATCAAGACGCTTGAATTCACGCTCCATTGGTGTTTGGCTAAAACAATAAATAGAGGCAGGGGAACGACAACGATGATAAGGATACGCTCTCTCAAACTCATGCTGGCTGGTGCCGTTTGCATGGCAGCCCTGACCGCCGGAACTGCCGTCGCGGCCGAGCCCGAAAGCTGTGGCACCGTCCGTTTCTCTGATGTCGGCTGGACGGACATTACGGCAACGACGGCGACGGCAACGACGATTCTCAAGGGCCTCGGCTACCAGACGGACGTAAAGGTCCTGTCGGTCCCCGTCACCTATACCTCGCTGAAGAACAATGACATCGACGTCTTCCTCGGCAACTGGATGCCGACGATGGAAGCCGACATCGCGCCCTATCGCGAGGACAAGTCCGTCGAAACCGTGCGCGAGAACCTCGAAGGCGCCAAGTACACGCTCGCGACCAACGCCAAGGGCGCGGAACTCGGCATCAAGGATTTCAAGGATATCGCTGCGCACAAGGACGCGCTCGACGGCAAGATCTACGGCATCGAACCAGGCAATGACGGCAACCGTCTGATCATCGACATGGTCGACAAGGGGACCTTCGATCTCAAGGGTTTTGAAGTCGTTGAATCCTCCGAGCAAGGCATGCTGGCGCAGGTCGCCCGCGCCGAGAAGGACGGCGAACCGATCGTCTTCCTCGGGTGGGAGCCGCATCCGATGAACGCCAATTTCAAGCTCACCTATCTGTCGGGCGGCGATGACGTCTTCGGTCCGAATTTCGGCGGCGCGACGGTGCTGACAAATGTGCGTGCCGGCTACACGACCGAATGCCCGAACGTCGGTGCCCTGCTGAAAAATCTGAAGTTCTCGCTCCAGATGGAGAACGAGATCATGGGCAAGATCCTGAACGACGGCGAAGAACCGGAGGCAGCTGCGGCGGCATGGCTCAAAGCCAATCCGACGGCAATCGACCCCTGGCTCGCCGGTGTGACCACCAAGGATGGCGGCGACGGACTGGCTGCGGTCAAGACCGCCCTCGGTCTCTGATCGACTACAGGGCTCGTGTCCTGCAGCACGCATAGCGGTCGCTGTAGCACCTTGAAGTGTTGCACGTTTTATTCTTGAACCGGTTCGGCTTAAGGAAACATGCAGCGGGCGGGGACTTCCCCGCCTTTTTCACCGCCTCATGCGATCCAGTGTTTGACCCTGACAAGAGGGATCCAATCTCGTGGAATTTCTGACTGAATACCGCATCCCTATCGGGGGCTGGGCCAAAGCGTTCGTCGACTGGCTGACAACCAATTTCGAACTGTTCTTCGATCAGCTCGCAAATTTCCTGTCGGCGGTCGTGGCCGTCCTTCTCTACATCCTCCAGACACCGCACCCGCTCATTGTTGTTGTCATCGTCACCGCGCTTGCCTGGTGGCTGCGACGCTCGATCGGGATTGCGCTCTTCACCTGTCTCGGGCTGCTGCTGATCATCAATCAGGGCTATTGGCAGGAGACGACCGAAACGCTGGCCCTGGTGCTCGCGGCGAGCTTCGTCAGCATGGCTGTCGGGGTTCCGCTGGGCATTGCCGCAGCCCGCCGCGCATGGGTCTATTCCGTCATGCGCCCCATTCTCGACCTGATGCAGACGATCCCGACCTTCGTCTATCTTATCCCGGCGCTGATCCTCTTCGGCCTCGGCATGGTGCCGGGGCTGATCGCCACGGTCATCTTCGCGATCCCCGCGCCGATCCGATTGACTCGACTCGGCATCATCTCCACCCCGCCGTCACTGGTCGAGGCAGCCGAGTCCTTCGGCGCAACGCCATGGCAGGTGCTGCGCAAGGTGGAGCTGCCTTTCGCAATGCCGCAGATCATGGCCGGACTTACCCAGACGATCATGCTGTCACTCTCCATGGTCGTCATCGCCGCCCTGGTGGGCGCCGACGGTCTCGGCGTGCCGGTTCTCAGAGCGCTGAACACGGTGAATATCGCCAGAGGTTTCGAATCCGGCCTCTGCATCGTCATTCTCGCCATCGTTCTCGACCGTCTGTTCCGCTCGTCGGATGAAGGAGAAGGCGCATGACGGACGCCGTCGTTTTCAAGAATGTCGACATCATCTTCGGCAAGAGCCCGCAGGCCGCCCTGCAAATGGTCGACCAGGGAAAAAGCCGCGACGAGATCGGTGCCGCCACGGGTCTCGTGCTGGGCGTCGCCGGCGCTTCGCTGACGATCAACGAGGGCGAAATCCTGGTCCTGATGGGCCTCTCCGGTTCCGGTAAGTCGACGCTGCTCAGAGCCGTCAACGGCCTTGCACCCGTGGTACGCGGCAACGTCGAGATCAAGACGGCAAACGGTTCGCTGAACCCCTATCGATGCACCGCGAAGTCGCTGCGCGACTTCCGCATGCACACCGTTTCCATGGTGTTCCAGCAGTTCGCGCTTCTTCCCTGGCGCACCGTCGCCGACAATGTCGGCTTTGGTCTCGAGCTCGCAGGCATGCCTGAGGCAGAACGCAAGAAACGCGTCGGCGAGCAGCTCGATCTGGTCAATCTGACGAAGTGGGCGGACAGGAAAGTCAACGAGCTTTCGGGCGGCATGCAGCAGCGCGTCGGCCTTGCCCGCGCCTTTGCGACGGGCGCGCCCATCCTCCTGATGGACGAACCGTTCTCGGCGCTCGATCCGTTGATCCGCACCCGCTTGCAGGATGAATTGCTCGAATTCCAGCGGCGGCTGAAGAAGACGATCATCTTCGTGAGCCACGATCTCGACGAAGCCTTCCGCATCGGCAATCGCATCGCCATCATGGAGGGCGGACGCATCATCCAGTGCGGCACACCGCAGGAGATCGTGAAAAGCCCGGCAAACCAGTACGTCGCCGACTTCGTCCAGCACATGAACCCGATCACCATGCTGATGGCCAAGGACGTCATGCGGACCGGCGTCGAACGAGGCGCGACAATTGCCGGCGTGACGGCGACGGCGAAGCCGACGACTCCCCTCGTCGATATCCTGGACGCAATGTCCCGCCAGCCGGGCAGCATCGGCGTCGTCGACAACGGCTCGGTCGTCGGCACGATCGACGCGCAAAACATTGTCGAAGGCCTGACGCGTCATCGCAACAAAAGTTGACGCAACACGCCGAACGGCCAATAAAGCCCGGAGCAACCGCTTCGGGCTTTTTTTGTGTTCGGGGTGACGAGCGGCGAAAGGAAGACCAGCCATGAGCGAAAAACCCAACGTTCTGCGCGAAACCGACGATGAGGCCCGCAAGCTCGCCCGGATATTGCTTCGTTCGGCGAAAAGCGGCTCGCTCGCTGCGATCGAGCCGGAAAGCGGCGGCTTTCCCTTCGTCAGCCGTGTGCTGATCGGTATCGACATCGATGGCGCGCCGGTCGTTCTCGTCTCGCGCTTGGCAACCCATACACAGGCGCTGCTTACCGACCGGCGGGCGTCGCTCCTGACCGGCGAATCCGGCAAGGGCGATCCCCTCGCCCACCCGCGCCTGACCGTTCAATGCGATGCTGAAGAGGTTCCGCGTGCTTCCGAGGCCCACGGCCGCATTCGCGCGCGGTTCGTCCGCCGCCATCCCAAGGCCAAGCTCTATGTCGACTTTCCCGATTTCGGTTTCTTCCGCCTGAACCCATTAAGGGCAAGCCTCAACGGGGGCTTTGGGCGCGCCTACGCACTGACGGCCGAAGATCTCGCGATCGCCTCACCGGCGGCCGCCGAACTCGCCGAAATGGAGGACGGCGCGATCGAACATATGAATGCCGACCATGGCGACGCCGTGAATCACTACGCGACCGTCCATTGCCGCGCGCCGGAAGGGGACTGGAAGATCGTCGGCATCGACGCGGCCGGCCTTGATCTCTTCGATGGCGAGCGGTTGAAACGCCTCGAATTCGAGGCGCCGCTCCGCGGGACGGCGGAATTGCGGCCGCTTCTGAAAAAACTTTACGGTTAATCGGTGCTTAGCTACCCCCATTTTTCGCAGTGGGTGGTTGCCCTTTTATGCATCACGTCTAATTATCGTGCTTCACCAATCATAACTACGTGTGATGTAATTTTCGCATGGAGCACGCAATGCAGCCCCTTCCGCCTGAAAAACACGAGGAAGCCGAAATAGCAGCCGGTTTCCTTTCGGCCATGGCAAATCCTAAGCGCCTTCTCATCCTTGACTCTCTCATCAAGGAAGAGTTGGCGGTCGGCGCATTGGCCAACAAGGTCGGGCTGAGCCAGTCGGCTCTTTCCCAGCACCTTTCGAAATTGCGCGCCCAGAATCTGGTAAGCACCCGTCGTGACGCCCAGACGATTTATTATTCGAGTTCCTCTGACGCGGTCATGAAGATCTTGGGCGCCCTCACGGAAATCTACGGCGAAGACAATGCCGTGGCAGAAAAAGTCCTCGTCCGCAAATCGGCGTAATCTCCCAATACGTCCATCATGCCGGACGCCTTACGAAGCCCCCCACGAGCAATCGCGCGGGGCTTTTGTTTTTTGGCGAGCCAAGAAGTTGACGGCGTCGTGCTCTCGAAAAACTTGCTGCAGGGACGCAAGCGCCAAAGGCTTGACGCTATCCCGCGCGCTGATAGTTTGACCAAAGGGTAAAAGAATCCGACCTACAGCGCCGCGTCCTAGCAGCCGCGCAAGGACGCTGTAGCACTTTGAATTGCTGCATGTTTTGGTACTTAAATCGGCTACGATTTAAGGAAACATGCAGCAACCAGCCACTCGCACCGCCAGCAGTCAGAATTCGCCGAGGAGAACAGGACATGTCGAACCGATTGAATACAACGCCGATCGATTTGCGCGCCTTCTGGATGCCGTTCACCGCCAACCGGCAATTCAAGAAGGAGCCGCGGCTCTTCGTCGGCGCCAAGGACATGTACTACACGACCCACGACGGCCGCACCGTGCTTGACGGCACGGCTGGCCTCTGGTGCGTCAATGCGGGTCATTGCCGGCCGAAAATCACCGAAGCGATCCGCGAACAGGCGGGCGAACTCGACTATGCGCCGGCTTTCCAGCTCGGCCATCCGAAAGCCTTCGAGCTGGCAAACCGGCTGGTGGACATCGCGCCTGAAGGGATGAATCATGTCCTCTACACGAACTCGGGCTCGGAATCGGTCGACACCGCGCTGAAGGTCGCGCTTGCCTATCATCGCGCCAAGGGAAATGGCTCCCGCTTCCGGCTGATCGGCCGCGAGCGCGGCTATCACGGCGTCAACTTCGGCGGCATCTCGGTCGGCGGCATCGTCGCCAACCGCAAGATGTTCGGCACGCTTTTGACCGGCGTCGATCACCTGCCGCACACCCATCTTCCGGCAAAGAATGCTTTCACTCGCGGAGAACCGGAGCATGGCGCCGATCTGGCGACCGAACTGGAGCGGATCGTCACGCTGCATGACGCCTCCACCATCGCCGCCGTCATCGTCGAGCCCGTTGCCGGCTCCACCGGCGTGCTCATCCCGCCGAAGGGCTATCTCCAGAAACTGCGCGAGATCTGTACCAAGCACGGCATCCTCCTGATCTTCGACGAGGTCATCACCGGGTTCGGCCGCCTCGGCACGCCCTTTGCCGCGCAGTATTTCGACGTGAAGCCTGACATCATCACGACCGCGAAAGGCATCACCAACGGCGTGATCCCGATGGGCGCCGTCTTCGTGACGTCGGAGATCCACGACGCCTTCATGACCGGTCCGGAACATCTGATCGAGTTCTTCCACGGCTACACCTATTCCGGCAACCCGATCGCATCTGCCGCCGCGCTTGGCACGCTCGATACCTACAAGGAGGAAGGCCTGCTCACCCGCGCCGCCGAACTCGCGTCCTATTGGGAAGAGGCTCTGCATTCGCTCAAGGACTGCCCGCATGTCATCGACATCCGCAACATCGGACTGATCGGCGCGATCGAACTGGAACCGATCGCCGGAGAGCCGACGAAGCGGGCATTCTCCGCCTTCCTGAAGGCCTATGAGAAGGGCCTGCTTATCCGCACGACCGGCGACATCATCGCGTTGTCGCCGCCGCTGATCATCCAGAAACAGCAGATCGACGAATTGTTCGACAAGCTGCGGGACGTCCTGAAGAACAACATCTGAGCTTTCGATATCACGCTTTCTCAGGCCCTTTCCCCGCACGCGGGGAGAGGGTTATTGTTATGGATCAGCACAGAACGCGGAGCGCGCGCATGTCCGAGATGTTGGAACGTATCATCGATCAGGGCGTGGGCCGCGTCCCGGCCGACATCGTGCTCAAGGGCGGACGTTTCTTCGATCTCGTCACCGGTGAACTCGTTGCTTCCGACATCGCCATTTGCGCCGATCGCATCGTTGGCACCTACGGCGATTATCACGGACACGAGGAAATCGACATCACCGGCCGCGTTGTCGTTCCGGGTTTCATCGATACGCATCTGCATATTGAATCCTCGCTCGTCACCCCGCATGAATTCGACCGCTGCGTCCTCCCCCTTGGCATCACGACGGTGATCTGCGATCCGCACGAGATCGCCAACGTCCTTGGCACCGAGGGCATCCAGTTCTTCCTCGATTCGGCAACGGAAACGATCATGGACATCCGCGTCCAACTTTCGTCCTGCGTGCCGGCAACCCATCTCGAGACGGCCGGCGCCGACCTGCCGATCGAACGCCTCGTGCCCTTCCGCCACCACCCGAAGGTGATCGGGCTCGCCGAGTTCATGAATTTCCCCGGCGTCGTTCACAAGGACCCTGTTTGCCTGGCCAAGCTGGACGCGTTCCAGGGCGGTCACATCGACGGCCATGCACCGCTTCTCTCCGGCAAGGAGCTGAACGGCTATCTTGCCACCGGCATCCGCACCGATCACGAATGCACGACCGCGGACGAGGCGCTCGAAAAGATCCGCAAGGGCATGCACATCCTCGTGCGCGAGGGTTCCGTCTCGAAGGACTTGCATGCCCTGATGCCGATCATCACCGAGCGGCTGTCGCCCTACCTTGCGCTCTGCACCGACGACCGCAATCCGCTCGATATCGCCGAACAGGGGCACCTTGATCACATGATCCGCACCGCGATCGCGGCTGGCGTCGAGCCTCTGGCGATCTATCGCGCTGCCTCGATTTCCGCCGCCCGCGCTTTCGGCCTCAGGGACCGCGGCCTTGTCGCGCCCGGCTGGCGCGCCGACCTCGTCGTGATCGACAGCCTGGAGAACTGCAAGGCCGATCTCGTGTTTTCCGCCGGGAGACGGGTAACGGATGCGCTGTTCGCGACGCGCAAGCCGGTCGAGCCGGTCGGGCTCGACAGCGTCAAGGCTGGCCAGGTTAAAGCCGCCGATTTTGCGGTTCCCTATGCGGAAAGCCAGACTTCGGTGATCGGCGTTGTGCCCGGCAAGATCATCACCGAACACCGGCGCTTCCACCTGCCCGCCGAAGGAAACCAGACTGGCATCGACCTCGGGCGGGACATCATCAAAGTGGCCGTCATCGAACGCCATGGCGTCAATGGCAATCACGCCAACGGCTTCGTCCAGGGCTTCGGCCTGAAGAAAGGCGCGATCGCCTCGACCGTCGGCCACGACAGCCACAATATCTGCGTCGTCGGCGTCAACGAGGAGGACATGGCGCTCGCCGCAAACCGGCTCGGCGAGATCAAGGGTGGTTTCGTCGTCGTCGACGACGGCAAGGTCACAGGTGAAATTGCGCTGCCGGTCGCCGGCCTGATGAGCGTCGAACCCCATGAGCGGGTCCGCGACATCCTGCATCACCTGCGCCACGCCGCCTTTGCACTCGGCGCAACGCTCGAGGAGCCCTTCCTGCAGCTTGCTTTCCTGCCGCTTCCGGTAATACCGCATTTGAAAATTTCGGATCGCGGGTTGGTCGACGTGGATCAGTTCGCGCTGATCGGGTGAGCCTACTGCATGTTTCCTTAAATCGTACCCGATTTAAGGAAACATGCAGTAACTCAAAGCGCTACAGCGTCCTTTGCGCGTCTGAAAGACGCGCGGCGCTGTAAGGTCTATTGCGACTTGAAGGCCGAACGATCGTCCGGATTTTAACGAACGCGCTAAACGACACTTTATGTCTTTCCGGCATAACGCTGTCATGGAAAACGTCGAAACTACGCTCACGTCTAGTCAGCCAAGCCGCGCATACCGCGCTTTTCCAACCTTTGGGCCATATTTGCTTCTGCACATTGTGCCTTGGCTGCTACTGGCGACGGTACTTCGGACCTGTGCAAAGGCGATGCCCGACGGGCTCATCCTCTTGGGGATGATATTGGTCCAGTTTGCGGTCTTCATCGCCTTCCTTCTCGCCAGCCAGAAGATGATCGAACTGGCAAATGGCTGGACGTCGCTTTCACAACTTACGTTCAGGGAACAGGTGATTTTCGGCTGGCGCGTGATCTGGCGGCTCTTGTTGCTTTTCTTGCTTGCCGTTTGCACTGCCAACTTTACCGGCGTCGACAGATTCGCCGCAGCTCAGCTCTGGCTTGGTTTTGACGGCATCGTATTCCCCTGGCGACAGGGCCTGCTGCAGCTGTGGATCGCGATCGTTTCGATGATCACGTTCATGCTTGTGGTCGAAAGGGGGTTGGATCGCCCACCCAGGTTCGTCGGTATTCTGCGTGAAATCAGACATCACGGTCGCCATCTTTCGCGGGCGGTCGTCCATATCTGCGCATTTTTGGTGATTACGACCTTTTTGCAGGCACAGATCGCAATATTTCTGTCGCCGCTATTTGACAGTGCCGCATACAGCCGTGTGCAGTTTCTCTTGTATACCGGATTTATACTCCTGTTCTCTTACATTCGACTTTGGGGAATTATCGCGATCCTGACCTATTCTCTGCGTGCATCGTATCGACTGAGGACAGCGCCGATTCCATGACGCTCCTACACCAGCTTGGAAGACCGCGATGCCAACCGACCGCAGAACGCATCCAGTGCGTCCAACTGGATTTCACCGTTGTCGAACGTCGCCGCGAACCCCGGCATCGGTAACACCTCGCTGACCTCCTCTGGCGGATAAAGACTTTGTCGCTCCCGCGTGAGATTGAAAGCGAACAGCAGTCGTTCCCCATCCTTCTCCCTCGTGAAGGTCAGGATGTCCTGGTTGAAGGTGAGAAACGCCATGTCGCCGTCGAGAAGCGGCGCCTGTGTCCGGCGAAAATCGAGGGTCCGGCGATAATGCTCCAGCACCGATCCCGGAACGCCCTCCTGCGCGTCAACCGCAAGCAACCGCTGTTCGTCACGGACCGGCAGCCAGGGCGTCCCGAGGGAGAAGCCCGCATTGGGCAATTCCTGTTCCCATACCATCGGCGTGCGGCATCCGTCGCGGCCCTTGAAGGCCGGCCAGAAGCGGATGCCGTAGGGGTCGCGCAGCTCCTCGAAGGCAAGTTCCGCCTCCGGCAATCCCAGTTCCTCGCCCTGGTAAAGGCAGATCGACCCGCGCAACGCGGCAAGCAGGGAAATCGCGAGCTTCGCCACCTGCTCCCGCTCGGCCTCATTGCGTGCGAACCGGCTGACATGGCGGATCACATCGTGGTTCGAAAAGGCCCAGCAAACCCAGCCGTCGGCGACCACCGCCCGAAACTTTTCCACGCAGCGGCGGATATGCCCTGCCGTGAATTCCGGCCCGAGAAAATCGAAGGTGTAGCACATGTGCAGCTTGTCGCGGCCGCCTGTATAGGCGGCGACGGTGCTCAGTGAACGGGCGCCGTCGCCCACTTCGCCGACGGTTGCACGACTGCTGTATCCATCGAGCATCGCCCGCAATCTGCGAAGGAAGCCGACGTTCTCCGGCTGTGTCTTGTCGTAGAGGTGATCCTGCATGCCATAAGGGTTGACATCCGGCGCATCGTGGCTCGTTGCGTCCGGATCTGGAACGAGCGGCGGATTGTCCCTGAGGTGCCGGTCGTGGAAGTAGTAGTTGGCGGTATCGAGCCGGAAGCCGTCGACGCCGCGATCGAGCCAGAAGCGGACGGTCGAGAGCACGGCCTCCTGGACCTCCGGATTGTGGAAGTTGAGGTCCGGCTGCGACGACAGGAAATTGTGCATGTAGTACTGCTTGCGCACGCCGTCCCATTCCCAGGCCGGGCCGCCGAAGATCGAAAGCCAGTTGTTCGGCGCCGTGCCATCGGGCTTCGGATCCGCCCAGACATACCAGTCGGCCTTGGAATTGGTCCTGCTCGACCGGCTCTCGATGAACCACGGATGGCGATCCGAGCTGTGCGAAATCACCTGATCGATGATCACCTTCAGGCCGAGGCGATGCGCCTCTGCGAGCATGGCGTCGAAATCGGCAAGGGTGCCGAACATCGGGTCGACGTCGCAATAGTCGGAGACATCATAGCCCATGTCGGCCTGCGGTGACCTGAAGAAGGGCGACAGCCAGATCGCATCGACACCGAGCGAGGCGATATGGGGAAGCCGCCCGGTGACGCCACGAAGGTCGCCGATGCCGTCGCCGTCGGTATCCTGAAAGGAGCGCGGGTAGACCTGATAGATCACCGCGCCGCGCCACCAGTTGTCCGCTGATCTCGATGCTATCGCCATCGGCAAATCTCCTCGTTTCGGCCGTCTCCAAGCAGATGTATCTTTGGGAGTTCTTCGAGTAAACGATGATGGTGATATTCGCTCGCAGCGCAATCGTCTTGCGGGCGGAGTCCTGAAAATGGAGGAGCATATGGCCGGCACACTGCTTTCGATCGGCGAGTGCATGGTCGAACTGATGCAGGCGGAAGGTGGGATGCTTCGCAAGGGCTATGCCGGCGACACGTTCAACACCGCCTACTATGCCCGCCTGTTCCTGCCGTCGGACTGGAGCGTCGACTATCTCACCGCCGTCGGCACCGATGTCGTCTCGGCCGAAATGCTGGCCTTCATCGAAAGCAACGGCATAGGCACCGCCCATATCTGCAGGAACGAGGACCGCATCCCTGGCCTCTACATGATCCACCTGAAGGACGGCGAGCGCAGTTTCTCCTATTGGCGCTCCGCCTCGGCCGCCAAATTGCTTGCCGACGATCCGGATCGGCTACGGGCGGCGATCGAGATGGCGGATGTCCTCTTCTTCTCCGGGATCACGCTTGCAATCCTGTCGTCGCACGCTGTCGAGACTTTGCTGTCGGAGTTGCGCCGCGCGCGAGCAAGCGGGAAACGAGTCGTCTTCGATCCGAATATCCGTCCGCGCCTCTGGGAGCACATGGCGCGGATGCGCGCGGTGCTGGAAGCCGGCGCGCGGGCGGCCAACATGGTTCTGCCAAGCTTTGACGACGAGGCGACCCATTTCGGCGACAATACAGTTTCGGCGACTATCGATCGCTATCGGGCACTCGGTGTCGAAGATATCGCAGTCAAGGACGGCGCAAACGGCGTAACCGTGGACCTCGTCGGCAAGGAGCGCATTCATGTTCCCGCCGCGCCGGTGCCGGTCGTGGTCGATACAACCAGCGCTGGCGACAGCTTCAACGGTGCGTTCCTCGGCCGCCTTGCGGCGGGCGACAGCCACGCCGACGCGGCGGCATTCGCCGTTCGCATCGCGGCTGCCGTGATCAGTCATCACGGAGCATTGATCGCGCGGGACAAGTTGCCGGCAACAACCGCCGGCCCCTGATGCATGTTTCCTTAAATCGTCGCCGACCTAAGGATCAAAACATGCAGCAGTGCTACAGCATCCTTTGCGCGCCTGATACGGCGCGCGGCGCTGTAATCAGCGCTTCTTGCGTGCCTTCGATTCGTAAGGATTATCCGAAGCGCGGAAATGCACGCGGATCGGCACGCCCGGCAGGTCGAAGTCGTTGCGAAGCCCGTTGATCAGATAGCGGGTATAGGATTCCGGCAGGGCCTCGGGACGCGTGCACGAGATCATGAAGCCCGGCGGACGGGCCTTTACCTGAGTCATGTATTTGAGCTTGAGGCGGCGCCCGGAAACGGCCGGCGGCGGATGTTGCACCTGCTGCGATTCGAGCCAGCGATTAAGCCGCGCCGTCGAGATGCGCCGGTTCCAGACCTTGTCGGTGTCGATGATCGCCTGCATCAGTCGGTCGAGGCCATAGCCCGTATGGCCGGAAATCGGCACCGCGCGGATGCCGCGCGCCTGCGGCAAGAGACGCTCGGTCTTTTCACGAAGGTCGGCCAGCACTGCCTGCCAATCCTCGACAAGATCCCATTTGTTGAAAGCGAGCACGGCCGCGCGTCCCTCGCGCAGGACCAGATCGACGATCTGCAGATCCTGCTTCTCGAAGGGGATGGTGGCGTCGAAGACGACAACGACGGTCTCGGCAAAGCGGATCGCCCTCAGCGCATCGGCGACCGAGAGCTTCTCGAGCTTTTCCTGGACCTTGGCCTTGCGACGCATGCCGGCGGTGTCGAACATCTTGATCGTGCGGCCGCGCCAATGCCACTCGACCGAGATCGAATCGCGGGTGATGCCGGCCTCGGGTCCGGTCAGCAACCGGTCTTCGCCGAGGAAACGGTTGATCAGCGTCGACTTGCCGGCATTCGGCCGGCCGACGATCGCCACGCGCAGCGGCTTCGTCTCGTCATAGGCGGGCTCGGCATCCTCATCCTCAGCCCCCTCGCCCGAAGCGCTCGGGCGGATGTCGACATCGGTCACCGCCACGTCTTCCTTCGGCGGAAAGGCCCTCGCCTCGCCGAGCGCGGCGACAATGGCGTCGCGCAGGTCGAGCATGCCCTCGCCGTGTTCGGCCGAAATCGGGCAAGGATCGCCGAGGCCGAGCGTGAAGGCGTCGTAAAAGCCGCCGTCGGAACCGCGCGCCTCCGCCTTGTTGGCGACGACGATGACGGGCTTGCCGCGACGGCGCAGCATGTCCGCGAGCGTTTCGTCCGCCGGGGTCAATCCCGCCTTGGCATCGATCACGAACAGCGAAAGATCGGCCTCGTCGATCGCCGCCTCGGTCTGCGCCCACATCCGCCCTTGCAGGCTATCTGGCGCCGATTGCTCGAGCCCCGCGGTATCGATGATGCGAAACTTGAGGTCGACGAGCTTCGCGTCGCCCGGGCGCCGGTCGCGGGTCACGCCCGGCGTATCGTCGACAAGCGCCAGCTTCTTGCCAACCAGGCGGTTGAACAAGGTGGACTTGCCGACATTGGGGCGCCCGACGATGGCGACGGTAAAGCTCATCTCAAAAATCCGTTTCCGCTCTTAATGCATGTCGCCCAAAAGTGTGCAGCGGTTTTGGGGCAACGACATGCACAAAAACAAAGACCTAAAGGGCGTCGCATATATATGCGACGCGCTTCAGGCTTTTCCGCTCGCAGCGATCACGTCAAGCATCATCTGCGCACGGCCCATGACCCCGCGCGGGCTCTCGGTGTCGTCGGTGATCTGCTGGAACCAGCTTTTCGCCTTGGCGAAGTCGCCCGCCTTGTAGGCCGAAAGCCCAAGCGCTTCCCGGGCGGAATGGCGCATCGTGTTTTGGGGAACGGCCAGTTGTTCGACCTCCGACGACACCTGCTCATAGGTTCCGTGGTCGACGAGCAGATAGGCGGCGCGCAGGCGTGCCGCGTCGCGCAGCGCCGGCGGAATGCGCGTATCGTTGCCGATTTCGGAGAAGGCAGTGATCGCCGCGTCAGTCTCGCCCTTCTGCGCCTCAAGGGTCGCAGACCGCAGCCGGGCCAGCACCGGATAGGAGCCGTAGCCGTCCTTTTCCAAAGCCGTCAGCGCCGCAAGAGCCTCGTCCGACTTGTTTTCCCGCGCGAGATTGAGCGCCGCGAGGAAGGCGTCGCCCGATTGCGAGGAGGATGTTTCCTGCCAATAGTCGTAACCGACCTTGCCGACGGTGCCGAGAACGATCAAGGCGGCGAGTGCGACAATCAGCCCGCCGAAGCGCGTCCAGATGGCTTTCATCTGGTCCGAACGGAGTTCTTCATTGACCTCGCGGATAAAGCTGTCGTCTTGGTTCGCCATGTCCCTGTGTTCCGGCTGCCCGGCCTTCATGCTGAGTATTTTGCGCCTTCTACCCGATTTTGCGCCGCTTGTAAGGGGGAGAAGATCATTTAGCCGATGGCGATGGGTGCTACGCCGATCACCAGTTCGTGCAGTTTCCAGACAATCGCGGCAAAGAGCGCGGCGCCGATGACGATCGCCGCGACATCGTAGCTATAGGAACCAACGGTGGGATAGCTGATCTCGCCGGCGCGCCAGCGCTTCTTCATGGAAATGCGGAGAACGACACCCCACGCGAGGAATGCGCCGAAGAGCAGGACCGACGAGGTCTCGCCATTGGCGAGCAAATGGGCAAGCGCCCAGATCTTGATGGCGAGAATGGCCGGATGCTTCGTCGCGACGCGGATCTTGCCAGCCGGCAGGAAGGCGGCGACGAGACAGATGCAAGCGATCAGCATCAGCGTGAGGGCGATATGGGTGAGAAAGACCGGCGGCGTATAGAGGATGCCGGTGGTCGCGCGCGCCTGGTCGAAACCGAAGGCGATGAGTCCGAGGCCAACGACCGCCGAAATGCCGTGGATCGCATGCCAGGCTCCGACGCCGTTCCGCTCGATCACCGCCTTGCGCACGCCCGGTGCGAAGCTTCGAACGAGATGGATGCCGAAGAAGATTACAATGCCCAGAATGAGAAGCGCCATGTTTCACCCGCCGCAATTATTCATTTGTTTACCAACGCATAGCGATATCGATCGCGAATTTCCAGATGGATCAAAGGATTGCCGCATTCCTGCAGAAGGGACGGCACGAACAATTCCTTTACTGATTCTCCCGAGATGCCTCCGGAATGACGCGCCAGATCCTTGCTCTCTCCCTTTGCCTTTTTCCCGCCCTCGCCATTGCCGAGCCGCTGCCGGCGCCAGAGGCCAAAGCGAACAAACAGCTCGTCATCGTCTCCTTCGACGGCGCCCATGACAACGCGCTGTGGGAGAAAAGCCTCGCCATGGCAAAGCGCAGCGGCGCCCACTTCACCTATTTCCTCTCCTGCACCTTCCTGATGACCAAGGCGGACGGCAAGCAGATCTACAAGGCACCGGGCCAAAAGGCGGGACGCTCCAACGTCGGCTTCGCGCAAAGCCGCGAGGAGATCGCGACGCGGGCGGGCCATGTCTGGCAGGCCCATATCGATGGACACGATATCGGCAGCCATGCCTGCGGCCATTTCGACGGCAAGGGTTGGAGCGAAGCCGATTGGCAGCGGGAATTCATGGCCTTCCGCGAGGCATTGATCAACGCCTGGAAGAAGGCCGACAAGGCGGGGGCCGAACCGCAAGGCTGGGCGGAGTTTGCGAGAAACGATGTCAGGGGCTTCCGCGCGCCCTACCTCTCGTTGAGCGACGGCCTGCTGCCCGCGTTGAAGACATTCGGCTTCACCTATGACGCAAGCCTCGTGACCAAGGGACCCGGCTGGCCGTCGGCTGAGGACGGGTTGCCGCGTTTCGGCTTGCCCCTCATTCCCGAAGGCCCGTCGCATCGGCCGGTAATCGGCATGGACTACAATCTCTTCATCCGCCATTCGATGGGCGTAGAGAACAAGAAGAACAGCGCGGCCTTCGAAGAACGCACAATTGCGGCCTATCGCGAGGCGTTCCGCAAGGAATACGACGGCGGCCGTGTTCCGCTTCAGCTCGGCTTCCATTTCGTCGAGATGAATGGCGGCGCCTATTGGCGCGCGCTTGACCGCTTCCTGACAGAGACCTGCGGCAAGCCGGATGTCGCCTGCGTCAGCTATGCCGAGGCGCTTCCCCTCATCGAGCGCGCAAGAAAGAAGGCGGATCGCTCCGCCTTCTGATTGCCACCTCTCACAGGGCCAGCTCTTCCTTGCCGCCAGCCTCGATGAACTGCTGGTCGATCTCTGGCAGCGGCGCTTCATCGAGGATCGACTCGAAGGCGCGCAGGCGCTTGTAGATCGAGAGCAACTCGACGATCGTCGGCCAGGAGTTGACGAGATACTGGAACGAAGACGTCACCTGGCCGAACGCACCGGAAATCTGATTCAGCGCGCCGAGCGAAATTCGGCCAGCGATGATCGACGGCGCCAGGATCAGCAGCGAGAAGATGTTGTTGATCTGCAGATAGAAGATGCGGGCGATATTGAAATAGAGATAGTGGAAGTAAAGCCGGAAATAGTTCCGGCGGACATTGTCGAACAGATCGGCGACCGTCGGCGGCTGGGCGCGATCGGCGTGATCCTCGCCGTAGACGAGTTCCTTGCGGTAGGCGGCTTCCACCCGCTGATTGCGGAATTCCAGCCCCGGCAGTTTGATGCCGACGAGCGCCAGGAACACGGTGCCGAACAGCGACCAGAGCACTGCGGCCGTTACCAGCGGATAGGGAATGATGCCGACAATCGGCAGCTCGGTGACGTTGGCGGACAGCCGGATCAGCACCGGCGTGAACGCGATCAGCGTCATGACGCTGTCGATCAGGCTGACGCCAAGCCCCTCGACAGTGGTCGAGAAACGCATTGTATCTTCCTGAACGCGCTGCGAAGCACCTTCGATGTGGCGAAGCTTGCCCCAGTTTGCCATGTAGTATTCGTTCATGGCCGTGCGCCAGCGGAAGATGTAGTGGCTGACGAAGAAGCGCGTCATGACCGCGACGGCTACGGCGACCATCGCAATCGCGAGGAATGTGCCGATCTCCCCGTAGAACTGCTCGGCCGTCACCACGGCCGACTTGGAAACCGCTGCCTGCACCAGATCCCAGAACGGGCCGTACCAGTTATTGATCGCGACACTGACCTGGACCTGAAAATAGGTAACGAAAAGGATCAGAGCCGAGCCCAGGATAGACCAGGTCTGCCAGCGATGCGGCGAATAGACATACCAGAATGCCGTGAAAAGCCCGACGACGATGCCGAAGTAGATATAAAACCACAGGAAAGCCGGCGACCAAAACGCGGAAATGCCGACGATCGGCGGCGCGTCAACCGCCAACGGAGGAAGGCCGAACGCGGCGCCCAGGCTTTCGCCCCAGCCGTACCAGAAGGCAATGGCTAACAGCGACCAGGCGATGACGGAAATGAAGAACTGCTTCGGCGTGGGGAAAAAGGATTGGAACAAGGCGTGGCACTCTCGGTTCTGGGGAAGGACAATGACTTGCCCCCTGATGTGCCGAAACTAGGGCAATTCGCCCTAGGCAACAATTAGGTAATGTGAATGTTACTGTTATTTCATCAAGCTGCGCTTGTTCACAATTTCTGTAATTCAACCGAATAGCCGCGAAATATCAGTGCGACAGGGCGGGGCTGATCTTGCGGAGTTCAAATACGACCACGATCCCGCAGCAAAACAGAACGACGGCGGCGACGAGTGTCGGCAAGGTAAAATCGCCGGTCCGTTCGGCAAGCCACCCCGCAACCAGCGGCCCGATGACCTGGCCGATGCCGAAGGCTGCCGTCATGAAGGCAAGCGCCCGGCGCGGACTTTCCGGCGCAAGCCGCCGGCCGATCTGCAGACCATAGGCCGTGATCATCATGAAGGTGGCGCCGAGCATCAAGCCGCCCACGATCGGCGCAAAGGGCAAGGGCAACGAGACGGTCAGCACGAGCCCCGCAGCCTCGACCAGCAGACCGATGGCGTAGACGCCCGAAAGCCCGAAACGCGGGACGGCGAAGCGCCAGAGATACACCGAGACCGCAGCGCTTGCACCCGTCAGTAACCAGGCAAGAAATTCAACGCTGTGGCCGCCGCTCGCATCGCGGGCCATGGCGACCAGAAAGGTGGCGGTGATCACATAGCCGAAGCCGAAGAAGCCGTAGGTAAGGGTCATGACCGTGAGCGGCCGCGTCCAGGCCAAAGGCCTTTCGGGCGCACCGCCACTTGCGGCGAGGTGTCCGCGCGGCAGCAGTGCGGCCACGACAACGGTGCCCACAAGCGCGACGAGCGCACCGGTGAACCAGTCCGCTTGCGACGTGGAGAAGCCGGCAGCTGCAAGCGGCGCAGCCCATACACAAATCGAGGAAAGGGCGATACCAAACCCGACGCCGCCGAAATGCACCGACGGTACGTGCTCCGATCTGGCGCGCAGCCCCTCTCCGAGCACGATCCCCGAGACGAAGATCATCGCGAACGCGCTGGCAAGGCCGGCGAGGAAACGAATGACGGAGTAAGCGAGCACAGAGGACGTCAGTCCCATGGCGGCGAGCAACAGCGTAGTCGCCACGAGCGCGACAAGGCCGATCCACCGCTCGCGGCCATGCGCCCAGCCATAGGCGGCGAGCACGGCGCCGGCGAGATAGCCAACAAAGTTCGCCGAGGCGATCAGCCCGGCGTCTCGCGGCGAGAGTCCCGCATCCGCCATCATCGCCGGCAGGATCGGCGTGTAGGAAAAACGGCCGAAGCCCATGGCGACCGCCATGGCGATGGCACCGGCGATGGCCGTTGCCGCTAGATTGCCTCTTGGGGCGGGATGCGCAAAGGACGCCGGCTCGTTGTCGCCGCGGTGCTTTACCTCATGAAGGCCGGCACCGGCTTGCTTGGAAGGGGCGCGATCGCGGTCCTCGAGTTTGTGGAGCGTGCTCATGGTCTTCTTATTGCACCGCAGCAAGAAGACGACAAATGACAATAATTGAACGTCCCGTTGACGGAATCGAACGATCCCTACTGCATTTGTCCCTAAATCGGAGACGATTTAAGGGGGCGCGTCACCCTGGCAAGGTCACGACCAACGGTCCGCCGCGCGTGACGACGATGGTATGTTCATACTGCACCGTCGGGGCGCGCGGCTCGCTGTAGAGCGTCCAGTCGTCGTCCCCGCCTTCCGCCCAGTGGGCGCCCATCGACAGGAACGGCTCGACGGTGAAAACCATGCCGTCGGTCATTTGCCGCCGCTCGGACCGGTCAGGCCAGGTGGCGATCTCGCCCGGCTCCTCGTGCAGCGAGCGGCCGATGCCGTGGCTCGCGAGGTTGGTGACGAGCGAATAGCGGTTCTTGCGGGCGAAGTCGCCGATGGCATTGCCGATCGCCGCCAGGGATTGACCCGGGCGGACCTGCTTCAGCCCGACCCACATGGCGCGCTTGCCGTCGCGGCAAAGCCTGTCGATTGCTGCGGTCACCGGCGGCACCGGAAACGAAGCCCCAGTGTCGGCAAAGATACCGTCCTTCTCCGCCGAAACGTCGATATTGACGAGATCGCCGGCGCGGATCACGCGGGCGCCGGGGATGCCGTGGGCGATTTCCTCGTTGACGCTGATGCAGGTCGCGCCGGGGAACTGATAGCAAAGCTCCGGCGCCGAGCGTGCGCCCGCATCCTCCAGCACCTTGCGGCCGATCGCGTCGAGTTCGGCCGTGGTGATGCCGGGTTCGAGGGCCTCGGCCATGGCCTGCAATGCATTGGCGCAGACGCGGCCGATTTCCTTCAGCCGCTCAAGATCTTCGTCGTTGTTGAGGGTCATGGTGTCTCGCTTTCCGCGGCCACATGTAGCGCGCCGGCGCGGCATATGCCAGTGCCGACAGTGAACGGTCAGGCGCCGGCAGGATGCGATCCGCGTTCCTCCGCCAGCATCTCCCGGACCAGCGGCGCGACCTTGGTGCCGTAAAGCTCGATGCCGCGCATGATCTGGTCGTGCGGCATCAGGCCGATCGCCATCTGCAGGAGGAAGCGATCATTGCGGAAGAGTTTTTGATGCGCGACGATCTTTTGCGCCACGGTCTCGGGAGCGCCGAGGAAAAGATTGCCGGTCGGGCTGCGCGCCTGGTCGAAGTGGGCGCGGTTCGTCGCTCCCCAGCCGCGTTCACGGCCGATCCGGTTCATCACCTCCGCCTGCGGTCCGTAGAACTGGTCAGCCGCCTTCTCCGTCGTGTCGGCGATGAAACCGTGAACGTTGATGCTCATCTTCAGCTTTGCCGGGTCCTGGCCCGCGCGGCGCGCCGCTTCGCGATAAAGCTCGAAGAGCGGTGCAAAGCGGCGAGGCTCGCCGCCGATGATCGCAAGCGCCATCGGCAAGCCGAGTGCGCCGGCGCGCGCCACTGACTGCGGTGTGCCGCCGACGGCAATCCAGAGCGGCAGCGAATCCTGCAGCGGACGCGGATAGACACCACGGTCGTCGATCGACGGACGCATGTCTCCCGACCAGGTGACCTTTTCGCTCTCCCGGATCGCGAGCAGCAGGTCCAGCTTTTCGGAGAAAAGCTGGTCGTAGTCGTCGAGCGACTGGCCGAAGAGCGGGAAGGACTCGATGAAGGAGCCGCGGCCCGCCATGATCTCGGCGCGGCCGTTGGAGAGAAGGTCGAGCGTCGAAAACTGCTGGAAGACCCGCACCGGATCGTCCGAGCTCAGCACCGTCACGGCGCTGCTCAAGCGGATCCTGCTGGTGCGTGAGGCCGCAGCCGCCAGGATCACGGCTGGCGCAGAAGCCGCATAATCCGGCCGGTGATGCTCGCCGAGGCCAAAAACATCGAGCCCGACCTGGTCGGCAAGCTCTATTTCCTCTAGGAGGTTAGCGAGACGTCGCCGTCCTTCGGCACCCTTGTCGATCGCATTGGGATCCACGTCCGCGAATGTGTAAAGCCCGAGTTCCATGATGCCTTCCTGTTTCTGTTCGCACAGAAATAGTTGGCATCCCTCCAAGCCGCAAATGGCCGTTCGGGAAACGCATCGTTTCTAATTGCCGCCGCTGTGGAGCCGGGGGACGGCCGGGCCAGGAGGCCGGCGCGTCGTGCTCACTTCATTGCGTCAGCGGCTCGACCACCACCCCGCTTCGCAACATACGGCAGCGTGAACATGTAGAGGCCGGTGAACAGCAGCAAGAAGAGCGGGAGCAGTGGGGAATAAACCACCCAGGCAGGAGGCTCCCCCAGTGCCATGGCGACGAAGTTAGCGATCACAGTCGCCGTGAAGGCGATTGACAACCAGCGGTGGATTTGCCGAATCCACGTGTTCATTGAATCCTCCCATTAAGGCAGTGAATCGGGGACGTGATTGGCCCATTTTTGGACGGTGCCGGCGGATTCAATCCATCTGCGCCAAGACGCGCTCCAGATTGGCAAAGAACTGCTCCCATCCCGCTTTGGCGCCCCCGTAGGCCTGCCGCTGTTGCGGCCGGAAACCCGATTGCTCCATGCGCAGCTGGGTCCCTGTGCTCGTCGGCGTGAGCGTGAAAGTCACCACACTCTTCAAATCGAAGGCCGCATCGTCATGGGCGAAATTCCAAGTGTAGGTCAGCTTTTTGTTCGGCTCGACGGCTAGGACCTCGCAATCCAATACGCCGCCCCAGTCTCCGCGAAGATTGAAACGGTGACCCACAACAGGTTTGAAATCGTTCTTCGTCAGCCACTCCTCGACCAGGTGTGGCTGGGTGAGCGCACGCCAGATCTTTTCCGGCGGATGAGGGATCTCGCGTTCGACCACGACGGAGCGCGTTTCGGGCGACGTTTCGTTCATTGATCCATCCTTTTCAGTAAGTCTTCTAGGTCGTCGAAGCGGCTTTGCCAGAACCCGGCCATCTGACTTGTCCAATCGACCAGCGGGGCAAGCGCGCCGAGCTGGGCGCTGTAGTACGTGTGGCGACCTTCGTGGCGGTCGCGCACCAAGCCCGCCTGCTTCAGGACGACGAGATGCTTTGAGACGACCGGTTGCGAAACCCCGGCCCGCGCCGTCAGTGCTCCGACTGTCCTTTCCCCCTCGCGGCACAATCGCTCAAAGAGCGCTCGCCGAGTCGGATCGGCAAGCGTTTTGAAGAGCACGTCGTGAGCGTTCGACATTTGGATCGATACCCTGTTGGCTATTGATATACATATAGCCATCGAGCTATGCGTGAGTCAAGTCGCACGGGCGGACGTGACGATCCTCGATAGAGCGGCTCGCCGCCTACAGACTGGCGATACCGAGGCTTGGCACGAGGCATCCGTCCCGCGCAGCGCCCCCCGCGAGTTCGGATTGCGCAGGCAGACCATGGGCATTATTCCCATACCATTGGCGATGCATCGCACATTGACGTTATCAAGGCAGTGGATGTTCGCAGCAGCGCTTGATTGCTGCGACCCGCAGTGACTGCGTTATGCGTTTTGTAAGCAGGCCTGGCAAAACCGCAGGCGGAACGCTGCCACTTAAGCCGCGATCAATGTCCTCTTGACCGCGCTGCGCCAGCCCTTGAGCTTCCCCTTGCGTGTGGCCTCGTCCATTTTCGGTTCGAAGCGCCGGTCACGCGCCCAGGATCTCGCGAACTCCTCCTGGCTTGGCCAGATGCCGGCTCGGCTTCCGGCAAGCCAGGCGACACCGAGCGCCGTCGTCTCGAGAATGACGGGACGATCAACCGGCGCGTCGAGCAGATCGGAGAGGCGCTGCATCGTCCAGTCGGAGGCGACCATGCCGCCGTCGACGCGCAGCACCGTATCCTTGCCGCCGTTGCGCCAGTCCTTGTGCATGGCCTCGAGCAGATCGCGGGTCTGGTAGCAGACAGCTTCAAGCGCCGCCCGGGCAAACTCCGCCGGTCCCGTGTTGCGGGTCATGCCGAAAATCGCGCCGCGCGCATCTGGATCCCAATGCGGCGCGCCGAGGCCGGTAAAGGCCGGAACGAGATAGACCTCCTGCGAGGGATCGGCGCTCTCGGCAAGCGTGCCGGTGTCCGGGGCCGCCTTGATCACCTTGAGGCCATCGCGCAGCCATTGTACGGCTGCTCCGGCAACGAAGATCGAACCCTCTAGTGCGTAGGTGGTTTCACCATTGAGGCGATAGGCGATGGTGGTGAGCAGGCGGTTTTTCGAATGGACGATGTCCTTGCCGGTGTTGAGCAGTGCGAAGCAGCCGGTGCCGTAGGTTGACTTCAGCATGCCGGGCTTGAAGCAGGCCTGGCCGATCGTTGCCGCTTGCTGGTCACCTGCAACGCCGAGGATCGGGATCGCCGCTCCGAAGAGCGCCGCATCGGCCACGCCGAAGTCGGCGGCGCAATCCTTGACCTCCGGCAGCATCGCCCGCGGAACGCGCAGAATATCGAGCAGTTCGTTGTCCCAGACATTGTCGGCGATGTTGTAGAGGAGCGTGCGCGATGCGTTGGTCGCATCCGTCGCGAAAGACTTGCCGCCGGTAAGCCGCCAGATGAGGAAGGTGTCGATTGTGCCGAAGCAAAGCTCGCCCTTTGCTGCGCGCGCATGCGCCCCTTTCACGTTCGAAAGCAGCCAGTTGAGCTTCGTGCCGGAGAAATAGGGGTCGAGCAACAGGCCGGTCTTTTTCGCAAAGGTCTTTTCCAGTCCCTTCTTCTTCAGCTTTTCACAGAAGGGCGCCGTGCGGCGATCCTGCCAGACGATCGCGTTGTGGATCGGCTTGCCGGTCTCGCGCTCCCATACCACCACCGTCTCGCGCTGGTTCGTGATGCCGATTGCGGCGATCTCACTGGCGGAGATACCGGCCTTCTCGATCGCTTCCTTGACGGTGAAGAGGACCGTTTGCCAGATTTCCTCCGGGTCGTGCTCGACCCAGCCCGACTTCGGGAAATGTTGTTTGAACTCCTTCTGGCCGACGCCGGCGATCTTCTGCTTGCGGTCGAAAACGATCGCCCGGCTCGATGTCGTGCCCTGATCGATCGCGAGAATATATTCGCCCATGCGCCCCTCCCCGGCCTTACTTTGACGTCGCGCTTTCCTCAACGACGACATTCGAAAACTTCAATATGATGGAAAAACGAATGTCAAACGAAAATGAACCGCAATACCGTCGCTCCTCCAAACGGCGCCAAATCTGCGTCGGCAATCCAAAAAACACAATTGTCACTCATGTATTTTTCCGCGTAGGTTGACACTGTTGCATTGCAAAACCGAACCGAGGGCGGAACGGAGAAAAGCACGGCGATTTTCGCCCGCGGCCCACCCGAACCGGTAATAAAGAGCGGCAGCGCGAGGGAGAGAACGAATGACGAAAACTGCGGTCATAACGGGTTCGACGAGCGGCATCGGCCTGGCGATTGCCAAGGCTTTCGCGAAGACAGGTGCCAATATCGTGCTGAATGGCTTCGGTGCGCCCGACGAGATCAGGGCGGTGACGGACGAGGTCGCCGGCCTCGGTAGCGGCACGGTCATCTATCATCCTGCCGACATGACGAAGCCCGAGGAGATCGCCGACCTGATGGCGACCGCTGCGGCGCGCTTCGGCGGCGTCGATATCCTCGTCAACAATGCCGGCGTACAATATGTCGAGAAGGTCGAGGACTTTCCGGTCGAACAATGGGACCGGATCATCGCCATCAATCTCTCCTCCTCCTTCCACACGATCCGCGCCGCTCTCCCCGGCATGAAGACGAAAGGCTGGGGGCGTATCGTCAATATCGCCTCAGCGCATGGGCTTGTCGCCTCGCCCTTCAAGTCCGCCTATGTCGCGGCCAAGCATGGTATCATGGGTCTCACGAAGACGGTCGCGCTGGAGGTCGCGGAAAACGGCATTACTGCGAACTCGATCTGCCCCGGCTACGTGCTGACGCCGCTTGTCGAGAAGCAGATCCCGGACCAGGCAAGGACGCGCGGCATCACGGAGGCGCAGGTGGTGAACGACGTGATGCTCAAGGGCCAGCCGACCAAGAAATTCATAACTGTTGAGCAGGTGGCATCGCTGGCGCTCTATCTTGCGAGCGATGACGCGGCGCAGATCACGGGCACGCATGTCTCGATGGATGGCGGCTGGACCGCGCAATAGAGCGCGCCGAGGCAAAGCGTGAGCGGTTTCCGCCCGTATTGCGCTCCAATCTACAGCGCCGCGCTTCTTGTCAGATGCGCAGAGGACGCTGTAGCACTTTGAATTGCTGCATGTTTTATCGTTAAATCGGCTACGACTTAAGGAACATGCAGCAGCCACGGAAATGATGGCATGGCACAGGCATCCGACAGCATCCGCTTCATCCTGAACGAAACCGAGATTGCCCTTTCGGACGTCGCGCCGACCGCAACCTTGCTCGACTATCTGAGGCTGGAACACCGGCTGACCGGTACCAAGGAGGGCTGCGCCGAAGGCGATTGCGGCGCCTGCACGGTGCTGGTCGGCCGCCTTTCGAACGACGAAGGGCTCGTCTATGAAAGCGTCAACGCCTGCATCCGCTTTGTCGGCTCGCTGAACGCGACGCATGTTGTGACGGTCGAGCATCTCGCGGCCAAGGACGGCACGCTCCATCCGGTGCAGCAGGCCATGGTCGATTTCCACGCTTCGCAATGCGGCTTCTGCACGCCGGGCTTCGTCATGTCGCTCTATGGCCTGTGGCTGACGAATGACAATCCGAGCCGGGCCGCAATCGAGAAAACACTGCAAGGCAATCTCTGTCGCTGTACCGGCTATGAGCCGATCGTACGGGCGGCAGAGGCCGCAACGCAGGAACGCCCCTCGGCAATCTTCGATCCGATCACCCGCACGCGGGATGCGGTCACTGCAAAGCTGAAGGCGCTCCGTTCCACGGAAACGATCGTGATCCGCAACGGTGAGGACTGTCTGATTGTGCCGGCGGACGCGATGGGGCTCGCAGCGGTGCTCGACGAACATCCGGCCGCAACGATCGTCGCTGGCGCGACCGATGTCGGTCTCTGGGTGACGAAGCAGATGCGATCGCTCAATCCGGCGGTTTTCATCAATGGCATCGCCGAACTGCAGCGGATCGAATGCACGGAAGCTGGTCTGACGATCGGCGCCGGCGTCAGCTACACGGCGGCGTTTGATGCCCTCGCCAGCGCCTACCCGGCCTTCGGCCGGCTCATCGACCGCATCGGCGGCGAACAGGTCCGCAATATGGGCACGATCGGCGGCAACATCGCCAACGGGTCGCCGATCGGCGACAGCCCGCCACCGCTGATCGTTCTCGGCGCATCCGTCACCTTGCGATCGACGAACGGTACGCGCACGCTGCCGCTCGAAGATTTCTTCGTCTCCTACGGCAAGCAGGACCGAAAGCCAGGCGAATTCGTCGAAAGCATCTTCGTTCCCGCCCTGCCCGAAGGCGATCGTTTCGCCGCCTACAAGGTTTCCAAGCGTCGCGACGAGGATATCTCCGCCCTACTCGGCGCTTTCCGGATTGCGCTTGACGAGGACAATCACGTCCGCACTGCGCTCGTGGCCTTCGGCGGCATGGCCGCAACACCAAAAAGGGCGAAGGCCGTGGAGGCCGCTTTGATCGGTCAGCCCTGGAGCGAGGAGACCATTCGTGCGGCGCAGGCTGCTCTCGAGACGGACTACCAACCGATCACCGACTGGCGCGCCACGAGCGCTTATCGCATGCTGGCTGCAAAGAACCTGCTGATGCGCTTTTTCCTGGAGGGTACCGGCGAGACGGTTCAACTCCAGCGTTTCGAGGGTGTGGCATGAGCGTCGCCATGGACGGTTGCAGCTTGAGACTGCCCCTCACCCCGGCCCTCTCCCCGCAGGCGGGAAGAGGGGACGAGGACGGCGGCCGCAACGTCCCTTCTCCCCGCAAGCGGGGAGAAGGTGCCGGCAGGCGGATGAGGGGCGCTTTCTTCGAAAGGAATCGACAAGATGGATAAGTCCACCTTCGAAGAGCAGACCACCATTGCTGGCCCCATGCACACACGGCTGCGCCACGACAGTGCCCACAAGCACGTGGCGGGAACGGCCGACTATATCGACGACATGCCGGAGCCCGCCGGTACGCTGCATGGCGCGCTGGGCCTCACCGATCGGGCGCACGCTGAAATCCTTGAGATGGACCTCTCCGCCGTCGCCGCGTTGCCCGGTGTCGTCTGCGTGCTCACCGCAAGCGACATGCCGCATTCGAACGACATCAGTCCCAGCCACCTGCATGACGAGCCGGTGTTGGCCGACGGCCGTGTGCAGTTCCATGGCCAGCCTGCCTTCGCCGTGATCGCTGAAACGCGCGACATCGCGCGCCGCGCCGCGCGGCTCGCCAAGATCACCTATGGCGACCTGCCGCATCTCATTGATGTGGCCGACGCCATGGCCCAGGGCGGCGAGCTCGTGACGCAGCCGCTAACGCTCCAGCGCGGTGACGCGGAAGGTGAACTGGAACGAGCGCCGCGCCGGCTGCAGGGAAGGATGCGCATCGGCGGGCAGGAGCATTTCTATCTGGAAGGTCACATCGCGCTGGCCATTCCCGGCGAGGACGACGAGATGACCGTCTGGTCCTCGACGCAGCATCCCAGCGAAATCCAGCACATGGTCGCGCACGTGCTGGGCGTGCCGTCCAACGCTGTCACGGTGAATGTCCGCCGCATGGGCGGCGGTTTTGGCGGCAAGGAGACGCAGGGCAATCAGTTCGCCGCACTCGCCGCCGTCGCTGCGCGAAGGCTTCGCCGCGCCGTGAAATTCCGTCCGGACCGCGACGACGACATGATGGCGACCGGCAAACGCCACGACTTCCTCGTCGATTACGATGTCGGCTTTGACGAAGAAGGGCACATCCACGCCGTCCATGCAAACTACGCCGCCCGCTGCGGCTACTCTTCCGATCTTTCAGGCCCCGTGACCGACCGGGCGCTCTTCCACGCGGACAGCTCCTATTTCTACCCGCATGTGAAGCTGACCTCGCAGCCGCTGAGAACCAATACGGTTTCCAATACCGCCTATCGCGGCTTCGGGGGACCGCAGGGCATGGTCGGCGCCGAGCGCATCATCGAAGAGATCGCCTACGCGCTTGGCAAGGATCCGCTCGAGATCCGCAAGCTGAACTTCTACGGCGAGAAGGGTTCGGGCCGCGATATCACGCCCTACCACCAGAGGATCGAGGACAACATCATCCATCGGATCGTCGGCGAATTGGAGGTGAGCGCCGACTACCAGGCGCGCCGCGCGGCGATTATCGACTTCAACAAGTCGAGCCGCGTGATCCGAAAAGGCATTGCCTTGACACCGGTGAAATTCGGCATCTCCTTCACCATGACCGCCTTCAACCAGGCGGGCGCGCTGGTACATATCTACCGGGATGGCTCCGTCCATCTCAATCACGGCGGCACCGAGATGGGACAGGGCCTTTACACCAAGGTGGCCCAGGTTCTCGCCGACAGTTTCCAGATCGATATCGACCGGGTGAAGATCACCGCGACGACGACCGGCAAGGTGCCGAACACGTCGGCGACGGCGGCCTCGTCGGGCTCGGACCTCAACGGCATGGCCGCCTTCGATGCGGCGCGCCAGATCAAGGATCGTCTCGTCGCCTTCGCCGCCGAGCGCTGGCAGACCACCGCCGAACATGTCGCCTTCGTGGCGAACCATGTGAAGATCGGCGAAGAGCTCGTGCCGTTCGCGGATTTCATCCGGCAGGCTTACACGGCCCGCGTCCAGCTCTCCGCCGCCGGCTTCTACAAGACGCCCAAGATTCACTGGGATCGCGCCACCGGGCGTGGGACGCCCTTCTACTATTTCGCCTATGGCTCCGCCGTTTCCGAGGTCTCGGTCGATACGCTCACCGGCGAATACCTTGTCGACCGCGTCGACGTCTTGCACGATGTCGGCCGCTCGCTCAATCCGGCCATCGATCTCGGCCAGATCGAGGGCGGCTTTGTCCAGGGCATGGGCTGGTTGACGACGGAGGAGTTGTGGTGGGACGAAAAGGGACGCTTGCGGACGCATGCACCCTCGACCTACAAGATTCCGCTCGCCTCGGACCGGCCGAAGATCTTCAACGTGCGCCTCGCCGAATGGTCGGAAAATGCGGAGAAAACCATTGGGCAATCGAAGGCCGTGGGCGAGCCGCCCTTCATGCTGCCGATCTCTGTGCTGGAAGCCCTGTCAATGGCTGCCGCGAGCGTTGTGGATTATAGCGCCTGCCCTCGCCTCGATGCCCCGGCAACGCCGGAACGTATCCTGATGGCGATCGAACGCTTGAGACAGCGCGGCGGTTGATTGGCTAAGGCCTATTGGAACATATCGTCGTCCCGCAGCGGCGAACGTCCATCCATGAAACCCATGTCTCTTTTCATGTAATCGGACAACGCCTCGACATCCAGTCTCCGGTGGCGGGAACGGCCCGAGACAAACACGCCGGACGCAAATCGCAAAATCAGATCGAAGGAAAGAAACGGTTTTCTTTCAGTGCTTTCCAGTGCATCACAAGTCATTCTTGGCACCCATTGCAATTGCTGAACTTAGCTTGCAGGATGCCGCGAAAGATGCTCGAATTCCAATCGAACATCCGTCTGCATGCATCAAGAGAACTTATCCATGAAGATGTCGAAGCAGTTCCCGCTCAACGCGCTGAGGGTCTTCGAGGCCGCGGCGCGGCTCGGAAGCTTCACCAAGGCCGGCGAAGAACTGGGCATGACCCAGACGGCCGTCAGCTATCAGATCAAACTGATCGAGGAAAATGTCGGTGAGCCGCTGTTCCTGAGACGTACGCGGCATATCGCGCTGACGGACGTTGGCCAGCGGCTGGCCCCGAAGGTGACGGAAGCGTTCGAAATGCTGCACGATGCCGTTTCGTCAGCGCGCGGCGATATCGATGCCGCCCTGCTCATCCACTCGACCCCGACTTTCGCCTCGCAATGGCTCGCGCGCAATATCGGCAGCTTCCAGCTCGCCCATCCGAACATCGCGGTGCGGCTGACGGCCACCGACAAGGTCATCGATTTCGCCAAGGAGCCTGCTGACGTCGCCATTCGGTCCGGCACCGGCACCTGGCCCGGCCTTGACAGCCATCCGTTGATGCGGGTGGAGTTCACGCCGATGCTGAGCCCGGCGCTTGCCGAGAGCATCGGCGGAGTACATGAGCCGCGCGATCTCCTGAAGCTGAGGATCATCGATCCCGGCGATCCTTGGTGGACGTTGTGGTTTGCAGCTGCCGGCGTTCCCGACCCCGATCTCGCAGGCCGCCCGGCCACCCGCCTTGGTGCCCAGTCTTTCGAGGCGCGCGTCGCTGAGGCGGGTCAAGGGGTGGCGATACTAACGCCGGAATTCTATCCGGACGACATCGCGCTCGGCCGCCTTTACCAGCCCTTCGATCTGCGCTGCAGCGATGGGCGCGACTATTGGCTCGCCTATCCACATGCCCGGCGCAACGCGCCGAAGATCCGCGCCTTTCGCGACTGGATTCTTTCTGAACTCAATCCCGACGACGATTGAGGTGCGACACGGAAGCGGCGCATGAGCCGATTTGTGGCCAGCCTGCCTAACATACTGGATTCCATCAGCTTCGAGGCGGGTGATACCGTCGCGAAATGCGGGCGAGCGGTTAAATCAGCCCTTCCCCGTTTCGGTTTTTTCTCGCAAGCTGCGTCGACGGAGAGAAAGAGGGGACCTGAATGTACGAATTCGCCATTGCCTGGGAATGGCTGGCCTTCGCCGCCCGCTGGCTGCATGTGGTGACGGCGATCGCCTGGATCGGCTCATCCTTCTATTTCATCGCGCTCGACCTCGGCCTGGTGAAGCGCGACCACCTTCCTCCCGGCGCCTATGGCGAGGAATGGCAGGTGCACGGCGGCGGCTTCTACCACATCCAGAAATACCTGGTCGCACCGGCAGCGATGCCGGAGCATCTCACCTGGTTCAAATGGGAATCCTACATGACGTGGCTCTCCGGCTTCGCCATGCTCTGCATCGTCTACTATGGCGGCGCCGATCTTTTCCTGATCGACCCCCATGTGCTGGACATCTCGGCGACGACGGCGATCCTGATCTCGCTCGCCTCGCTCGGGCTCGGCTGGGTTCTTTACGATCTTCTCTGCAAATCGCCAATCGGCAAGAACACCTGGGGGCTGATGGCCCTGCTTTATGTGGTGCTCGTCGCCATGGCCTGGGGCTACACGCAGGTTTTCACCGGTCGCGCCGCGTTTCTGCATCTTGGCGCCTTCACCGCGACCATCATGTCCGCCAACGTGTTCTCAATCATCATTCCCAATCAGAAGATCGTCGTCGCCGACCTGATCGCCGGCCGCACGCCGGATCCAAAGCTCGGCGCCCAGGCCAAGCAGCGCTCTCTCCACAACAACTATCTGACGCTGCCGGTCATCTTCTTCATGCTGTCGAACCACTATCCGCTCGCCTTCGCGACGGCTTTCAACTGGATCATCGCAGCGCTCGTCTTCCTGATGGGGGTGACTATCCGCCACTGGTTCAACACCACCCATGCGCGCAGGGGCGAGCCCACCTGGACCTGGATCGTCACGGTGATCCTCTTCATCCTGATCATGTGGCTCTCGACAGTGCCGAAGATATTGACGGGCGAGGAACAGGCTGGAGTTGCGCCAGTCTTCAGGCGCTTTGCCGAGAACGTCCATTTCCCTGCTGTCAAGGATGCGATTTCGACTCGCTGCAGCATGTGCCATGCAGCCGAACCCGTCTACGAGGGCATTGCCCGCGCGCCGAACGGCGTCATACTCGAAAGCGACGCGCAGATTGCCGCCCGGGCGCGCGAAATCTATATCCAGGCCGGGCGCAGCCATGCCATGCCGCCCGGCAACATAACCGACATGACGGCGGATGAACGCGGGCTGCTGATCGCCTGGTACGAAAGCGCCGTCGGAGAGACACGATGACAACCACCCTCATTCGCGGCCGCCTGTTGAGCTTCAACCGCGCCCCGCAAGCCATCGACGACAGCGCGGCCTATTCCTATGAAAGTGACGGCGCGCTTCTCATCGGGGACGGCGTGATCAAGGCGTGCGGCCCGTATGGGCTGGTGAAGGCCGAAGCGCCTGAGGGTGTCACAGAGATCGATCATCGCCCGCATCTGATCATGCCCGGCTTCATCGACACGCATCTTCATTTTCCGCAGATGCAGGTGATGGCCTCCTATGCCGCCAACCTGCTCGAATGGCTGAACACCTACACGTTCCCTGAGGAATGCCGGTTCGTCGAAACGGCGCATGCCGAACGCGTTGCCGTCCACTTCTTCGACGAGATGATCCGTCACGGGACGACGACGGCGGCCGCCTATTGCTCGGTCCACAAGGCCTCCGCCGATGCCTTCTTCGCCGAGAGCCTGAAGCGCGACATGCGGATGGTCGCCGGCAAGGTGATGATGGACCGCAACGCACCGCAAGGCCTGCTCGACACCCCTCAGATGAGTTATGACGAGACGCGGGCGGTCATCGCGGAGTGGCACGGCAAGGGCCGCAACCACGTCGCCATCACGCCGCGTTTCGCCATCACCTCGACGCCGGAGCAGATGGAGGTCGCAAAATTGCTCGCCGGCGAATTTCCCGACCTCCATATCCAGACGCATCTTTCCGAGAACCGCGACGAAATCACTTACACCTGCGAACTCTATCCGGAAGCGAAGGACTACACCGACGTCTATGCCCGCTACGGGCTGCTTGGGCGCAAGAGCCTCTTCGGCCATTGCATCCATCTTTCGGACCGGGAGGCGGATGCCATGAGCGAGACCGGCTCGGTCGCGGTCTTCTGCCCGACCTCGAACCTCTTCCTGGGCTCCGGTCTTTTCCCGCTGCGCGCCCTGACGCGCCGGCAGAAACCGGTGCGCGTCTCCGTCGCCTCCGACATCGGCGGCGGCACCAGCTATTCCATGCTGAAGACGCTCGATGAGGCCTACAAGATCCTGCAACTGCAGGGTGAGCGGCTGAACCCTTTCGACAGCTTTTATCTGATGACGCGCGGCAATGCCGAGGCGCTATCGCTCGTCGATCGCATCGGCACGCTGGAGCCAGGCACGGACGCGGACCTTACAGTCCTGAACATGGCGGCGACGCCGGCCATGGCGCTGCGTGCCGAACTGGTCAATTCGCTGGCCGATGAGCTCTTCCTGCTGCAGACAATGGGGGACGATCGGGCGATCGTGGAGACCTATGTGGCCGGCCGCCCGTCCAAATCTTCGCTCGGCGCAGACTGAATCGCAGAGAGGTCAATTTTTTTTACCTCTTTGTCGGTAGAGCTATTACGCGCCTCCTGAAATCGTGATAATGGCTCGTCATCCATCGATGAAGGCCGTTTCCATGACGCAAATCCTCGAAATCCGCGACCTCAAGGCGCTTGCCAAGCGGCGTGTTCCAAAACTCTTCTTCGACTATGCCGACAGTGGCGCCTGGACGGAGGGAACCTATCGCGCCAACGAGGAGGATTTTTCGAAGATCAAGCTGCGTCAGCGGGTTCTGGTCGACATGAGCAACCGCTCGCTGGAAACGACGATGATCGGCCAGAAGGTGTCGATGCCGGTCGCCCTTGCGCCGACGGGTCTCACCGGCATGCAGCATGCCGACGGCGAAATGCTGGCGGCGCAGGCCGCAGAGGCTTTCGGGGTTCCCTTCACGCTTTCGACCATGAGCATCTGCTCGATCGAGGATGTCGCCTCGGTCACCACCAAGCCCTTCTGGTTCCAGCTCTATGTGATGCGCGAGCGCGAATTCGTGCTCAACCTCATCGACCGGGCGAAGGCGGCGAAATGCTCGGCGCTGGTGCTGACACTTGACCTGCAGATTCTCGGCCAGCGCCACAAGGACCTGCGCAACGGCCTTTCCGCGCCGCCGCGCATGACGCCGAAGCATCTCTGGCAGATGGCGACCCGGCCCGGCTGGTGCATGAAGATGCTCGGCACCAACCGGCGCACCTTCCGCAACATAGTCGGCCACGCCAAAAGCGTCACCGATCTTTCCTCGCTGGGCGCCTGGACCAGCGAGCAGTTCGATCCGCAGCTTTCCTGGAATGACGTCGAATGGATCAAGGAGCGCTGGGGCGGCCCGCTGATCCTCAAGGGGATCCTTGATCCCGAGGATGCGAAGATGGCGGCCAAGACCGGTGCCGACGCGATTGTCGTTTCGAACCACGGCGGCCGCCAGCTCGACGGCGCACCGTCGTCGATCAGCATGCTGCCGCGCATCGTCGATGCGGTCGGACACCAGATCGAGGTCCATATCGATGGCGGCATCCGCTCGGGCCAGGATGTGCTGAAGGCCATCGCCCTCGGTGCGCAAGGGACGTTTATCGGCCGCCCCTTCCTCTACGGTCTCGGCGCCATGGGCAAGGAGGGCGTGACGCTCGCGCTCGACATCATCCGCAAGGAGATGGACATCACCATGGCACTCTGCGGCAAGCGCAACATCACCGACGTGAGCCGCGATATTCTCGCGGAATAGAGCGGGATGAGGAAAAGTGCGCGCGGTTTTCCGCCCGCATCCCGCTCCAATTCAAGGTTCTGCGTCAGCTTCCGCGATAGGTCGAGTAGCCGTAGGGCGAGAGCAGCAGCGGCACGTGATAGTGGCTTCCGGGATCGGCGATCCCGAAGCGCAACGGGATGAGGTCGAGGAAGGCCGGCTTCGGAAGGACGACGCCTGTTGCCCGGAGATAGTCGCCGGCGTGGAAGACCAGTTCGTAATTGCCGGCCATGAAGGCCACGCCTTCGACCATCGGCCCGTCGACGCGCCCGTCGCTGTTCGTGTGGACCGTGCGGATCAATTGCCGCTCCTCGCCTTCCAGCCAATAAAGATCGATCCTCAGGCCCTCCGCCGGTCTGCCGAGCGCGGTGTCGAGCACATGGGTCGTCAAGCGGCCAGTCTTGCTCATCGCTTCATTTCCTTCAGAAGGGAACAGGGATGACGAAGGGTTCGTCGTAGAAGAATTCTTCCAGATTGTTGCCGGGACCTTCGCGGTCGACGACGATGAAATCGCTCACCGCTTCGACCGACATCAGCGGATGATGCCAGACGTTGCGGCCATAATTGACCCCCTGCCGTCCGCTCGCCAGGAACACCCGGGGTCTGCCCGGGCGCCCGCCGTCATCCTCGGCCACCACCGCGAGCCATGGACGGTCGTCGAGCGGCGAAAAGCTCTGGCTTCCGAGCGGATGGCGCTCCATCATCGTGACGGCATAGGGAAAGGCGCGCGGCTGACCGCGAAAGATGTTGATGATGACGCCGGCGCCCTCGCCCGTAACGTCGGCCCGCGCAACGGCGTGAAAGCGTTCGGTGTTGCCGCCATTGATGAAGCGCATCGAGGCCGGGTCCGCTTCGATGACGCTGCCGAACGGTGCGAAAGCTTCCTTCGTCAGGGGTTCGATCGGAAGCAGGCGCGGCATCAGGCTTCGGCTCCGCGGCACACGGGTGCCTGGTACGACGCCGAGGCGGACAAGTCACGAACGGCACTCTCAGACATCTTCATCTCCGGGCAGCATGGATCTGAGCCGCAGCCGGGCGATCTGCTCCACCTGCGCGCAGGCGGTTTCAAATTCTTCTTCCGCCGAATTGTCAATCCGCCTTTCGAAAGCGGCAAGAATGTCGTCCTTCGTCAGCCCCTTGACCGCAATGATGAAGGGAAACCCGAACTTCTTCGTGTAGGCGGCGTTGAGCGCGGTGAATCGCTGATGCTCTTCGGGTGAAAGGCGGTCCAGTCCGGCGGACGCCTGCTCGGCCCGGGAGTCGGCGGTCAGCTTGCCGGCAATCGCAAGCTTGCCGGCAAGATCCGGATGGGCCTTGAGGACGGCGCGGCGTTCGGCGGGCGACGCCGCGCGGAAGGCGCAGCAAAGCGCCGAATGGATGTTGCCCGCCGTCAGCCCGGCGGAAGCGGCGCGGTCGTAGGCGCGCTCCGCCACCCATGGCGAATGCTCGAAAACACCGCCGAAGCGGCTGACGAAGGCCTCCCTTTCGGACATCAGCGCACACCTTCCGGCTTGTGATGATCGTACCAATGGCGCGCAATGTCGATGCGGCGCGGTATCCAGACCTTGTCGTGGGACATGACGTAGTCGATGAAGCGGGCGAGTGCGGCAGCGCGGCCGGGCCGACCGACGAGGCGGCAATGCAGGCCGATGTTCATCATCTTCGGGCTGCCTTCCTCGCCCTCCGTATAGAGCACGTCGAACGTGTCTTTGAGATAGGTAAAGAACTGGTCGCCGGAATTGAATCCCTGATTGGTGGCAAAGCGCATGTCGTTGGCGTCGAGCGTATAGGGAATGATGAGATGCGGCTTGTCGGCGGCCAATCCAGGAACCCAGTAGGGAAGCTCGTCCGCATAGGAATCGCAGGAATAGAGAAAACCGCCCTCCTCCAGCACGAGCTTCAACGTGTTGACCGAGGGCTTGCCCTGATAGATGCCGAGCGGCCGCTCACCCGTCAGTTCCGTATGCAGGCGGACGACCTCGCGGATGTGCTCACGCTCGACCTCCTCCGGGAAATCCTTGTATTCGAGCCAGCGCAGCCCGTGACTGGCGATCTCCCAGCCCGCCTCCTTCATCGCCGCGACTGCCTCCGGGTTGCGCGCCATCGCAAGCGTCACGCCGTAGACCGTGAGCGTGACACCGCGGCTCGTGAACAGGCGCCACAGGCGCCAGAAGCCGGCACGAGCGCCATACTCATAGATCGATTCCATGTTGAGATTGCGCTGGCCCGGCCAGGGCTGCGCGCCGACAATCTCCGACAGCAGGCATTCCGACGCCGGATCGCCATCGAGAATGCAGCTTTCGCCCCCCTCCTCGTAGTTCAGGACGAACTGCACCGCGATGTGCGCATCGCCCGGCCAACGCACCTGCGGCGGCGTCCGCCCATAGCCCATGAGATCGCGCGGATAGGAAGTCGCTGCCATCAAATCACCCCTCGACTTTTTCCGGAACGGTAGCACCGCGAACCGGATTGTCGAGATGAAATTGACGGTTTGCGAGGGCCTCTAGCAGCCCGCAAGCAAGGAGGCCATGATCAAGGGGATGGGTCTGGCGACGCGACCTTCAGTCAGGTTTTCGGTGGACGGCCGTTTCGCCGTGCCGTCGCGCAGACGGGCGAAAATCTTGCCAAGCGGATGCTGAGAATGAACCCGCATCGGAGAGCCCGGATCCTGCTCGATGAACAGCGCAAGGCTGCCGACAGCCAACGGCTTTTCCAGATGCGGCTCGAAAAGCTCACGCAGGGGCGCCTCCATGCGCCGGGCGGTTTCCGGATTCAAGGCACCCGTCAGCTTCATGTGAAAACGATACTCGTCCATCACATAGGGATCGCCCCAGCGATGAAGGTTGCTGAATTGCGGCGCAGTCAGCCGGTCCGGATCGCACCGTTCGATCTCGTCCTCGCTTATCGGCGCGCGAAACCTGTCGAATGTCTGCACGACACGAGCGGCGAGCAGATGCATTTCGTGGCTCGGCACCTGCGGCACCAACCCCCAGCACTGGCTGAACCGGGCAACCTCAATTCGCGCGATTTCGAAAGGCGTTTCGGCGCTGGCGAAATGCATCAGCGCCTTCAGCAGATCGGCTTCGTCCGTCGCCGGGTTGAGGCAGAACGGCGCCATGATCATGGCATGAAAGCCGAAGCGGCGGGGTGCTGCCGTATGGAAGGCGATCTCCGAAACGCTCAATCCGGCAACAGAAGGCAGTTCCGTCGGCTCATCCGAATAGACATTCCGCCCAAGCCAGCTGGCGGCCACTGCCGACAGCGGGTCCCCCATAGGCGGGGTGAAACAAATGGCGTAACGCATGGCGCATGCTCCGGAAGTCCGTGGATGGCCGCCTATTAGGTGATTTGCGTGACAGATTAACGAAGTTGGCGGCTCAGAACCGGCCTGAACCGATCGTCCCGAAGCGACGGAAGCGCATCATGCAAAGAAAGATGGACCACGGAAGCGCGCAACGTCGAAACGCTGCCGAGCCCATCGGCATCCCGCGCCGATCCGGCAAGGCCCTATTGTCAACACAATAGGTGCAGTTACTACGCCGCGGCGCTTCCCTTGAAGCGTGGAAAATCGCGCAATGGTGCAAGGCAGCAACCTGCCGTTTCGAGCACCGCTGCGCCGGAGGAAATCTACCCGCGGTTTCCTTTAGAGGTTGGTACCGGCCGCCTGGTTGGCGGACGAATGCCTTATCGTCTCCAGGCGAGATGCCGGCGACCGGCCGCTTACACTCAGCATGAGTAATCGAAGCGAAAAGCGGGGATCAGAGCGAGGGCAGGCATTGCTGAACCAAACTTCTGTATCCATCATCATCACCAACTATAACTACGCGCGCTTTCTCAGGCGCTGTGTCGACAGCGCCTTGGCCCAAGATTACCCGCGCACCGAAGTTATCGTCGTCGACGATGCCTCGTCCGATGAGTCGCCAGAGATCATTCGATCGTACGGTGACAGGATCCGCGCCTGTTTGCGTCCGGCAAACGGCGGACACGCGGCGGCCTTCAACACCGGTTTTGCCGCGAGCTCCGGCGACATCGTGTTCTTTCTGGACGCCGACGACTATCTCTATCCGACTGCGGTATCCGAGGTCGTTAGTGCATGGGACGCCTCGACCGTACAATTTCAGTTCAGGCTCCATCTCGTCGATCAACGAGAAAAGGTAATGGATGTCTTCCCGCCGCCGGAGCAGCCCTTCGATACGGGCGACGTGACGCCAAAACTGTTTCATCGCGGTCGTTATCAGACGACGGTCACCAGCGGCCTCGCCTTCGCCCGTTCGGCCCTGGAAGCAGTGATGCCGATGCCGGAGGGAAAATTCAGGCAAGGCGCCGATGGCTATCTAGCAACTGTGGCGCCGCTGCATGGACGGGTCCAGGCCACCGACGATTGCCTCGGGGCATACCGCATGCATGGTTCCAATCATTCGCTGTTTGCCGAAAAACTGGCCGAACGGGCCCGCTGGCGCATGCAACATGATTTTCGCCGCCTCGAAGCCCTCTCCGCTGAGGCGGCCGCCGCCGGGGCGCCGCTGCAGCCCGGGATCGCCCTGCGTGATCCGACCCACCTCGAAGAACGACTGGCGTCCTTGTGCATCGAGAAGGCTCGCCACCCGGTCAGAGATGACTCGCGGCTGCGCCTGGCGGCAGCCGGCGCGACCGCCACTCTTGCCATGAATTACTCTATCCGAAGGCGTGCCGTCGAGGCCGCCTGGTTCCTTGCAGTCGGGGTGCTTCCGCGGCAGCTGGCGACGTCGGTGCTCTCCTGGAAGCTCGTGGCATCGTCCCGCCCGGCCTTCCTGTCTCTGCTGTCAAAAACCATACGGCGGGCAATGGGCTAAACGCTCTATCATATGGGGGGCGCCGCTGGCCGGCTGCGGCCTTACCGCAGCGCCGCGATGTGGTGCGCGCACGCAAATGATTCGGGAAGATCGATGGTCGGCCGCCCGACGATGTCGTCCATCACGACGCGCGCCAGGGCATGTGCCATACCGAAACTGACTTTGAAGCCGCCGGTCAGCACGGACAGATTGTCGTAATCGGGATGGCGTCCGACGATGGGCTCTCGCCCGGTCGCCTTCGGCCGCAGCCCGGCCCAACGCTCGATCACCTCTGCGCCGTGCAACGCGGGCGCTACGGCTTCCGCCCGCCGGATCAGCGCGTCCAGTTGATCGTCTGTCGAATACGGCTCGTCGAAGCGATTTTCGCTGGTGCTGCCGATCGCCACATGACCGTCTTCGTGTGCAACGATGTAGAGCCCATCGGTGAAGATGATTGGCGAGGCCGGATCGATGTCGGCGCGAAGCAGCGCCGCCTGCCCTTTGACGGCACTGCCACTCGTCGCCTGCGCCGAATGCGCCAGGCGGTCGATCAGGCCGAAACTTTCGACCCCGGCAGAGAGAATGCAATGTGCGAAGGGCATCACCCTCCCGTCCGGGAGCGAGAGCCGTCCGCGTTGAGGATCGAGCGACGCAACCTCGGCACCCTCTTCAACCTGGACATGGGGGAATTGCGCAAGTGCAGTTTTCAGCACGTGCACCAGGCGCCGCGGCGCCACTCTTGCGGCGAGCGTGTCGTGGACAATGCCGAAGGGCGCCGCCTCCGCCGCCGGCCACTCGCAGCCGGTGCCCACATCCCGGACATGCCAATGGAACCGACGCTCGCCGGAGATCCAATGCCGCGCCGCATCCTGCTCGTGGCCGAGGGCGATCTCTCTCAGATGCGGTTTGCCGAGCGGCATGACCCGGCCGCAGCGGCGATAATCCGCCGACAGTCCGGTCGCTTGCTGCAGTTCCGCGATCTCGTCTTCAAGCGCGACCAACGCATCGAACTGGAATTGCTTCTTGGCGTTCCATCGGTCCGGCATGTGCGGCATCAGCGCGCCGAGCAGGCCTCCGCTCGCGCCCGCGCCTGTGTGGCTGCGCTCGACAAGGCACGTCGCGATGCCGGCCCGGCCAGCCATCACCGCGGCCCACAGGCCCATGATGCCGCCGCCCACGATCAAAAGTTCACTCATCGATTGACCTTCTGCGGCATAATTCCTTAGATCGAATTCGATCGAAGGAAAATTATGCAGCGTTTCAAAGTGCTACAGCGACCCTTGCGCGTTTTCTCGGGGTCGGAAGACGACCATCGCCATGACAGGGACTGATCTCCGCCAGAGCCATCCGCCATCGCGGCAAAGCCTTGAATGGCACGAGGGCGATATGCCCTACTCGATGGAATTTGGCGATCACTTTTATTGCCGCACCGACGGTCGGCTGGAATGCGGCCATGTCTTCCTCTCCGGCAACGGGCTGCCGCAACGCTGGCAGGGGGCCGAGCGGTTCGTCATAGGCGAGCTCGGCTTCGGCACGGGCCTCAATTTCTGCGAAACCTGGCGGCAATGGAAAAAGACGCGGACGGTGACGGGCCAGTTGCACTTCATCTCCTTCGAGCGTTTCCCGATGCCGGCGGCCGATATCGACCGGGCGCTCTCGCACTGGCCGGAAATCTCCGAGGAAAGACAAGCGGTTGTCGCGAGCTGGCCGGAAACACCAGAAGGCCACGTCGATCTCAACCTCATGGACGGGGTCCGGTTGACGGTGGTATGCGGGCCTGCACTCGAGTGCCTCGGCGCGTCGGAGCACACATTCGACGCTTGGTATCTTGACGGTTTTGCTCCATCGCGCAATCCGGACATGTGGTCACGGGAGCTGATGCAGCTGGTGTTCGACAAGGCCGCGTCCGGCGGCACCTTCGCGACCTATGCCGCGGCCGGCTTCGTCCGACGGAATCTCCAGGCGGCCGGCTTCATCGTCGAGCGGCATCCAGGTTTCGCCGGCAAGCGCGAGATGCTGCGCGGCGACAAGCCCTGATGACTGCATACAGCGTCCTTGGCGTGTCTGATAAGACGTGCGGCGCTGTGGGCCTGCGCTGGTAATTCTAACGGCGCCTTCAACCTCTGCTACGCTGCACGAAGTGAACTGTCGCAAATGGCGGGGCATGAAGCGTCAAAATCTGCGACAGAGATCCAACGGAGACGCGGGGGTGGATCTTTCATGACCGACAATCAATTCCGGGACGCTGCGGCAGGCGAAACTTCACCGCTGGAGCGACGCCGCCGACCCGGCGGCCGAGGTGCGGAACGGCAACGACGGCCGGCGGCAACGAAATACCTCAACCTTGTCAACACGCTGGCCAAGTCGGCGGTCCTCTCGGAAGACACACTCGAAGCCGTACATGATGCTTCCCTGACAATCCTCGAAGAAATCGGGATGGACATCATCCTGCCCGAGGCGCGCGATCGGATGAAGGCCGCCGGCGCAGACGTGACGCCGGGCACCGATCGCGTCCGCTTCGACCGCGGTCTGATCATGGAGTTGATCGCCTCGGCTCCCCCCGCTTTCACCATGCACGCGCGCAATCCGGCGCGAAACGTCGAGATCGGCGGCAACAACCTCGTCTTTGCGCAGATCGCCAGTGCGCCTTTCGTTGCCGATCGCGAGGGCGGCCGGCGCACCGGCAACCAGGAGGATTTCCGCAAACTTGTGAAGCTGGCGCAGTCTTACGACGTCGTCCACACCACGGGCGGCTACCCGGTCGAACCGGTCGACCTCCATGCCTCGACCCGTCATCTGGACTGCCTCTCGGACATGGTAAAGCTGACCGACAAGGTGTTTCATGTCTATTCGCTCGGTCGCCAGCGCAACACCGACGGCATCGAAATCGCCCGCATCGGCCGCGGCATCCCGATGGAGCAGATGGAGCGGGAGCCGTCACTTTTCACGATCATCAATACGTCTTCGCCGCTGCGCCTCGACGGGCCGATGCTTCAGGGCATCATCGAAATGTCGTCCCGCAACCAGGTCGTCGTCGTCACCCCCTTCACGCTTGCCGGCGCCATGGCGCCCGTCACCATCGCCGGCGCGCTGGTGCAGCAGAACGCCGAGGCGCTTTGCGGCATTGCCTTTACCCAGATGGTGCGCAAGGGCGCGCCGGTGATGTATGGCGGCTTCACCTCGAATGTCGACATGAAGACCGGCGCACCGGCCTTCGGGACGCCGGAATACATGAAGGCCGTCATCGCCGGCGGCCAGCTCGCGCGTAGGTACAACATTCCCTACCGCACATCCAACACCAACGCCGCAAACACGCTCGACGCGCAGGCTGCCTATGAGTCGGCGCTTTCGCTGTGGGCGCTGACCCAGGGCGGCGGCAATTTCATCATGCACGCGGCCGGCTGGACCGAGGGCGGCCTGACGGCCTCGTTCGAAAAATTCATCCTTGATGTCGACATGCTGCAGATGGTGGCTGAATTTCTCCAGCCGCTCGATGTCAGCGAGGATGCGCTCGGTCTCGATGCCGTGCGCGACGTCGGTCCCGGCGGACACTATTTCGGGACGCTGCACACGCTTCAGCGCTACGAAACGGCCTTCTACTCGCCAATCCTTTCCGACTGGCGGAATTTTGAGACCTGGACCGAGGCGGGTCGGCCGACCACATACGATCATGCCAACCGCGTCTTCAAGCAGAAGCTCAACGAATATGAGCGCCCGCCGCTCGATCCGGCGATAGAAGAAGAACTCGACGCTTTCGTCGCCAGGCGCAAAGCGGAAGGTGGCGTGCCGACGGATTTCTGACGGAACGCCGGGTCGAGAATGGTGTGCAGCGCCCACAGCGCCGCACGTCTCAACAGCCGCGCAAAGGACGCTGTGGGACTTTGAATTGCTGCATGGTTTTTCCTTAGATCGGCTACGATTTTAGGAACATGCGGTAGGCGCTACGGAAACACCACGGACCGGACAGTCGCGATCAACTGGTCCGTGGACACGGCGACGCAATTGCGATCGATTTCGGCGACGGTCTTTTCCTTGACCTGGTGCGAAAGCAGCTTCCGGAGGTCGCCCAGCGTCTTGGGTGCGGCGCAGATCACAAGGTTCTCGAAGGCGTGCTCAAGCGCATAGTGGTCGAGTTTCCCGGCAATCTCTATGGCGAAGCGGTGCTGCTCCTCGCGAACCGGATCGCTGCTGTATTCCATCGCCGAACGGCCATAGCCGACCGACGTATGGCTGCGGCCGGGTTTGTCGGCCATGATATCCTGAGCACGCTTGACTTCGATCTGATACGTCTCAACTTCCGGTTGCTGATGCCCATCCTTGAGCAAGTTGACGTCCTTGACAATGCGCGCCGTGTTTCCGTCGGCCGCCAGTATCCAAATCCGGTTCCGCACTATTTTCTCCCTCGTGTCGTCGATGGCAGATAGGTCGGCGAAGACTTCAAGGACACAACGACTGAAGTCGCGTCAGGTTCCTTACCGCCGAAGGTCTGTTACGTCCGATTTCACGCGCGCCCTAGCTCCATTCGGGCAAGATAGGCGTCGAAACTGCGCTCCGGCGCCGGCTCGTACCGCTCCCGCTCGGCCTTGAGGGAAACGATTCTGTCGACGCGGAAGTCACGAAAATCCTGTCGCAACTCGCACCAGGCCGTCAGCAGCCAATAGTGCCCGAAAACGCTAAGACCGAGTGGGCAGATTGTACGCCCGGACGTTTCTTCTGCAAGGCTTTCGTACGTGATGCGCAGCTTGCGTCGCCCGGCAATCGCTTCGCGGATCTCGCCAAGCAGCGCCGGTGGGTCGGGCTGGAGAGCAGATCGAAAGGCGCGAAGCGGCGTGCTTCTCAACTTTTTCGCATGCTCGGCCGGCAAGCTATGACCGATTTTCTCCATGGCCTCGCGGGCCGCTTGAGCGAGACGTCGGTCGCCGAGCATCTGCACGGCACGGACGCCGAAGGCGAGCGCCTCCAATTGCTCGAAGGTGAAGGCGAGCGGCGGTGCGTCGAAAGCCTCACGCATAAGGTAGCCGACACCGCGTTCGCCATCGATCGGCGCACCAGATGCGATCAGATGTTGCATGTCGCGGTAGATCGTTCGCGGCGCGACTTCCATCCTCTCGGCGATCTCGCTCGCCGTCATTGCGCGACCTGTGGCGCGCATCAACTGTATGATTCGAAACAATCGATCGGCAGGCCGCACGGTTCTCCTCCTGGAAACTTTATGGCCATAAGGCTGGCAGTTGGGGTGTGATTAAGTCAAGCGGTATTCAACAAGGAGACAAGCATGACACCCCCGAACATTCTCGAACTCGCCGTTTGTGCCGTCACGGACAAAGACGCAGCACTTGTGGCCCGCAAGCGCGCCATGAAAGCCGTCTCCGGTTATCCAGGCTTCGTCTCCTGGCGTGCCCTCACGGCATGTGAAACTGCCGATATGATCGCCGATCTCGTTGAATGGGAAACGCTTGAAGCGGCGCAGGCAGCCGGCAAACGCGTTCTCACCGATCCGGAATTCGCCCCTTACATGGCAACGATCGGCTCGGTAAAGCTGATGCAGCACTTCGTCACCGAGCAGCAGGTATAGATCAGACCTATGGCAGAACCGCTCAAGAACTTGTTGGATGCAGGCATCGTGCTTGAAATCGCCACGTATCTGGGCCGGAATGCTACCGCATTCGACCGCGAGCGCTTCATTGCGCTCGCAACCCTCGACCTGGACTCGCTCGAACTCATGCAGCGATCGCTGCGGATCCGCGACGCGCTCCTTCAAACCCTGCCGGAAGATTTCCCTGCCGCCGCCGAGATACTGCGGCGCGCGCTGCCGGGAGACGACGCGCCGGGGCTGAACGGCTGGGCACTTCTTCCGGTAAACCAGTTCATCGCTGCCCGCGGCCTTGACGATTTCGAACTCTCGCTCTCGCTTCTGCGCCGCCTGACACCGTATTTCACGGCGGAATTCGGTATCCGCGCGTTCATCCGTCAGGACCAGCAACGAGCTCTGGTGATAATCTCCAGTTGGACGAGCGACAACAATCATCACGTCCGGCGGCTGGCGAGCGAAGGTACGCGCCCGCGCCTGCCTTGGGCCATGCGGCTGCCGGAGCTTATCCGCGACCCGCGCCCGATCCTTCCGATCCTTGCCGCGCTCATCGACGACCCGGAAGATTACGTGCGCCGCTCCGTCGCCAACAGCCTCAACGACATCGCCAAGGACCATCCGGACCTCGTCACGCGGTTCGTGGCCGCGCATGTCGACGGCGCATCGCCGGAACGTCTGAGGTTGCTCCGCCACGCCTGCCGTACGCTCCTGAAGCAGGGGCATGCGGAGGCGCTGGCCAACTTCGGTTTCGGTGCATTGTCAGACATCGATGCCAGCCTGACGCTGGGCACCCCGCTTGTCCGCCTCGGCGAGCACCTTCGCTTCGGTCTCGAAATACGGAATTCCGGCGCGGCCGCGCAAAAAGTCATGATCGACTACGCCGTGCATCACCAGAAGGCGAACGGCACGACGTCGCCGAAGGTGTTCAAGTGGACGACAGTGACGCTGGAACCAGGTGCGGCCTTCGAAATCGAGAAACGCCACTCGATCCGCCCGATCACGACGCGGCGCTACTATGCCGGCGCGCACAGGGTCGTCGTTCTCATCAACGGTCAGCCGGTCGCTGGTGCCGATTTCGAGCTCGCGATCGACTGAATCGGAGCTGCCTTCGCACTTGCAAAAAGATAGACCTTGACTTTTCCGGTCAAAACAACGACATGGGCGCAGCGTCACCTTCCGGCCGCCGCGTGAGCGCGCCCTCGGCAACTACTCCCAAGCCGTGAAGAAGGTAAAGCGCAGACATTCGCCGCCATATGCGGCAGCACAGGCGCATGACGATTTTTCTTTAACCCACAAGTTCCCAATTCACGCAGGGTTCTTGATGCCAGACTAACCGGAATTGCAAAACCGCGATTCCGGCGAATGTGTTTGGCGTCCCCGAAAGGTATATCCATTGTCCACATTCAAAGAGCTTGGCCTCTCCCAGCAGATTTTGGCGACGCTTTCCGCCAATGGCTTTGAGAAGCCGACGCCCATTCAGACGCAGGCCATTCCCGTCGTCCTCAAGGGTCACGACCTCATCGGTCTCGCCCAGACCGGGACCGGCAAGACGGCCGCCTTCGGCCTGCCCATGATCGAGAGGCTGGTTGCCGATGGCAAGCGCGCCGACCCGCGCAATATCCGCGCGCTCGTTCTTGCTCCGACCCGCGAACTCGTCAATCAGATCGCCACCAACCTCAAGGTCTTCGTCAGGAAGACACCGCTCAAGATCGGCGTCGTCGTCGGTGGCGTCTCGATCAACAAGCAGACCGAACAGCTCGCCCGTGGCGTCGACATCCTCGTCGCGACTCCAGGTCGCCTGCTGGATCTCGTCAACCGCAAGGCGGTGACGCTCACTCAGGGTCGCTATCTCGTGCTCGACGAGGCCGACCAGATGCTCGATCTCGGCTTCATCCACGACCTGCGCAAAATCGCGAAGCTCGTGCCCAAGAATCGCCAGACGCTGCTTTTCTCGGCGACCATGCCGAAGCAGATCGCCGAACTCGCCGGCGAATACCTGACCGATCCGGTCAAGGTCGAAGTCACCCCTCCGGGCAAGGCCGCCGACAAGATCGAGCAGTACGTCCACTTCGTGCCCGGCAAGGACCTGAAGACCTCGATCCTCAAGCAATCGCTTTCCGACAATCCCGATGGCCTTTCGCTCATCTTCAGCCGGACCAAGCACGGCGCCGAGAAGCTGATGAAGCATCTGGACCACGTCGGGTTCAAGGCCGCGTCGATCCATGGCAACAAGAGCCAGGGCCAGCGCGAGCGTGCGCTGAAGGCCTTCCGCGACGGTGAAATCCGCGTGCTCGTTGCGACCGATGTCGCCGCCCGCGGCATCGACATTCCGGGCGTCACCCATGTCTACAACTACGACCTGCCGGAAGTCCCGGACGCCTACGTCCACCGCATCGGCCGCACGGCCCGCAACGGCCGCGACGGTATCGCGATCGCCTTCTGCACCCCGGACGAAATCCGCCTGCTCCGAGACATCGAGAAGCTGATGGGCATCCAGATCGCCATCGCCAGCGGCGAGGCACCGGCCGACCAGGCGCGTCCGTCCAAGGGACGCGGCGGTCGCGGCAACGGCCAGCGTCACGGCAACGGTGGCGGCCACCGACAGGAAGGGCGTCCGCAGCGCGAACGTCCGGCGCGCGAGCCGGCGTCAGCCCCGTCGAGCTTTGCCGGCGACGATCTGCTGCGCGAGGAACGGCGTCCGCAAAAGCACGACCGCCGCGATCAGCGCCAGCCGGGCCACGGCCATCATGACGGCCGGTCGGAAGGCAATCGCAACCACGAAGGCCGCAAGCACCACGGCCGTCCGGGATCGAAGCACGAGGGCCGGCACCACCGCGACGGGCAGCCCGGCAAGCGCCATGAAGGCGGCCGCGGAAACCGTCGCACCGACAACGGTGTTCGCCAGGGCTGACGCCTGCGCGGCGTAGCTCAAAAATGCCAAGTGCGATCGCGGAACTTCTGCGGTCGCGCGCTATAATACGGCCTCGCTCCGAAGGCTATCTCGACAGCGGGACAAAGCTTCAAGAATGCCCCGCAGTTTCACTACTTTGACGGCAAAACTTCTGGACCGGCGACCTAACCGGCGGCGGCACTGCCGGCCCGATCGCCGGACGGCGCCGGGCGAGCGGTCTTCCGGTTGGTAAGATAGACCCCGGCCACGGCGATGATCGTGCCGACGATCATCGGCAGGGTCAGGGCCTCGCCGAAGAAGAGCGCCGCCTGGACGGCCGCAAGCGGCGGCACCAGATAGATCAGCGACGCGGCCCGCGAGACCTGGCCACGACGGATGAGATAGAGCAGGAGCGCGATCGCGCCCATTGAAAGGCCAAGCACCGACCAGGCCAGCGCGCCGACAAGCTGCAGGTTCCAGGTGACGTGCAGGTCCTCAAGCGCGAGCGCGAGGGGAACGGTGACGATCAGGGCGCCGGCATATTGCAGCGTCGCGATGGCACGGATGTCTCCATTCTGAAGATGCCGTTTCTGGTAGAGCGTGCCGTAAGTGACGGCCGCCATGCCAAGGACGTTGACGACGACGGGCAGGATCTCGATCGGCGTCGCGGCGGTATCGATCGCCACCATTTTCGGCAGCACCGCGAGCGCAATGCCGAAAAAGCCGAGCACCAACCCGACCTGCTGCTGCCGGGTCAGGTTTTCGTTGATCAAGAGCGGCGCAACGGCCGCGGTCATCAATGGCTGCAGCCCGGCGATAATGCCGGAAATCGCTGCCGGAACGCCCTGCCCGATCGCCCACCACACGGCGCCCAAATAGAGCCCGTGGAGAAACATCCCCGACACAATGGCATGACCGATCGTCGCCCAGGAGCGCGGCCAGCGAGCGCCCGTTACCACGCAGAAGCCGATGAAGAGCAGGATCGCGAAGGTGTAACGCAGCACGAGAAAAGTCAGCGGATCGGCGAAAAAGGCCGCATATTTGGCGACGACCCAGCCGGTGGACCAGAGCAGGACGAAGATGGCCGGGGCCAAACGGGCAAGCGTCATCGGTTTTTCCATGGCTGGGCACGACTGCGGCGGATTAGTCGCGTGCCGGAGGTCGCGGGCTGATACGAGCACGCACGCCGATAAAGCGCATGCGGCAATCGGTCAAAGCAATTTTTCTGATGCTCACCATCAGCGAATCGGAACCATCAGCCTGAGCGACGAGGTCGCGGGCGAAACGAACCCGGCCTCGTATTCCTCACGATAGTGGAAATGGGTCGTATCGATGGCGTGCCCCTCGGCGGCGATCCAGTCGAACATCTTGCGGTAATCCACGAAGACATCCGAGCTCTCGGGACGATGGATCATCGTTACCAGACGCATGGCCGGCAGTTCCACATGCTGCGGCTGGGTGAAGGTCTTGTCGTCTTCGCCCACGTAGCCGACGAGATAACGAAAGCCGTCCGACCGATCATTCCAGGAGAGACCGATGAGCGCCGAATGATCTTCGGGATAAGCGCGCCGGCGATGCTCCTGCGTCTCGGCGATCAGGCGGCGAACCGCACCGTCTGCCGCCTCGACAAAGGTGCCCTCCCAGAGGTGACCCGTGATCCTTTGCGCCGGGCGCTCCACGATTTCGAACGCTATCACCATCTCGCTTCCTCCCATCGCCTCGCGCCGAATGCTCAAATTTCAAGCACCTGCCGATTTCCTAGTGCACATGGAGAAGTCGCGCGGGAACCGGCAGCCCGCTGCGGCGGATTTCGGCCGCTCGCGACCGCGTGAGCCACGCGCCGAAGGACATCGAAGGCCGTTCCAAGAATTCTTGATCCGCGAATGTGCACGCTTCTTGCATTGCATCAACCATTGTACTCAAATGGTCAAAAATAAGGGGACCACGCCTTTGGCATTTGACGAAATGATGAATGCGGATAGCAGTCCGCGCCAGCCATATTCGACCTACAATGAATGGTATGCCAGCCAGGACAGAAATCGCCTCATAGCGAAATCAAAGGAAGCTGAGAACATCTTCCGCAAAACAGGCATCACCTTCGCGGTCTACGGACACGCAGACTCCTCCGAAAAGCTCATCCCCTTCGACCTCATACCCCGCATCATTTCCGGCCGAGAATGGCGCAAGCTGGCGCAAGGCATCGAACAGCGGGTGATCGCGCTTAACGCCTTCCTCGACGACATCTACCATAAGCAGGAGATCGTCCGCGCCGGCCGCATCCCGCGCGAGCTGATCGAGAAAAACGATGCCTTCCTGCCGCAGATGATCGGCTTCAGGCCACCGGGCGGCGTCTACACCCATATCGTCGGCACCGACATCGTGCGCACCGGCGAAGACCAGTTCTACGTGCTCGAGGACAACGCCCGCACGCCGTCCGGTGTCAGCTACATGCTGGAAAACCGGGAAACCATGATGCAGATGTTCCCGGAACTCTTTCACCAGAACCGCGTGCGGCCGGTCGAGAACTATCCCTACCTGCTTCGCCAGAGCCTCGCCTCGCTGGCGCCGCCCGGCTGCAGGGGCAGGCCGCGTGTGGCTGTGCTCACTCCCGGCATCTACAACTCCGCCTTCTACGAGCACGCCTTCCTTGCGGACATGATGGGCGTCGAACTGGTGGAGGGCTCGGACCTGCGCGTCATCGACGGCAAGGTGAAGATGCGCACGACGCGCGGTTACGAGGCGATCGACGTGCTCTACCGCCGCGTCGACGACGACTTCCTCGATCCCCTCACTTTCCGCGCCGATTCCGCCCTCGGCATTCCCGGCATCATGGATGTTTACCGGTCCGGCAACATCACCATCGCCAACGCGCCCGGTACCGGCATTTCCGACGACAAGGCGATCTATTCCTATATGCCGGAGATCGTCGAGTTTTATACCGGCCGCAAACCCTTGCTCGAGAACGTGCCGACCTGGCGCTGCTCGGAGCCGCAGAGCCTCAAATACGTGCTCGAACACATCGAGGAACTGGTGATCAAGGAAGTCCACGGTTCCGGCGGCTACGGCATGCTCGTCGGCCCGACGGCAACCAGGAAGGAGCGGTCCGCCTTCGCCGAGAAGCTGAAGGCGCGCCCCGGCAACTACATCGCCCAGCCGACGTTGTCGCTCTCCACCGTTCCGATCCTCGTCAACAAGGGCATCGCTCCTCGCCATGTCGACCTGCGTCCCTACGTCCTCGTCTCCGACAAGGTGCAGATCATTCCCGGTGGCTTGACGCGCGTCGCGCTGAAGGCCGGCTCCCTGGTGGTCAATTCCAGCCAGGGCGGCGGCACCAAGGACACCTGGGTACTGGAGGACTGACGCGATGCTGGGAAGAACTGCGAACGGCCTCTACTGGATGTTCCGCTATATCGAGCGCGCGGAAAACAGCGCCCGCCTGATCGATGCGGGCCTGCGCATGTCGCTGACCCGCAGCGAAGCGACCGAGGACGACTGGGACGGTGTGCTGCAGAGCGCCGGTGTGCGCGAGCTCTATGACGAGGTGCACGAGACGCTGACGAGCAGCGATGCCATCGACTTCCTGCTTCGCGATCGCGCCAATCCGTCGAGCGTCATGTCCTGCATCGAGGCGGGCCGCCACAATGCCCGCATGGTTCGCACGGCCCTCACGCGCGAGACCTGGGAAGCGATCAACGAATGCTGGATCGAGATGAAGGCGATGCTGGCGAAGAAGGCGCGGCCCGCCGATCTGCCCGAGATCATCGATACGATCAAGCGCCGCGCCGGTCTCATCCGCGGCGCCTTCCACGGCACGATGCTGAGGAACGAGATCTTCAACTTCTCGCGGATTGGAACCTTTATCGAGCGGGCGGACAATACGGCGCGTATTCTCGACGTGAAATATTACGTTCTGTTGCCGGCCGTCGCCGCCGTTGGGTCGTCGATGGACAACGTACAGTGGGAATCGATCCTGCGCTCCGTCTCAGCCCATCGCGCCTATGGCTGGGTCTACGACGCCGAACTCAGGCCGGCGAACATCGCCGACTTCCTGATCTCCAACGGACGCATGCCACGGTCGCTCGCCTATTGCTACGAAAAGATCGTCAGCAATCTCGGCTACCTCGCGCGTGAATACGGCGAGACACATGCGGCACATCAGACTGCCGAGCAGACACTTACGGCGCTCCGCAGCCGATCGATGAACGACATCATGGATCAGGGGCTGCACGAATATCTCGAGGAGTTCATCAGCGACAACAACCGTCTGGGCCAGGAAATCTCCGACGGCTATCGGTTCTATCACTGAGCTTCAGGAGAAGAACATGCACCTGAAAATCAGCCACACGACCGAATATCATTACGATGAACCAGTACCGTATGCCCTGCAGCGGTTGCGGCTGACGCCGACGACACAGGTGGGCCAAACCGTCCTGAACTGGGAGACCCGCGTCGAGGGAGCGGCCGTCGAAGTGTCCTACGACGACCACTTCGGCAATCGCACACACCTCGTCAGTGTCGAGGGAGACCGCAAGGCCATTCGGATCGTCGCGAGCGGTGAAGTGGAGACGGACGATCGCGCCGGCGTTTTCGGCCCGCATCACTCCTTCGTGCCGCTATGGCTCTATGCGCGCGAAACTCCGCTCAGCAAGCCGGGCAAGCTGATCCGCGATCTCGCGAAATCTGCCGAAGGCGATACCGACCTCGAGCGGGTGCATTCGCTGATGACGCTGATCCACGAAACGGTCGAATACAGGCCCGGCGACACGCAGACCGGGACGACCGCCGAAGAAGCGTTGGAGCGCGGCAAGGGCGTCTGCCAGGATCACGCTCATATCCTGATTTCCGCCGCCCGCACGCTCGGCCTTCCCGCCCGCTATCTTTCCGGCTACCTGATGATGGAAGGCCATCCGGAACAGACGGCGAGCCACGCCTGGGCGGAGGTCCATCTCGCTGGCCTCGGCTGGGTCGGCTTCGACGCCGCCAACAAGATCTGCCCGAACGACCGTTATGTGCGCGTCGCTTCGGGCCTTTGCTACCGCGATGCCGCGCCGATTTCCGGGCTGGTGCATGGCGCCGCCAGCGAGACGCTTAAAGTGGCCGTGACGGTAGAACGGCAAGGGCAGACGCAAAGCCAGAGTCAGGGGGAGCAGAGCCAGACGCAGAGTCAGTAGACGTTTTTCGCCGTCGGGGGCTGCCCCTCATTCGGCCTGCCGGCCACCTTCTCCCCGCAAGCGGGGCGAAGGAGACTCCTGGCGCCGCCTCAGTCCCCTCTCCCCGCCCGCGGGGAGAGGGTTAGGGTGAGGGGTAAATGCGGGGCAACCGCCCTCCGCCAACCCCAATCAATGGCTGTCGCGGTCCATCGGGATGCGGTCGCCGCGTGCCCCTACGAGGAAGTCGAGGTCGGCGCCGGTGTCGGCCTGCATCACCGTCTTGATGTAAAGCCCGCCATATCCGCCCGTAAGCGGCTTGACCGGCGACACCCAAGCCATTCTGCGGCGGGCAAGCTCCTCATCCGACACGTCGAGGTGCAGTGTGCGGTTCGGGATATCGACTTCGATCAGGTCGCCGTTTTGGACCAGCGCCAAAGGTCCTCCTTCGGCCGCCTCCGGAGCGGTATGGAGAATGACGGTGCCGTAAGCCGTGCCCGACATGCGCGCATCGGAAATGCGGATCATGTCGGTGATGCCCTTCTTCAGAACTTTGGGCGGTAGGCCCATATTACCGACCTCGGCCATGCCCGGATAACCCTTGGGGCCGCAATATTTCAGCACCATGATGCAGTTCTCGTCGATGTCGAGATCTTCGCGGTTGATACGCGCGTGATAGTCCTCGATGCTTTCGAAGACGACGGCGCGGCCCTTGTGCTGCATCAGGTGTGGCGATGCGGCCGAAGGCTTCAGCACGGCGCCTCTTGGGGCGAGATTGCCGCGCAACACGGCGATGCCGCCCGACTTCGTCAGCGCCTGTTCGCGCGGCAGGATCACGTCCTCGTTGTAGTTCACGACGCCCTTCACGTCGTTCCAGATCGTGTCGCCGCTCACCGTAATGGCGTCGTTGTGCAGAAGCCCCATCTCGGCCACGGCCTTGATCACGACCGGCAGGCCGCCGGCGTAGTAGAACTCTTCCATCAGGTACTTGCCCGACGGCTGCAGGTTGACGATCGTCGGCACGTCGCGACCGAGCCGATCCCAGTCGTCGAGCGAAAGGTCGACGCCGATGCGGCCGGCAAGCGCGAGCAGATGCAGGACCGCGTTGGTAGAGCCACCGACCGCGCCGTTGACGCGGATGGCGTTTTCGAAGGCCTGCTTGGTGAGGATATCGGAAGGCTTCAAATCCTCCTTGACCATCTCGACGATGCGGCGACCGGTGAGCTGAGAAATTACCCGGCGGCGCGCATCGACGGCGGGGATGGCGGCGTTGCCGGAGAGCGTCATGCCGAGCGCCTCGGCCATCGACGCCATGGTCGAGGCCGTGCCCATGGTCATACAGCTTCCGGCCGAACGGGCCATGCCCTGCTCGGCGTCCATGAACTCTTCCAGCGTCATCTCGCCGGACTTGACCATCTCGGAGAACTGCCAGACGGCGGTACCGGAACCGACGTCCTTGCCGCGCCATTTGCCGTTGAGCATCGGTCCGCCGGAGACGACGATCGCCGGAATATCGACGCTCGCCGCCCCCATCAGAAGACTGGGCGTGGTCTTGTCACAGCCGCCGAGCAGCACGACGCCATCGACCGGATTGCCCCGGATCGATTCCTCGACGTCCATGGCCGCGAGGTTGCGGAACATCATGGCCGTCGGCCTGAGCGTGCTTTCGCCCGTCGAGAAGACCGGGAATTCCACTGGGAAGCCGCCCGCCTCGTACACGCCGCGCTTTACGCGCTCCGCAAGGTCACGCAGATGCGCATTGCAGGGAGTGAGCTCGGACCAGGTGTTGCAGATGCCGATGATCGGCCGACCGTCGAAGGTATCGGCGGGTAGCCCCTGGTTCTTCATCCAGGAGCGATGCATGATGGCATTCTTGCCCGTACCGCCGAACCATTCCTGTGAACGGAGTTTGCGCGGCCACTCAGCTTTCTTCTTCATCGTTTCCTCTTTAACCCCGCATGTCAGCGGGCGAAATCACGTGGGCTTGAGAGCGGGATGAGGAAAGTGTGCGCGGTTTGCGCCCGCATCCCGCTCTAACTCTTCAAGCCAGCGTGTAGGCTGTCTTGACGGTTGTGTAGAATTCGGCGGCGTATTTGCCCTGTTCGCGCGAACCGTAGGACGAGCCCTTGCGGCCGCCGAACGGCACGTGGAAATCGACGCCGGCGGTCGGCAGGTTGACCATCACCATGCCGGCCTCGGCATTGCGCTTGAAATGCGTCGCGTGCTTGAGGCTGGTGGTGGCGATGCCGGAGGAAAGCCCGAACGGGGTGTCGTTGGCAACGGCCAGCGCCTCGTCGTAATCCTTCACCCGGATCACCGCCGCGACCGGACCGAAGATCTCCTCGCGGGAAATCCGCATCTGATTGGTCGCCTCGGTGAACAGCGCCGGCTCAAGGTAGAAGCCGGGCGTGTCGCGCGAGATCAGCGCGCCGCCGAAGGCGAGCCTGGCGCCCTCGTTTTTGCCGATGGCGATATAGTCGGTGTCCTGGTTCAACTGACCCTGATCGACGACCGGGCCGATATGGGTGCCGGCCTTCAAGGCGTCGTCGATGACAAGGCCTTTCATCCGCTCGCCCATCGCCGCGACGAACTTGTCGTGGATGCCTTCGGTGACGATCAGGCGCGACGAGGCGGTGCAGCGCTGGCCGGTCGAGAAGAAGGCGGAATTGACCGCCGCCTCGACGGCAACCGAAAGATCGGCATCGTCAAGCACGACGAACGGGTTCTTGCCGCCCATTTCCAGCTGGAATTTGCGATTGTGCTCGACGGAGGCGGCGGCCACGCGCTTGCCGGTGCCGACGGAACCGGTAAAGGTGATCGCCTGAATATCGGGGCTGTCGAGCATCGCCTGACCGACGACCGAGCCCTTGCCCATGACGAGGTTCAACACACCCTTCGGCAGGCCGGCACGGTGAAGAATGTCGACGATCGCCCAGGAGCAACCCGGCACCAGTTCGGCCGGCTTGAAGACGACGGTGTTGCCATAACAAAGCGCCGGCGCGATCTTCCAGGCGGGAATGGCGATCGGGAAATTCCACGGCGTGATGATGCCGACGACGCCGACCGGCTCGCGGGTGATCTCGACGCCGATATTCGGCCGGACCGACGGGATGACCTCGCCCGCCAGCCGCAAGGCTTCGCCGGCGAAGAACTCGAAGATCTGGCCGGCCCGCACGGTCTCGCCGATGCCTTCGGCGAGCGTCTTGCCCTCCTCGCGCGACAGGAGCCGCCCGAGTTCGTCCTTGCGCGCGATAATCTCGTCGGCGGTCTTCTTCAGGATCGCGTGGCGCTCGAGGATGCCGGAGCGCGACCAGGCCGGAAAGGCCGCCTTTGCAGCCGCGATCGCCGCCTTCGCATCATCGGCGCTGGCGCGGGCATAGTCGCCGATGACATCGTTGGTGTTCGACGGATTGATGTTGGCAACACCGTCGGTACCGACCCATTCGCCGGCAATCAGGTTCTGGTGAAGTGTCATGGGCCTTTAAGCCTCCTTGTCTTCTTGACGCAACAACCGGCCGCCCGTCGCGGCCTCCGGCTGCCGTAGAGATATATCAGAGTTGGCGTATGACGATCTCTTCCTCTGCGGCAATCGTCAGCGGATTGCGCAGCGGCAGGCCGAATTCCCCGGCCTCGATCTCGAATACGTCGCCCTCCTCCGTGCGGATGCCGTCACCGAAGGAAAGCGTCGCCGTGCCGAACATGTGCACATGCACGTCACCCGGCACACGGAAAAGACCATACTTGAAATGGTGATATTCGAGGTTGGCGAAGCTGTGGGACATGTTGGCCTCGCCGGAGAGAAACGGCTTTTCCCACAGCACTTCGCCACTCCGCAGGATGCGCGACGTCCCACGGATATCTTCCGGCGCCGCGCCGATGCGAATTTCCGGCCCGAAGCTCGCCTGGCGCAGCTTCGAATGGGCGAGCCAGAGATAGTTGACCCGCTCGGTCTTGTGATCGGAAAACTCGTTGGCGACGGCAAAGCCGAGGCGATAGGGCACACCCCTGTCGGAGATGACATAGATGCCGGCCATTTCCGGCTCCTCGCCGCCATCTTCGGCAAAGGCGGGCGACGTCAGCGGCTGACCCGGGGCGACCGCAGCGACACCGTTGCCCTTGTAGAACCATTCCGGCTGAACACCCTTTTCACCCGGCTTCGGCTTGCCGCCCTCAAGTCCCATGCGGAACATCTTCATCGAATCGGTCAGCGTCTCTTCTGCTGCCTCGGTGGTCTTTTTGTGCATGGCGTCGCGGGTCGCTGCCGATCCGAGATGGGTCAAGCCGGTGCCGGTCAGATGAAGGTGCGCCGGATCCGGATGAGTGATCGGCGCCAGCATCCGCCCTTCGGCATAGGCCTCTTCGAGATCAATCGTTTCGCCGAGACCCTTGGCGTCGATCACCGCCTTGAGGCTCTTGCCGTCGTTGGCCGCTTCCATCGCCAGCGCGTAGACGCTTTCCGCTCCCTTGACGACGCGCGCCACTTCGCCCGGCGCCCGTACCGCGACTGCAACCGATCCGTCTTGCTTCCTGACCTGAGAAATCAGCACGTTCCTGTCCTTCCTAGTCGAGTTGGCTTTAGCGAGCCCCTCCTCGAGGAAAGGCAATGCGTCGCCCTGAGGGTGGCTCGCACCACCCACCTACGGCAGCCCAGAAGGGCCGCCCGTTCATAGTGTTGACCTTGGGAGCAGACCGGAAAACCGATCAGCCCTTGCCCTTGTTCTTGTTGTAGACGTCGAAGAACACGGCTGCGAGCAGCACGAGGCCCTTGATAAGCTGCTGGTAGTCGATGCCGATGCCCATGATCGACATGCCGTTGTTCATCACGCCCATGATGAAGGCGCCGATCACTGCGCCGGTGATTTTGCCGACGCCGCCCGATGCCGAGGCTCCGCCGATGAAGCACGCCGCGATCACGTCGAGCTCGAAACCGACGCCTGCCTTCGGGGTGGCCGAGTTCAGACGCGCCGTGATGATCATGCCGGCGAGTGCGGCGAGCACGCCCATGTTCACGAAAGCGTAGAACGTCAACCGCTCGGTGTTGATGCCGGAGAGCTTGGCAGCCTTTTCGTTGCCGCCCATCGCATAGATCCGCCGGCCGATCGTCGACCGCGCCGTGATGAACGTATAGGCGGCGATCAACACACCCATGATGATGAGCACGTTCGGCAGGCCGCGATAGGTCGAAAGCTGGAAGCCGATGAACAGGGCGACAACGCCGATAACCGCCATCTGCACCGCAAAGAAGACGAAAGGCTCGTTCTCCGTGCCATGCTGCTCGTTGATGCGGCGATTGCGCAGGCCGGCAAAGATCGCGTAGCCGACAAGCGCCAGCACCGCCACCAGCGCCACCATGTTCTTGATGATCTCGGGGCTCGGGTTGATGAAGTAAAGAAAATCAGGAACGAAGCCAGTCGAAAGAATCTGGAAATCCTTTGGGAACGGCCCGATCGGGCGTCCACCGAGGACCACGTAGGTCATCCCGCGGAACACCAGCATGCCGGCAAGCGTGACGATGAAGGACGGGATTTTCTGGTAGGCCACCCAATAGCCCTGCGCCGCCCCCATGATGCCACCGACGACAAGACAGGCGGGAACAACGACAAAGGCCGGCAGACCCCATTTGACCAGCATGATCGCCGAGATCGCGCCGATGAAGGCGACGATCGAGCCGACGGAAAGGTCGATGTGCCCGGCGACGATAATCAACAACATGCCCAGCGCCATGATGACGATGAACGAGTTCTGCAGCACCAGATTCGTGATGTTGACGGGCCTGAAGAGAACGCCGTCGGTCACGAACTGGAAGAACAGCATGATGATCACGAGCGCGACCAGGAGGCCGTATTCGCGGATGTTATTCCTGAGATAGTCACCGATCGACGGTTTGGTGGTGTGGGTGCTCGTATCGGCGACCATTAGTGTTTCTCCCCTGAACGCATGATGGCGCGCATGATGGATTCCTGGCTCGCTTCCTCCTTGGAAAGCTCTGCCACAATGCGCCCTTCGTTCATGACATAGATGCGATCGCAGGTTCCGAGCAGTTCCGGCATCTCCGACGAGATCATCAGGATGCCTTTGCCCTCGGCCGCGAGTTGGTTGATGATGGTGTAGATCTCATACTTCGCGCCGATGTCGATGCCGCGCGTCGGCTCGTCGAGTATGAGAACCTCGGGGTTGGTGAACAGCCACTTGGACAGCACGACCTTCTGCTGGTTGCCACCCGAGAGGTTCACCGTCTCCTGGTAGATCGAATGCGAGCGGATACGGAGCTTCGCGCGATAGTCCGCAGCGACCTTTCTCTCCTTGCGCTCATCGATGACGCCGTTCGCCGCGACCGCGCTCAGGTTGGCAAGCGTCGTGTTGTCCTTGATGTTGTTGATCAGCACGAGACCGAGCTGCTTGCGATCCTCCGTCACATAGGCAAGGCCCGCCTTGATCGCGCGGGGGATCGTGCTCACGTCCACCGGGGTACCGCGCATGGTCACTTCACCGGTGATCTTGTGTCCCCATGACTTGCCGAAGATGCTCATCACTGTTTCGGTGCGGCCAGCACCCATCAGCCCCGCGATGCCGACGACCTCGCCGGCGCGAACGTTGAAACTGACATCGTGCAGGAACTGGCGGTCGCGGTGATGCTGATGGAAGACGTTCCAGTTCTTCACTTCGAGCAGCGTCTCGCCGATATTCGGTTCGCGCGGCGGGTAGCGATCTTCCATCGCGCGCCCGACCATGCCCTTGATGATCCGGTCCTCGCTGATGTCTTCCTTCTGACAGTCGAGTGTTTCAACCGTGCCACCGTCGCGCAGGATGGTGATTTGGTCGGCGACCTTCTTAATCTCGTTCAGCTTGTGCGAGATGATGATCGAGGTCATGCCCTGCTTGCGAAACTCCATGAGCAGCTTCAGAAGCGCGTCGGAATCGGTCTCGTTGAGCGAGGCGGTCGGTTCGTCGAGGATCAACAGCCGAACCTTCTTGGAAAGCGCCTTGGCGATTTCCACCAGTTGCTGCTTGCCGACACCGATATCGGTGATGAGCGTCGCAGGCGGCTCCTTCAAGCCCACCTTCTTCAAGAGTTCTTGCGTGCGGGCAAAGGTCTGCGGCCAGTGGATCACGCCTTTGCTGGCGATCTCGTTGCCGAGAAAGATGTTTTCGGCGATCGACAGCAGTGGAACAAGCGCCAGTTCCTGGTGAATGATGATGATGCCGAGATGCTCGCTGTCCGAGATCGTGCTGAAGCGGCGCACCTCGCCGTCATAATGGATCTCACCCTCGTAGGTTCCGGCCGGATAGACGCCGCTCAGCACCTTCATCAAGGTCGACTTGCCGGCACCATTTTCACCGACGAGAGCGTGAATTTCACCTTCGCGGACCTTGAAGCTGACATTGTCCAGCGCCTTGACGCCCGGAAACGTCTTGGTGATGCCCCGCATTTCCAGAATGATATTGTCCATGTTCAGCATTCCAGCGGCAGTCTGTGAGAGACTACAGACTCCCTTACCCAGAGAAAAGGGTCCGCAACGGATCGCGGACCCTCGATGTTTGACGCAATCAGTTGTTGATCTGGTCTTCCGTGTAGTAGCCCGAGCCGACAAGGATTTCCTTGGCATTGGACTTGTCCACCGCAACCGGCTTCAAGAGATAGGACGGAACGACCTTGACACCGTTTTCGTAGGTCTTGGTGTCGTTCACTTCCGGCTCCTTGCCGTCCATGATCGCGTTGACCATGCCGACGGTGACCTTGGCGAGTTCGCGGGTGTCCTTGAAGACAGTCGAATTCTGTTCGTCGGCGAGGATCGACTTGACCGACGGCAGTTCGGCGTCCTGACCGGTGACTACCGGCATCGGCATGTCGCCGGAGCCATAGCCGACGCCCTTCAGAGCGGAGATGATGCCGATCGAGAGACCGTCATAGGGCGAGAGCACGCCGTCGACCTTGGCATCGGTGTAGGTCGACGAAAGCAGGTTTTCCATGCGGGCCTGGGCGACAGCGCCATCCCAACGCAGGGTGCCGACCTGATCCATGCCCGTCTGGCCGGACTTAACGACGATCTTGCCGCTGTCGATCAAGGGCTGCAGGACCGACATGGCGCCGTCGTAGAAGAAGAAGGCGTTGTTGTCATCCGGCGAACCACCGAAAAGTTCGATGTTCTTCGGCTCGGTCGCGCCGTCGAGCTTCAGGCCGTTGACGAGCGACGTCGCCTGCAGGACGCCGACCTGGAAGTTGTCGAAGGTCGCATAGTAATCGACGTTGCCGGAGTCGCGGATAAGCCGGTCATAGGCGATGACCTTGACGCCAGCGTCATGTGCTTTCTGCAAGATGTCGGACAGCGTGGTGCCGTCGATGGCGCCGATCACGAGGACCTTCGCGCCCTTGGTCACCATGTTCTCGATCTGCGCGAGCTGGTTCGGAATGTCGTCGTCAGCGAACTGCAGGTCCGGCGTGTAGCCGGCTTCCTTGAAAAGCTTCTCCATCGTCTCGCCGTCGGAAATCCAGCGGGTCGACGTCTTCGTCGGCATGGAGATGCCGACCGTGCCCTTGTCCTGTGCGAAGACCGGTGCAGCAAACGACGCGACGGAAATCGCCGCGGCTGCGAGAAGCGAAGTAATCAATTTCATCAGATCTCTCCCTGAGTGTTGAAGCCGGCAGGCCCCGTCATATGCGCAGCGATCCACCGGCGCGGAGAGCTGGTCTCCGGCGGTGGTTCAAGGTGAAGGAAAGCCCTCCCGGCCCCACATACTCCCGCATGCACTGGCGCATCGGAAGGGAAACTGGAATCAAACGACATAACTGTCAAATACAATATCGCTTTGCATGCATATCAAAACTGATATACCACTGCAAAAGAGTGTGATTATTGAAACTTTTCGGAATGGGACCGATGCCGTGACAGTGGACAGCAGGGCGAATGCGACAGGGACGGCGGACGAACTGCTCGATACCGGCCTCCTTCGGTCGGGGCTGAAGATCAATCACCTGAGGCTCATCCTGGCGATCGAGGATCATCGCCGCATCAGCACCGCCGCCGATTCGCTCGGCATCTCGCAGCCAGCAGCGTCGCGCATGCTCGCCGAGATCGAAGCGATCATGAAGGCGCCGATCTGCGAACGCGTGGCGCGCGGCGTCGAACTGACACGTTATGGCGAGGCGCTTGCGCGACGCGCGCGCACGATCTTTCTCGAACTGCGCGAGGCCGCGCGCGAGATCAATGAATTGAAAACCGGCAGCGGCGGCTCGGTATCGTTGGGCTCCGTCACCGGCCCCGCCCTTAACCTCGCCGTGCCCGCCATCCGCCAGGTTTCGACCGCCTATCCGGGCATCGAGATCAATGTGCAGATCGACAACAGCAATGTGCTGACCCGCGAGCTTTTGGCGGCACGCCACGACTTCGTCGTCGGCCGCATCCCGGACGACCTCAATCCGCGTCTCTTCAACATGGTGGAGATCGGTTTCGAGGAAGTCTGCCTGATCGTCCGCGAAGGCCATCCCCTCCTCGACAAGCCACTGGCCAGCGCCGGCGACCTGCCGGGCTACGACTGGGTGTTCCAGCCGCCGGGCACGCTGTTGCGCCGCGCGGTCGAAGACAGCTTCGTCTCCGCCGGCGTCCGGCTGCCGGCAACTGTCATCAACACGTCCTCGATCATCCTGACGCTGTCGATCGTTCGAAACACAAACGCGATTGCGCCGGTCGCCCTCGACGTCGCAAACCTTGTCGCCGGTAACGGGACGCCCGCCGGCGATATTCGCGTGCTGCCGACCCAATTCCCGATACGCATCAAGCCCTACGGTCTCATCACCGCCGAAGGCCGTGCCCTGCCGCCAAGCGCCAAGCTCCTCTACGACCTGATCCTGAAGCAAAGCCGCGCGTGATCAGGCCCGCATAATCCTCACAGGGCAGGATCGCGCAAGATCAGTGCTTCGTTCAATTGGGCGCAAATTGCATCGCCTTGATGAATGCTTTTGGGAGAGGCAACGTCATGTTCGGCATGTCGGTGTTTCAGTCGGTGCTCGAGCGATTGAAGGCGGAGCAGCAGACCGAGGCGTCCAACGAGGACGTCGGGCAGGTATTCCGGCACGGGACGGCACGCCTTTCGCAAGGCTTCATCGTCGACACGTCTTCGGCGGCCGCGGCCGCATTCGATTCGGTGGAGCGTGCTTATCGGGAGCTCACGCCGCCCGAGAGGGCGCACCCACTGGTGATGCCCGATCATCTAAGACGCACCAGTCTTGCCGAGGTCGCGGCCGACCTCGCGCTGCAGGAGCAGGAAACCGTCGCGACGCTCGCTGCCAAACGACGGCGGTTCGCCGCCGCTAACCATCCGGACACGTTAGCGGTCGAATTCAGGGCTAACGCCACCATCCGGATGAAGCTCGCCAACATGCTTATCGACGAAGCGTCGCGAAGGCTGCCGCGCGACAACAGGCCGACATGACCTTCACTTCGAGGCGTCGCCCGCGTCGGTCTTGTCATCGGCCGATGGCTTCGGCTTGAAGAAGATCAGCAGGGCACAGCCTGCATAGGCGGTCACGGCCAGGAAGATCATGCCCCACGTCACCTGGCCATTGCTGAACTCGACCGCCGTCCATGCGGCGCAGGCGGCGACGATCAACAGGCGGATCCACAGGGGCCTGTAAAAAGGGTGATCCGGATCGATGAATTTGAGCATCCTGTCTCTCGGGCCAGCGTGCAAACTGGCTTCCTTGTAGAGGCAAATTGGCCGCTGCTGCAAGTGCGCCGCCACAATCCCGGCCTTGACGACGTGGGCATAAACGGAATAAAAATTCCGAAATTGAGAAATTTGGCCTTTTCATTCCGGCACTCGAAATTGTCGCAAACGAGAGACAGGATCGGAGTGGAGACGAGGGAGAGAGGACACCTCGCCGCGGCGCGCGGGATATCAACCGTCGTTACATGCCTTATGAATGCGCGGGCAATGCCGCCCGCGACGCCTTTGCGCGATGAGCGTCATCATCGCGTTCCCTTCCGGTTGCGACCGGATTTCGAGAGAGACGAACATGACAGTGAGATTTGGTCTTCTGGGCGCCGGGCGCATCGGCAAGGTTCACGCGAAAGCCGTCAGCGGCAATCCTGACGCCGTCCTGGTCGCGGTTGCCGACGCCTTCCCGGCGGCGGCGGACGCCATTGCCAAGGCCTATGGCTGCGACGTGCGCACGATCGAGGCAATCGAAAGCGCGGCCGATATCGATGCCGTCGTCATCTGCACGCCGACCGATACGCACGCCGACCTGATCGAGCGATTTGCCCGCGCCGGCAAGGCGATCTTCTGCGAAAAGCCGATCGATCTCGATGTCGAGCGCGTGAAGGCCTGCCTCAAGGTCGTGTCGGACACCAAGGCCAAGCTGATGGTCGGTTTCAACCGCCGCTTCGACCCGCATTTCATGGCCGTGCGCAAGGCGATCGCCGACGGCCGCATTGGCGATGTCGAGATGGTGACGATCACCTCGCGCGATCCCGGTGCGCCGCCGGTCGACTATATCAAGCGCTCGGGCGGAATCTTCCGCGACATGACGATCCACGATTTCGACATGGCGCGCTTCCTGCTCGGGGAAGAACCGGTTACCGTGACCGCCACCGCGGCGGTGCTGGTGGACAAGGCGATCGGCGAGGCCGGCGACTATGACAGCGTTTCGGTCATCCTGCAGACGGCCTCCGGCAGGCAGGCGATCATCTCGAATTCTCGCCGTGCCACCTATGGCTACGATCAGCGCATCGAGGTTCACGGATCGAAGGGAGTCGTCTCGGCGGAAAACCAGCGCCCCGTATCGATCGAAATCGCGACCGGCGAAGGCTACACGCGTCCGCCGCTGCACGACTTCTTCATGACGCGCTACACCGAGGCCTATGCAAACGAGATCGAGAGCTTCATCGCCGCGATCGAAAAAGGTGCGGAAATCACGCCCTCCGGCAAGGACGGCCTCGCAGCGCTGGCACTGGCCGACGCGGCCGTGAAGTCGGTTGCCGAGAAGCGCCAGGTCAACATCGCCTGACGCCGGCATTTTCGACGAAACATCAAGGCCGGGCTTTGAACCCGGCCTGTTTCATTGGTGAAAATCACGCCTCAAGCCTTTCCAGCGCCGGCTGGGCGGAGCTCGGCGCGCGCCCCGGGCGCCCGGAGAGGAAGCCCTGGATTTGCCGGCATCCCTCTTCGACGATGATCTGCTTCTGCCGCTCTGTTTCGACACCTTCGGTCACCACCGGCAGGTTGAGGCTTTGGCCCAGGGCGATGATCGCGCGGATGATGGCGTGCGCAGCAGGGTCCTTGTCGAGAGCCGCCGTGAAGCTGCAATCGATCTTCAGCTTGTCAAACGGGAAGGTCTGGAGATTGCTGAGCGAGGAATGCCCCGTCCCGAAATCGTCCATGACGATCCGTACGCCAAGGAACCGCAGCCGGACGAGCGTCGCCAACACGTCATTCCTATTGTGCATCAGGGCTGCTTCGGTGATCTCCAGTTCCAGCCGGCGCGGCTCGAGACCGGTGCGCCCCAGGATCCCCTCGATCTGTTCAAGGAGATTGGGAAGCAGAAACTGCACCGGTGATATATTGACTGAAATCGCCAGCGGCTCGTTCCACCGGACCGCCTCAAGGCAAGCTTGCTCGAGTACCCACTCACCGATCTGGATGATCGAGCCGCTTTCCTCGGCAATCGGAATGAAAACACTGGGACTAATAAGACCGCGATCGGGATGCCGCCAGCGCAACAGCGCCTCGTAGCCGACGACCCGATCGTCACGAACGTCGACGAGCGGCTGGTATTCGAGGAAAAGCTGGCGTCTGGCGACCGCGTGCCGAAGGTCATTTTCCATCTGCCGGCGCGTGCGCACCGCTGCATCCATCTCGGCGTCGAAGAAGCAGGCAATGCCCTTGCCGGTCTGCTTCGCCCGGTAAAGCGCCGTATCGGCGTTGTTGCAAAGCCGGTCTGCCGTTATCCCGTCGGCCGGATAGATCGCCACGCCGATGCTGACGCCGACGGCCATCGGGTCGCGGCTGGTGTCCATTTCCTCACCAAAAGATCTGAGAATGCGCTCCGACAATTGCCGCGCTGCTTCCGGTCCGGCGGACGGCTGGATGATCGCGAATTCGTCGCCGCCGAGCCGTGCGATCGTATCGTCTTCCGCGCATGCTGTCCGCAGGATGTCGGCCACCTTGCACAGGATGCGATCGCCTTCTCCGTGACCGAAGATATCGTTGACGGCCTTGAAGCGGTCGAGGTCGAGACAGAGGACGGCCAACGGTTCGTTCCTCGCGCTCGCCACGGCGATCGCCTGCGCCATGCGGCGGTCGAACGAACTGCGGTTCGAAAGGTCGGTCAGCGCATCATGATGCGCAAGGCGCTCGATCGTGCGTTCCGCCTCCTTGCGCTGACTGAGATCGCGCACGAAAATCACGTCGCACTCCCGCCCGCGGTATTCGATCGTGCGGCACATGTATTCGACGGGAATTCGGCTCCCGTCCGCGTGAAGCAATTCGATTTCGCATGATCCGCCGAACGCCCGACGATCCCCCGGCCGCTCCCGATCCTGCGCGAACAGCTCCGCGAGGTTTCTCTTTGCCAGGTCGTTTGCGGTCCGGCCACAAAGGCCGACGAGCCGCTCGTTCACATCGACGATTTCATCGCCGCGGACGATCATCATGCCTTCGAGCGACGCGTTGACGAGGCCGCGAAGATCGGTGAGATGCCGGTCGAGAAAGAGCGCGCCGAAAGCCATCAGGATGAGCGTCGTCGATGCGGCGATCACGCCGCCCGCAAGCCAAGCGGGAGCGAATACGGAGGTGGCGGCAACGCTCGGGTCCGGTACAAGGCCGACACCGCTCATCGACTTGAAGTGCATCGAGCAAATCGCGAAGACGAGCAGGACCGTGCACACGACCAGCCTGCGAACGCCCCGCAGCGTCTGAAACGCATGAAGCGCAACGCCCGCAATCAGCGTGCCCAAGATGACGGCGGTCACAGTCGCTCCAAAATCGAAAACGACCTGCCCTTGCGTTTCGACCGCGCGCATGCCGGTGAAATGCATCGCCGCGATGCCGAGGCCGAGCAGGATGCCGCCGACGGCGAAGGCGCAACGGAAGGTCCCGGCCAAAGCCACGGCGAATGCAATCCAGGACGCAGCGATCGCCACCAGCACCGAGAGCGTCGTGCCTCGGATCTCATAGGCGATCGGCATGCCGCCGTCGTAGGCGAGCATCGCGATGAAGTGTGTTGACCAGATACCGACGCCGGACGCAAAGGCGCAAGCAGCGGCCCAAAGGCGTCGCTGAGCGCCGTCGCTGCGCTGCGCGCGCAGCAGGAGCAGCATCGTGGCGATGCTGCCGGCAAGACAAACGACCGCAGCGACCGCGATCAGTCGCCAGTCATGATCATTGCGTATGCATGCAATCACTGAAAACATGGATGCCCCCTGCCTCAGAGACAGCTTTGCAAGGAGTCTCTAAATAACTGTAAATTGCAAAGGCACCAGAATTCGCCTGCAAGATTTCGCCGGCTATTCAAAGTGCTGCAGCGTCCTTTGCGCGTCTGACAAGACGCGTGGCGCCGTAGCGACGCGGAGGAGACAATGTCCGAACTCAACCATGCCCGGCAGCAATGTCGGCGTCGATCGCGCTCAGTGCGCGATTGAGATGACCGTCGAAAACGAGCCGCTGCTCGTCGGCCGCCACCGCGATTTCCGGCAGTCCTTGCAGGCGGACCTGCAGGGACTGGGCAAGCCCCTCTTCCACGCCCTTATGAAGGAGGTCGAAGTAACGTGTCCCCGGTCCGGTGACGAAGATCGGCATCGGCTCGTAGAGGCTGAGCATGCGGGAAATGCCATTACCGAGAGCGATGCCCGCCTGGCGAAACGCATAGCCGGCCATGCGGTGTCCCTGGCGCGCGCTCGCCGCGATCTTGTCCATCTCCGGCAGCGGCACGAATTTCGCCGGGATCGTGTCGGAAGGCACCTCGAACGCCGTGCGCAGGATTCCGTAGAAACCGGCCGCCGCCTCGATGCAGCCATGGCCGCCGCACCGGCAAAGCCCGGCGGAACTCGTGTGCAGCATGTGCCCGAAATTCGGCGCCGAAACATCGAGGTCGCCGAGGCGCCCTCTCCGCGCAAGGCCGAGACCAATGCTGTGTCCGAGGGATATGGCCGCAAGCGCCCTGAAGTCTTCTCTCCCCTCCTCGGCCCGGACGGCAAGCGCCTGGGCAACCAGCAGCGTCTCGTTGCTGAGCATGATTTTGGCGCGCCAATCCGGGCGCAGCAGCTCTTCGAAATCGAGTTCTTCACGGCCGAAAACCGGCGACCAGATCAGTCGCGCTCCATCGGCGGCAACAAGGCCCTTGCTGCTGATCGAAATGGCAAGCACGTCTTCCTTGGTGATGCGGGAGCGCTGGAGCAACCGTTCAAGCGCGGCGGCAAATATCTGCCCGAAAGCGGCCGCGCCCCTAAGATCGTGATTTCTCGCCTCCTCGAACCGATCGAGCAGAGTGCCGCCATAGTCGGCAAGCGAATACTGGACGATATCGGACGAAATGCGCACGACGATCACGTGGCCGCAGTCGCGCCTCGGCGTGAAAAGCACGCGCGGCCGGCCACGGCCGCCCTGAACGTGCTGCTCGCTCCTGCCAATGATTCCGGCGCGCTCCAGTTCCGCGGTGATGGCCGAGACGGTGGCCGAGGCGAGAGCGGTTTCCGACGCGATTTCGGTGTGGGACAAGGAACCCTTCCGGCGGAGCGCCGCAAGGACAAGCGTGCTGTTTTGCTGACGTACAAGTTCAGTGCTGGACTTCGTCAGCATTACACGTCCCTGTCGATGGCGGGTCCTTCAGCCCCATGCTTCCTCCAAAGCATCTGTTGAGCGGCAAGACAAGACGCCCTGCATGTTTCCTTGGATCGAAGCCGGCTTATGGATGAAACATACAGCATTTCAATGTGCTACAGCGATTTTTACGCTTCTCGGAAAAGACGCATGGCGCTGCACGGGGCCTTGTTGACAGCCTGCTAAAACTCTGACATTTATTTTCTCGACTGTCGAGAAAAAAGTCCGCACTGGTTGCGGCGGGTCTGCGACAGCACTTCACGGTTGGCCGAGGAGGCGTGCGGGAGGTTCGCGCGCACGGCGCAACCACTTGGGAGGATGAAATGAAATCCGTTTTGAAGTTGATGGCGGGGGCTGCCATCATCGCGTCCATGCATTCGGCGGCGATCGCCAAGGATCTTGTCGTCGGCGTTTCCTGGTCGAACTTCCAGGAAGAGCGTTGGAAAACCGACGAGGCCGCCATCAAGGCCGCGCTTGAAGCTTCCGGCGACAAGTATATCTCCGCCGATGCCCAGTCTTCTGCCGCCAAGCAGCTGACCGACATCGAATCGCTGATCGCGCAGGGCGCAAACGCCTTGATCGTGCTCGCCCAGGATTCCGACGCAATCGCCCCGGCGATCGAAAAGGCCACCGCAGAGGGCATCCCGGTCGTCGGCTACGACCGCCTGATCGAGAATCCGGCCGCCTTCTACATTACCTTCGACAACAAGGAAGTGGGCCGCATGCAGGCCCGCGAAGTCTTCAAGGTGAAGCCGGAAGGCAACTTCGTCTTCATCAAGGGCTCCTCGTCCGACCCGAATGCCGACTTCCTCTTTGCCGGCCAGATGGAAGTGCTGAAGGAAGCGGTTGACGGCGGCAAGGTCAAGAATGTCGGCGAGGCTTACACTGATGGCTGGAAGCCGGAAAATGCCCAGAAGAACATGGAGCAGTTCCTGACCGCCAATGACAATAAGGTCGACGCGGTCGTCGCATCGAACGACGGCACGGCCGGCGGCGCGATTGCCGCACTTTCGGCACAGGGTCTTGCGGGCTCCGTGCCGGTATCCGGACAGGACGGTGACTTTGCGGCGCTCAACCGCGTCGCGCTCGGCTCCCAGACGGTTTCCGTCTGGAAGGACGCGCGCGAGCTCGGCAAGAAGGCCGCCGAAATCGCTTCGGCGCTCGCCGCCGGCAAGACGATGGACGAGATCGAGGGCGTTCAAACCTTCAACGGCGGACCGAAGGGCGTTGCCATGAAGTCGGTCTTCCTGGCACCGCTCGCTATCACCAAGGACAATCTGAACGTCGTCATCGACGCCGGCTGGATTTCCAAGGACGCGGCCTGCCAGGGCGTTGCTGCCGGCGCCATCGCCGCGTGCAACTGACGGCTCGGCATTTGAATTGACCTCAAGACGCCGCAACGTGACCCGTTGCGGCGTTTGCTTGAGGTCGGGACGGTCTTGCATGCGGGTGTTAAGATCGCGGCAACGCGAGGCGAAAACAACCGCATGAGCAAATGGAAACAGTGGGGGACGGCGGCCATGGCCGACACGACAAATACCGCACATTTTAATCGCGCCCGCAGCGCGGCTGAAAATCCGGTGAAGCGCTTCTTCCGCGCCACCGAAATCGACACCCGCCTCCTGGGCATGGTCGGCGCGATGCTGATCATCTGGATCGGCTTCGACTTCTTGTCCAACGGCCTGTTCCTCACGCCGCGAAACCTCTGGAACCTTTCGGTGCAGACCGCCTCGGTCGCCGTCATGGCGACCGGCATGGTTCTCGTCATCGTCACGCGCAATATCGATCTGTCGGTCGGCTCCATCCTCGGTTTCGTCGGCATGATCATGGGCGTGCTGCAGGCCGAACTGCTGCCGCAGGTCCTCGGCTTCAACCATCCCGCCACCTGGATCATCACGTTGCTTGCCGGCCTTTTCCTCGGAGCGGCGATCGGCGCGCTGCATGGCGTGATCATTGCTTTCCTCAACGTGCCGTCCTTCATCGTCACGCTCGGCGGGTTGCTCGTCTGGCGCGGCGCCACCTGGTTCGTCACCAGCGGCCGCACGGTCGCACCAATGGACGCCACCTTCCGGCTGATGGGCGGCGGCACCGAAGGCTCGATCGGCTCGACGGCAAGCTGGATCGTCGGCTTCCTTGCCTGTCTCGCGATCGTCGCCAGCATCATCAACGCCCGCAAGCAGCGTAAGCGCTTCGGCTTTCCTCGCCGCCCGGTCTGGGCCGAGTACTTCCTGTCGGGAATTGGCTGCGCCCTTGTTCTCGGCGCAGTGACGGTCGCCAACAGCTATCCCTGGCCGGCCAACATCGCCCGCAAATACGCCGAAGCCAACGGCATCGCCTGGCCCGAAGGCGGCCTCTTCATCGCGCACGGCATCGCTATTCCGGTGCTGATCGCCATCGTCATCGGCATCGTCATGACCTTCATCGCCACGCGCCTGCGCTTCGGCCGCTACGTCTTCGCGATCGGCGGCAATCCGGAAGCGGCTGAACTCGCCGGCATCAAGACGCGCTGGGTGACGGTCAGGATCTTCGCGCTGATGGGCATGCTCTGTGCCGTCGCAGCCGCGATCTCGACGGCGCGCCTCAACGCCGCCACCAATGCCCAGGGTGAGCTCGACGAACTCTACACGATCGCCGCGGCCGTCATCGGCGGCACCTCGCTTGCCGGCGGCATGGGCACGATCGCCGGCGCCATGCTCGGCGCCCTTGTCATGCAGTCGCTGCAATCCGGCATGGTGCTGCTCGGCATCGACAGCCCGCTGCAGCGGATCGTCGTCGGTGTCGTGCTGGTCACCGCCGTCTGGCTCGACACCGTCTATCGCGCCCGCGCAAAATAATCAGGAGTACGAACATGACAGATCAACGCACTCCGCTTGTGGAAATGAAGAACATTTCCATCTCCTTCGGCGGTATCCACGCGGTGGACAACGCTTCGGTCGATCTCTATCCGGGTGAGGTCGTGGCGCTCCTCGGCCACAACGGCGCCGGCAAGTCCACGCTGATCAAGATCCTCTCGGGCGCCTACAGGCGCGATGCCGGCGAGATCCTGATCAACGGCGAACCGGCCGAGATCCACAATCCGCGCGACGCCAAGAAATACGGCATCGAGACGATCTACCAGACGCTCGCCGTCGCCGACAATGTCGACGCCGCCGCCAATCTCTATCTCGGGCGGGAACTGCGCACCCCCTGGGGCACGCTCGACGACGTGGCGATGGAGGCAAAGGCGCGCGAGGTGATGGGTCGCCTCAACCCGAACTTCCAACGCTTCAAGGAGCCTGTGAAGGCGCTCTCCGGCGGCCAGCGGCAGTCAGTGGCGATCGCCCGCGCCATCCTCTTCAACGCTCGCATCCTGATCATGGACGAGCCGACGGCAGCCCTCGGGCCGCAGGAAACCGCACAGGTGGGCGAGCTGATCAAGCAGTTGAAGCGCGAAGGCATCGGCATCTTCCTGATCAGCCACGACATCCACGACGTCTTCGATCTCGCCGACCGCGTATCGGTGATGAAGAACGGGCAGGTCGTCGGCCACGCCCGCACCGAGGACGTGACCAAGGACGAAGTGCTCGGCATGATCATCATGGGCAAGGTGCCGCCAAAGGCGATCCCCGGCCCCGGCGCCATGCAGATGGCATAAGTCCAGAGCACTGCAACACCGCGAATGCCGCGTCCCAGGGCGCGGCATTTTTCTTCCCGGATGTCCCCTGCCCCGAGAGGCACTACGGCCTCGACGCCAACACCGAACGCAAATTTCCGCTGCAAACTCCTTCAATCACCATTGAAGCGGCGCGCAAGCTAGGCTAAGAACCGCTCACAGCCTGCTTCGGCGGCCCTGCCGCCAATGGATGCACCCGTAGCTCAGCTGGATAGAGTGTTGGATTCCGATTCCAAAGGTCACAGGTTCGAATCCTGTCGGGTGCGCCACTTCCGGTATAGAACTGCAAACGCCAGCAGCCGCCGATTCCACGCCCGCAGCGGCGACAAACGTCTTTAGCAGTTCGGTTTTTTTGCGACGCCAAGGGTGGCGTATTATGTTGCCGTGCAAGGACCTCAACGATGAAGAAGCAAGTCCTGTTCATTCAAGGCGGCGGCGCAGGGACTCATGATGAATGGGACAACAAGCTCGTCGATAGCTTGAGGCGAGAACTCGGGCCTGGCTACGACGTTCGCTACCCGCGCATGCCGGACGAGGCGGATCCCGGCTATGCCATATGGAAGGCCGCGCTCGTGGAAGAGATCGCCCGCCTGGAAGATGGCGCGATACTGATGGGCCACTCGGTTGGCGGAACGATTCTGATCAATGCCCTCGCGGAGGCACGCCCGAGCCGGAAGCTTGCCGGCGTATTTCTCATCGCAGCGCCCTTTGTTGGCGCTGGCGGGTGGCCGAGTGAAGACATCGACCCAACGGCCGACCTCGGTGCGCGACTGCCTCCAAAGACGCCGATCTATCTCTATCATGGCAGCGAGGACGACACTGCGCCGTTTGCGCATGTCGATCTCTATGAGAGAGCGATACCCGGCGCGATCGTGCATCGGCTCCACGGCCGCGATCACCAGCTCAACGACGACTTGGCCGAGGTTGCCGCTGACGTCCGCGCCTTGGCATGAGGCGGGCCCGCCCAGCGGAAGCCTGCGCACGTCCGAGGCACTTCGTCTTCTGGCTTCGGCGTGACCGCCTTCGCTGCGGGTAACGAAGGCAGACGCTTTGCTCTTGCCCCGGTGGACTCCAACGGGACTTCACGCCCGGTATTTGGCAAGTGCTTCCTCCGCCCGGCCCCGGCGGTGCAGATTGCAAGTGACCGTAGTCGTTTTGGCGAGCCCCGGTCGCAGATGTTTTTGCGGCGGCTCGGCGCCGCAATCGATCGTTCGTTGTTCAGCGGTCGATCTGATCGATCGCGAAATGCACTGAAACTCATGCTTGAAAATACATTAGCACTAATGTAATTTGCGACGATGAGCGAAAAACAGATGCCGGGTCTCGGTGAACTGCTCCGCTATGTCGGCGAACTGGTCGATCAAGGTGCGGAGGAAGAGTACCGCGCCATGAGCCTCCCCTATCGCGCCAGATACACCCCGGTTATGCGCGCGCTCGCCGCCGGCGCGGAAACGGTGACTGAAATCACTGCCCTGAGCAGCCTTACCCAGGGCGCGATCAGTCAGTCGGTGCGGTTGATGGAGGCCGATGGTCTGGTGGCACGCCACAGCCTGGAGGATGGGCGCAAGAGCGGTGTTCATCTGTCGCCTCGCGGCCGGAAACTGTTGAAGAGGCTTGAACCCCACTGGGCGATCACCTTCGCGGCCATAGACGCGTTGGAAAAGGAGATCGGCCATCCGCTTCTTCAGGTCCTGGCAAAGACGGCGCGCGCGTTGGAGCGTCAAGGATTTGCCGCTCGGCTGAGGGCGGCAGCTGCACATCAGGCAAATGAGGATCACGCCGATGCGAAATGACACCATGCCACGCAAGAACTGGTTCGATGCAGGAGGCAGCGCCTATGCGCAGTTCAGGCCGGAATACCCGGCCGGGCTCTCGACGTATCTTGCGGGAATTGCCCCCACCCGTGAGATGGCCGTCGATGTCGGCTGCGGCAGTGGGCAGCTGACCCGGCAATTGGCGAGGTATTTCGACAGCGTGATTGGGCTCGATCCTAGCGAAGACCAGATCGCCAATGCGCGGGCTCACGACAAGGTGCGGTACCTTTGCGCACCGGCCGAGAAACTGCCCCTTGCGGACAACAAGGCCAGCCTCATCACCGCAGCACAGGCCGCGCACTGGTTCGATCTCCCGGCCTTTTATGCCGAGGCTCGCCGGATCGCCGTCGAGAACGCCGTCATCGCGCTCATCAGCTACGGGGTCCTTCGGCTGGAGCCGGACGATCTTCAGGAGCGGTTCATTCGTTTCTACCGCAACGAGATCGGCCCCTATTGGCCGCCCGAGCGCAAGCTGGTGGATACCGGCTACCCGGATATCAGCTTCCCTTTCGACGAGCGCGCTGCGCCAGAAATGGAAATCTGCAGGGCCTGGGAACTTGGCGAATTCCTTGGCTACCTGTCGACATGGTCCGCCGTGCGCCGCGTCAACGACGCTGGGCGCGAGGATATTCTCACTGGCTTCGTCCGGGATATTTCCGAGCTCTGGGGCGACCCGACGAGAAAACGGCCCGTGTCTTGGCCCGTCAACATGAGATTGGGGACGATATGAGGGACACCAAGGGGCTGGCGTTGGGTGATCATGTTGTCCAAGTCGGATAGTTGACATTGTCGGATATTTCATGACAAAGTCAGCGATATATCTGACATAGTCAACTAAATGAGTATGCCATGCCGCGGATCGATCAGGAAGATTATGTGGCCGCAGTCCGCCGCTTCAGCCGTTTCTACACACGCCGCATCGGTCTGCTGCACGAGGGCCTGCTCGGCGGTCCCTTGTCTCTCGCCGAAGGCCGCCTCGTCTACGAGGTCGCGCAGCGGAAGACATCCACAGCGAAGGAGCTTGGGGCAGAGCTCGAGCTTGATTCCGGATATCTCAGCCGGCTCTTGCGGGGCCTTGAGGAGCGCGGCCTCGTCTCGAAAAGCCCGTCGCAGGAGGACGGGCGACAGGTTCTGATCTCGCTGACCCCGGCGGGCCGCGAGAGCTTCGCCGCCATCGACGCGCGCTCGCGCGAAGAAGTGAGCGCGATGCTCGATCGTCTCTCCCTGCCGGAGCGGCGGAATCTCGCCACGGCCCTTGCCGAGGCGGAACGACTGCTTGGCGGTGCGCCCCCAGAACCTGCTCGCGTCCCCTATATCCTCCGCACACATCAACCCGGAGACATGGGTTGGATCGTCCATCGCCATGGCGTGCTCTATTCTGAGGAATACGGATGGGATGAGAGGTTTGAGGCTCTCGTCGCCCAAATCACGGCTGATTTCATTCAGAACTTCAAACCGAGCCGCGAGCGCTGCTGGGTCGCCGAGCGCGAAGGCGAGATCGTCGGCTCTGTCTTCCTGGTCGAAGAGTCGGCGACCGTCGGCAAGCTCCGCCTCCTCTACACCGAGCCGAACGCACGCGGTCTCGGGATCGGCCGTCGGCTCGTCGAGGAATGCATCCGCTTTGCACGTCACGCCGGTTATTCGAAGGTCACGCTTTGGACCAATGACATACTGACCGCCGCAAGGCATATCTACCAGACGACAGGTTTTCATCTCGTGCACGAGGAGAAGCACCATAGCTTCGGTCACGATCTGGTCGGGCAGAATTGGGAACTGGTGCTGTGACGGCTACATGGCGCTGCCCACAGCGCCACTAGAGCGCCGTGCGTTCAAGTGAACGCACAAAGGACGCTCTAGAGCAATTCCAGGAAAAGTGTGTAACGGTTTTCCGTCCGGAATTGCGTAATTTCAAATAGTTAGATCATTTCACTGTTTCAAAGAAACAGTGAAATGATCTAGCACTTTTATTCTAGAGCATCTTATCCGCTTTCAGTGATTCCACTTGAGGATGCTCTAGGCTGCGCCGACGACACAAGCAATTGCGCTCCGTGTTCACGGCGTTTCGGGTCGTTCACCGCTTCTGATACGAGTGAAAAATGTAATCCTTTGCCTCCACGGCGGTATGGCACGCGTGCCCGCAATCGGAGCCTGTCCCATCGGGAGTGAACGTATTGGATGCACCGTCGTAGTTGAAGTTGGCGTATCCCCATCCGCCGCTGTCCGGAAATCTCTTGCTGTCCTTCGCAATGAAAGCAACATTCCTCAGGGCGTTCGGCACATTCACGGAAAAGGGTGATTCCGCATCCTTTTTCGTTGTCCACTGGATCTTCGCAATCTTTGAGCCGTCGGGGAATTTTGTCCCGTTGCCGGGTACGCCGTTTCGATAAGCCTCGATCATCGCCGGATTGGCCATGATTACGTTGAGCACTGAACCAGCCTCGCCGTTCATAGCCGGTTCGGTAGGGTCGACCATAGCGACGGAGACGACCTCCCAGCTTTCGTATCCCCTGAAGTCAGAGAATGCGAGCCCGTCCGGCACTTGCACGGTGTATTTGTCTTGTGCGGCTGCGATCATGCCGCCTAAAGCGGCGAGCCCTCCCGCAACAATCATCAAGAATGGAATTTTCGTCATGATGATTCCCCCCAAGAGATTGCAAGCAGACTCGGTGACATTCCTTCAAACCACGCCGATGCGGCGAGCGCGACTGAACGACAACACGGCGCAGCCCCCTGCGCCGTGTCATACACGCACGGCCAAGCCTCGGTAGCGCCGGTTCGGCGTACGCTTGCCAAGGCTCGGCCGGGGATCTTAACCGGACGGGTGGCTGAAGCGGGCGACCTGCGCATCCTTCATCAGGCTGCGGAAATTTGGTCCGCTAACGTGGACCAGTGTCCTGTGGTCACCGCCTTCGAAATAGACGTCGCTGACGTTGCCGAGACTTTCGTCAAGGACCACCGGCACATTGTAGGCCGATCCGATGGGCGGCACCGCACCGGTGTCGCAATCGGCGAAAAGCGTGCTGACTTCCTCCTCCGAGGCAAGGCCAAGGCGCCTGTTCATCACGTCCTGCAATGTGGAGAGCTCGATCCGATGCGTGCTCGGAACAACGGCGAGAAAGTAACCCATTTCGTGATGCACGACCACGGATTTGGCCAGCCTGCTGCCCGGAACATGCGCCGCCTGCGCCGACTGGCTGGTGGTTGCCGTGCGGTGATGAGCGACGGTGTCGTAGGCCACACCCTCGCCTTCGATATAGTCCTGAAGTTTCCTTGCGATCGTCATCGTAGGCACCCTTGATGTTGCATAGTGACGTATCAGGGGAAACATTTTCCTCTCATCACCTGCGAAGTCAACGGCGAATGGCAGGTGGTAGCAGCGGGATGGGAGACTGCGCGGGTCACAAGAAGAGGCCGGCGGCCGCTTTGCGCAGCCGCCGACCTCCAGATATTTGACACCACGCAATTCCGGACGGAAAGCCGCTACACACTTTCCTGAATTGCTCTTGCAATTCGGCCGATCGTCAGGCGGACGCACTCTCCTTCGGAAAGTCCGTCGATACTGCGAGCTCCCGCCAGGCGGCGAGTTCGCCGGCGACATGGGCATTCTTGGCTTCGATCGCGGCGACCGTGTCGCTGCCGAAGGGCATGCGCAGCGGCGGGTTGTCGGCATGGGCCAGTTGGACCATGGCTTTTGCGAACCGCGCCGGATCGCCCGGCTGGGCATGGTTTGCGGTCTTGGCGAATTCACGCATGGCGCCGACGGTCTCGCTGTAGTCCGAGATCGACAGCGGGCTCACCGCCAGCGACTGCCCGTCCAGGAAGTCGGTACGGAAGAACCCCGGCTCGACCACCGTCGCCTTGATGCCGAGCGGCGCCAATTCCTGCGCAAGTGACTCGGTCAATCCCTCGATCGCGAATTTGGTGGAACCGTAGACGCCCCAGCCGGTAAAGGCCGAATAACCGCCGACCGACGAAATGTTGATGATGTGGCCCGAACGCTGGCGCCGCATTTGCGGAAGAACGGCACGGGTGACGGCGAGGACGCCGAAAACGTTGGTGCGATAGATCTTTTCGATTTCCTCCGCCGTCGCTTCTTCAACGGCCCCGAGCAGGCCGTAACCGGCGTTGTTGAGCAGGACGTCGATCCGGCCGAAGCGCTCCACCGCCGCCGCGGCTGCCGCCAGGGCCTGTTCCTCATTGGTGACGTCGAGCGCCACCTTCAGGAGATTTTCGTGTTGGCCGAGGGCATCGAGGGATTCGACGCGGCGTGCTGTGGCGACCACCGCATCTCCGGCACTAAGTGCCTCCTTCGTGATCAGCGCGCCAAAGCCGCGGGAGGCACCTGTGATGAACCAGATACGCATGAGAAAGTCCTTTCCTTGAGTTGAGTTGGAATTCTGTTCGAGTTTCGATCAGTTCGAATTGGCGGCCGGGAAATCGGCCCCTTCGCTCACTTCTGCCCAGGCGTCGAAATCCTTGCGCAAAGCATCGAGCTTCGCCCGAGCACCGGCCAGAGCCTCCCGGCCGAGCAGCAGTCGCAGCGGCGGTTCGGCGGCATTGACGGCCATGACGATCGCGCGCGCGGCCCGTTCCGGATCGCCGGGTTGCTTGCCGCTGTACCCCCTGATCCTGCGCCAGACGGCACCCGCCGTGTCCTCGTAGTCGTTGATCGAGACGGTGGCCTCCCCTGCGGAACGTCCCGCCCAATCGGTTCGGAAGGGACCGGGCTCGACAATGAGCACCTTGATGCCAAGAGGCTCGGTCTCCTTCGACAGCCCCTCGGACAAAGCCTCGACGGCGAACTTGGAGGCCGCGTAGAAACTCAGCGACGGAACCGACCGCAGGCCGCCGACCGACGAAATGTTGACGATCGTGCCCGAGCGTCGCCGGCGCATGCCGGGCAGGACCGCACGCGTCATGTTGGCGAGGCCCCAGACATTGACCTCGAACATGGCGCGGACCGCATCCATGTCGCTCTCCTCGAAGGCGCCGAAATAACCGACACCGGCATTGTTGACGAGAACGTCGATGTGGCCGAAGCGCTGCTCGGCGGCGATTGTGGCCCGGGCAATGTCGTCCGCCTTCGTCACGTCGAGCGCGAGAGCAAGCGTGCGGTCCGGCGCGATGGCCGACAGATCGGCAACCTGCGCCGGATCGCGAGCCGTGACGACGACATTGTTGCCGAGCGCGATGACGTGCTGTGCGAGCGCGCGGCCGAAGCCGGTCGAGCAGCCTGTGATGAACCATGTCTGTGCCATTGCGAACTCCTTCCCTGATCGGATGAGCATGAAATCCTTCGAGGCCGGGGCTGACTGACCCCCTGGCGACAAGGGGAGAATGGCGCAATTCGATTTAGCTGATTAGGATAATAATTCTCTCAACAATGCTGAGCGAGATTCATCTATGCGCGCAACCGACCTGTCAGAACTTGCAGCCTTCGACGCCGTCGCCCGGCACCGAAGCTTCCGGAAGGCCGCTGAGGAACGTGGGGTCACCGCCTCGGCGATCAGCCATGCCGTCAGCAACCTGGAGGAGCGGGTCGGGCTCCGCCTGCTCAATCGCACGACCCGCAGCGTTTCGCTGACCGACGCCGGCACCATGCTGCAGGCGCAGCTCACCCCGGCCTTCGGTGAGATCGGTTCGGCGCTCGATGCGCTAAACAGGTTTCGCGACACGCCATTCGGCAAGGTGCGCATCAATGTCCCGAATTCAATTGCCCCTTTCATCCTGGGGCGGGTGATGGGGCCGCTCATCCGGAACAATCCCAATCTGCAACTCGAGATCTCGGCGACCGACCGGCTGGTGGACATCGTCGAGGAGGGTTTCGACGCCGGCATTCGCCTCGGCGAGAGCCTTCGGGAAGGTATGGTGGCGGTGAAAGTCAAGCCCCGGCTGCGCTTCGCGGTCGTGGGCGCACCGGACTATTTCCGGGAGCGGACCATCCCGCAGACCCCGCATGAACTGAAGGACCATGTCTGCGTCCAGAACATGTATCCGAGCGGTGTGCGCTACGCCTGGGAATTCGAACGGCGCGGCGAGGCTGTCGCCTTCCACCCGACCGGACCGGTCGCGCTCGATGACCAGGAGCTCATGGTCCAAGTGGCGCTCTCCGGCGTCGCACTCGCCTATGTCTGGGAAAACCGCGCGCAACGCGAGATCATCGACGGCAGACTGATCCGCTGCCTCGATGAGTGGTGCCCGCCGGAGGACTGGTTCTACCTCTACTATCCGAGCCGCCGGAACATTTCGGCCGGATTGCGCGCCGTGATCGAAGCGATGCGGGTGTGATGGGGTACGGCCCGGCGCAATGTTCCATTGGCCTCAATCCCGCGGATGCTTCGCCGCATAGCTTCTGAGATACTTCATGCCCGTATCACACATGATTGTGACGACAGTCGCATTGGCTCCGAGCCGCGCGGCCAGTCGAAGGGCGCCGATGACGTTCGCCCCTGTGGACGTGCCGGCAAAAAGGCCCTCTTCGCGGGCGAGCCGCATCGCCATGGCGGTTGCGTCTTCCGTCGAAACCCTCTCGATATGATCCGTCACCTCCTGGTGCCAAAGCGGCACGACGAACCCGGCGCCCACGCCGTCGATCTTGTGCGCGCCAGGCTCGCCTCCCGACAGGACCGGTGATTCAGATGGTTCCACGGCAACGAGCCGAACCCGGCCGTTGCGGCGACGTAAGCCCTCGCCGATACCCCGAAGGGAGGCAGCGGTCCCCACGCTCTGGACGAACCCGTCGATGCGCCCCGCTGTCTGCAGCCAGATTTCCTCCGCCATGGCGTGATAGGCGCCGATCTGGTCTTCGTTCTTCATCTGGTCGGTCCAATAGGCGCCGGCCTTGAGCGCAACGACGCGCGCGGCCTCGATCATGTCCCGTGTCAGCTTCCCGGTCATCCGGCCCTCGTCACTGCGCACGATCTCAAGCTCGGCGCCGAGAATCTTCATGTGGTCGAGCTTCTCTTGGGCAAACGCATCGGACGTCACGATATGAAGCGGATGCCCCTTCACGGCGCAGATGAACGCCAGCGACACACCCGTGCTGCCACCGGTATATTCGACGATCGCCCCGCCCGGCGTGAGGCGCCCGTCCGCCTCTGCCGCCTCGATCATGGCGAGCGCCATGCGGTCCTTCATGCTGCCGGTGGGGTTCTCGCTTTCGAGCTTCAGCAGGATGCGCGCGCCATTCTCGGGCACGACCTTGCGGAGGGCGAGCAGGGAAGTGTTGCCGATGCAATCCAGAATGTTCCCGCGAAGCTTCTTCATGGCGACCGGTCACCGCCCCCATGGCGCTGAAGCCATGTCTTCAGCGCCACAGCATTGTTCCTCTCGACGTCGCGCGCGGCGTAGAGCAATGTCACGGGCCCCTCCGCCAGCCGCTCGAGAAGTTCCTTGACCGCCGCCTGCGCTCCCGCTTCCTTCAATTCCGCCGCATAGGCCGCGCAGAACTCGTCCCATGCAGCCGGCATTCCATGAAAGCGTTTGCGCAAGGCATCGCTCGGCGCGATGTCCTTCAACCAGAGGTCGACCCCGGCCTTGTCCTTGGCAATGCCGCGCGGCCAAAGCCGATCGACGAGGATGCGCGTGCCGTCGCCTGCCTCCTGCGCCTCGTACACACGCTTCAATTTCAGCGAGGTCATAGGAAAAACTTTCCATGTATCTACATACTATGTATATGCATACAATCATGCGAAAGACGAAGCAACCGCCAAAGACGCTGCGCAGCGATGCCAGTACCCTGGTAGACATCTGCGCCGGCCTGAACAGCCGGCTCGCCGCCCGGCGCATCACCCAATTCATGGACCGCGAAATGGCGGGATGCGGGCTCACGGTTGCGCAACTCGGCCTGATGGCCCAGATCGCGGCGGCATCCGACGACACCCTCGGCGCACTGGCGCGCCGAAGCGGGCTTGAACAATCCACCCTGTCGCGCAATCTGCGTACGCTCGAGAGCGAGGGCTTGATCGAGATCGCCGTGGTCGAGGCCGATTTGCGCCGCCGGGCCGTGTGGCTGACAGAGGCCGGCGCTCAACGGTTGGAGGCGGCGATCCCGGTCTGGCGCGACGCCCATGCGAAACTGGCGGCATGCCTCTCCCCCGACCTCGCCCGCCGTCTGGCGGAAGAGACGGAGGTCTTAGTCAGGGTTTGAGCGGGGCGCCTCGAGCTCGCGCTCCATGAAGACGATATGGGGCATGAGCTCGTCCGGATATTGATGGTAGGGAGGACAGTCGCGGAACCCAAGCGACTTGTACAAGGCGATCGCCTCCGTCAATCGGCCGGCCGTGCGAGCCGCATCAGCGCGTAACCCTCGGCGCTCGCCGCAACCATGATCGCCTCGCCGAGGCGCCTGCCGATGCCATGTCCCTGGAAGCGCGCGGGAACGAACAGCCGCTTCATTTCGCAAATCTCGTCGGACAGCCTGCGGTAGGCGCAGGCGCCGTGGGTCTGGTCGCCGATCGTAGCAAGAAGGGTTTTGCCGTTTGGCGGCCCGTATGCGGCGGGCAGGTTCTTTAGTTCCGTATCGAGCGCCTGATGACCGAAGGCGGCGTCCACGAACCAGCGGTCGTCTGCATAGCGGGCACGGCACCAGTCCGTATACTCCAGGATCAGCGCGCCAAAGGCGCGATAATCGTCGGCCGACACTGCGGTGCGGATGGTTAGCTGCATGGTTGCGTTCCCAAAGCCCCTGGATGCGGCGCGTATTATGAACCTTAAGCCGAGGGACGGCCCCCGCCCTCCCGAAGCACCGCCCGCCAGGCAGCCATGATCGCGTCTGCCGCAACATTGCCGGCAAGATCATCGGTCAGCCATGAGATCACCGATACCCGCATCACCTTGCGGCCGCGCCAGATCGCGCCGCCGCAGAAACAGACACCGTCGGCTTGTACCCGCTCGATCGTCCCCTGCGTGAGCCGGTCGGCCTCGTCGTCCGGGTAAGTCATGCCGAACCGCACGAGAAACTGATTGAGCACGACGTCGTTGAGCACCGCCACCCCTTCTTCCGGCCTCAGCCTTTCGGCCATGGCATGGGCGATCCGGCAGTGACGTTCGACCATGGTAGCGATCCCGTCGCGCCCGAGATGCTTGATCATCGCCCAGGTGGCGAAGCCGCGGGCACGACGCGACAATTCCGGGACGAAATGGCTCGGGTCGCGCTCGCCCTCGAAGCTCGGCGGCAGGAAGCTTGCCGCGATCGTCATTGCACGGCGATGCGCCTCTTCGTCGCGAACGATGGCGTAGCCGCAGTCATAGGGCGTCTGCAGCCATTTGTGGCCGTCGGTCGCCCAGGAATCGGCGTCGTCGATGCCCTTGGCGAGCCCGCTCCTCTGTGGGCAGGCGCGTGCCCAGAGACCAAACGCGCCGTCGACATGAACCCAGGCGCCTATGCCCCTGGCGATTGGGATGATGTCTTCGAAATCGTCGAACGCGCCGGTGTTGATCTGCCCAGCCTGAAGGATGGCGATGCAGGGGCCGGAGACGTTGCCAGCCGCCTCGGCGAAATCGGACACGAGAATGCGGCCGGCATCATCGGTCTTCACGCGGACGACCCGGTCGTGCCCGAGCCCGAGAAACTGCAGAGCGGAGAAAACCGTCGCGTGAGCGTCATCGCCGATCAGAACCGTGATCGGCGGTGCGCCGAACAGGCCCTGCACCTCGACGTCCCAGCCGACCTTCCGCAAGACATCGCCGCGTGCTGCGGCGAGGCATACAAAGTTGGCCCCCGTCGCCCCGGTAACGAAACCGACGGAACTCTCTCTCGGCAGATCGAGAAGATCGAGCAGCCAGTTGCCCGCGACGGCCTCGGCCGCCGCTGCCGCGGGCGTTGCATGATGATTGCCGGTGTTTTGGCCCCAGGCGCTCGTCAGCCAGTCGGCCGCGACGCCTACAGGATGAGACCCGCCAATGACCCAGCCGAAGAAGCGCGGGCCTGTCATCGCGCGAAGTCCGGGCTCCGCCTTAGCCACAAGCTCCTCGATCACGCCAAGGCCAGCGTCCCCTTGCTCTGGCAGAGGTTCGCGAAATTCCTCAAGCGATGCTCGATAGGTAGCCCGCGGCCTCTGCAGGCCTTCTGACATGCTGTTGCGGAAGCGCACGGCATGTTCCGCCGCGCGCTGAAGCAGGTCGTCTACCGATTCCTCCCCCATGTCCCCCTCCCCGCCAAGGCGCTGGCCCTCGCCAGCGACAACGACAACTCCTTACGCCTCCATTCGACCTCACGACATGCGACCGGCCATACGCGTTATTCCGTGCATGGCCGGATCTTGGCGGTGGGAGGCGGCTCCTGCGGGCTCACGCCGCCCCTCGCTCCTCGATCGGCCGTACGTTCTGGTTCATCCGGAACAGGTTCTGCGGATCGTATTTCCGTTTGACCTCCACGAGCCGCCCGTAATTGCTGCCATAGGCGGCCGCCACGCGTTCGCCCTCGTCGGCCGGCATGAAATTGATATACGCCGTCCCGGCTGCGTAAGGCTTCGCGGCCTCGAACAGACGACGCGCCCAGTCTGTGCAGGTCTGGTCCATTGCCGGTTCGCGCCACCGAGCATGGACATTCATGACGAAGTGGGAGCTGCGCTGCGGAAAAGCCGTTTCCTCCGCCGCTATACGACCCGCGACGCCACCGACATGACCGATGAAGATTTCGCATTCCGGTCCCGGCAATTGACGAATGGCGTCGAGCAGGATGGCGATCGTCGCATCGGACAGTTCCATGAAATCGTGGCTCTTCCAATAGTTGCGAGCGCCGGGCGTGAGCAAGGGATCAAACGCCTGCTGCCAGCCAACGAAAGGACTGGGACCGACAACATCCGCGATCGGCTTGCCGATAGAGCGCAAGGCCGCGGTTGCCTGCCCGCCGGCGGCGACATCGCCCGAGTAGCACATGGCCAGAACAAGGATTTCCTTGCCGTGCCATTCTTCCGGAAGGAATGGCAGCGGCGGCGCCTGCCGCATCACCGCCCAGCAGGTGAGTTCGTCCGGCGCTGTCTCAAGCGCCTGGCGGTATTGCTGGAGGACGGTTTGCGCATCCGCAAAGGGATGCACGACGAGACCCGCGAGAACCTGCGTGTCGAGTTCGTGAAGCTGGAATTCGAATGCCGTAACGACACCGAAATTCCCGCCGCCGCCGCGCAGCGCCCAGAAAAGGTCGCGATGCTCCGTGGGGCTGGCGCGCACCAGTTCGCCATTCGCCGTCACCACATCGACCGAAAGCAGGCAGTCCAGGGTCAATCCGAACTTGCGCGTGAGCCACCCGAAGCCGCCGCCAAGCGTCAAGCCGGCAATGCCGGTGGTCGAATTGATGCCGGTCGGAAGCGCCAGCCGGAAAGCCTGGGTTTCCTTGTCAACATCGGCGAGCGTCGCCCCCGGCTCGACCCATGCGCGCTTCGCCGTGGCGTCGACGCGCACTGATTTCATCGGCGAAAGATCGATCATCAGGCCGCCGTCGCAGACCGCGTTGCCGGCAATGTTGTGCCCACCGCCGCGCACGGCGACGAGCAGGCCGTTTTCGGACGCAAAACGAACCGCATTGATGACATCGGCAGCCCCGATGCATTGCACGATCAATGCGGGCTTGCGGTCGATCATCGCGTTCCAGATCGTACGCGCCTCGTCGTAGGCCGCGTCGTTCTCGGTCAGCACGCGGCCGCGCAATTGCCCCGCCAGCGCCTCGATGGCTTCCGCCTTAACAGTCGTTTTTCCCGCTTGCAGATTGGTGAGGCTCATGTCGTTCATGATTCGCTCCTCCCGCGGTGAACCATGCCCCAGCGCCCGGCATTCTGCGCCTTTCCCCAACCCCGCGCAAGCAGCCGGCCCGGCCGCATCGACCGGCTCAAGCACGCCCCATGGCTGTAATTTTCGCCAATATATTCCACTGACCGCCCGCGGCGTGCCCACGCCTCCGCTATTTGTTCCGAATCCCCAGGAAGGCCGTCGTCAATCAAGCCCCGGGCAAGGCTGAAATACGAAAAAAGCGGAGCGCAGCCGCGCACGTTGGAGGCAGATCGGGCATGAAAGTCGTCATTCTCGCCGGTGGATATGGCACGCGCATCTCCGAGGAGAGCCACCTGCGACCCAAGCCCATGATCGAGATCGGCGGCCGTCCGATCCTCTGGCACATCATGAAGATCTATAGCCATTTCGGCTTTTCCGATTTCGTGATCTGCCTTGGCTACCGCGGCTACATGATCAAGGAATATTTCTCCAACTACATCCTGCACTCCTCCGACGTCAGTTTCAACATGGCGACCGGAGAGACCACTTATCATACCAGCAATGCAGAGCCCTGGCGGGTAACCCTTGTGGAAACCGGTGCGGAATCGTTGACCGGCGGGCGCTTGAAACGCGTCGCCGGTTATCTCGGCGACACCTTCTGCCTCACCTACGGAGATGGCGTCGCGGACATCGACATCCGCGCATTGACCGATTTCCATCTCCGGCATGGGCGCGACGCGACGGTGACGAGCGTCGTGCCGCCGGGGCGATACGGCGCGCTCGCGATCGACGCCGGCCAAGTCTACAGCTTTACGGAAAAGCCTGCAGGAGACAACGGCCGCATCAATGGCGGCTTCTTCGTGCTCAACCGCGCTGTGCTCGACCGCATCGAAGGCGATCACACCCCCTTTGAAGACGGGCCGCTCGAAGGTCTGGCGCGGGACGGCCAGTTGATGGCTTTCTCGCATGACGGTTTCTGGCGTCCAATGGACACGCTGCGCGACAAGAACCAGCTTGAAGAGCTGTGGCAGCAGAACCGCGCGCCCTGGAAGGTCTGGTCATGACCCCTCTGGCCGATCCGGACTTCTGGGCGGGAAAGCGCGTCCTTCTCACGGGCCACACCGGCTTCAAGGGCAGTTGGGCTGCGCTATGGCTGAGGGAGATGGGAGCGCATGTCACCGGCTACGCCCTGCCGCCAGCCTCCCAACCGTCACTGCACGCCTTGTTGCATCCGGGTGAATTGCCGGACCGGCAGTTCGGGGACATTCGCGATCGCGAAGCACTTGCCGAAACCCTGCGAAAGAGCGAGCCGGAAATCATCCTGCACATGGCAGCACAGCCGCTGGTGCGGGAAGGCTATGCGGCGCCCGCCGAAACTTTCGACGTGAACGTCATGGGCACGGTGCGGCTCCTCGAAGCCGCCCGCGCCGTTCCTTCGGTGAAGGCCATTCTGGTGGTGACGACCGACAAGGTCTACCGCAACGACGAGAGCGGCCGCCACTTTCGGGAATCCGACACGCTCGGCGGCCACGATCCCTATTCGGGCTCGAAGGCCGCGTGCGAGATCGCGGTCGCGACCTGGCGCAGCTCCTATTTCAACGAGCGCGACATCCGCATCGCAACGGCCCGTGGCGGTAATGTCATCGGCGGCGGCGACTTTTCGACCGACCGGCTGGTGCCCGATATCGTGCGGGCAGCGCTTTCAGGTGAAAGGCTCCATATCCGCAGTCCGCTGGCGACACGCCCATGGCAACATGTGCTTGACTGTCTCAACGGCTATTTCCTGCTCGCCGAATCGCTCTACCGGGACGAAACTGGTGTCACCGCACTGAACTTCGGTCCCTCGCCCGCCGAGCAGCCGATTGCCGTGCGCGATGTGGCAAGCGCCATCCAGGCCGCAATGGGCCTGTCCCCGCAATGGGATGATGTTTCCTCGCTCGCGCAACCGCGCGAAATGCAGACCCTCGGTCTCGACCCTACACTTGCGGGCGAGAGCCTCGCCTGGCGCGCGCGGCTGACGCAGCGACAGGCGATCGAGTGGACCGCACACTGGTACAACGCCTGGCGCCGGGGCGAGGCCGCCCGCCAGCTCACGCTCGGCCAGATCGCCGCATTTACGAAAGGTCGCCCATGATAATGCCCCATCACTGCCGTTTCTGCTCGACCCCGCTGGCAACACTCGTTGCCGACCTGGGTGCGACGCCCTGGTCCAACTCGTTTCTCGAGCCGACCGAAGAAGCGATCGCGCGCGAGCAGGCCTTTCCCTTGCAGGTGATGGTCTGCTCGGAGTGCCTGCTCGTCCAGACCACGGAAACGGTACCTGCCGATGAGATCTTCAACGGAGAATATCACTACCTGTCGTCGTTCTCGACGAGCTGGCTGGATCATTCCCGACGCTATGCCGAAAAGATGATCAACCGTTTCAATCTGGACGGCGCGTCGCAGGTGGTGGAGGTTGCCTCCAACGACGGCTATCTGCTGCAATATTTCGCCCAGAAGAATATTCCCGTACTTGGCGTCGAACCGGCGGCCAATGCCGCCAGGATAGCCGAGGGTCGCAACGTCCCGACCCATGTCGCCTTCTTCGGGCAGATAACCGCAAGCGAACTGGTCGCCCGCGGAATCCGCGCCGACTTGACGGCGGCAAACAATGTCCTGGCGCACGTGCCGGATATCGCCGATTTCGTCAGCGGCTTCCCGATCCTGCTCAAGCCGGACGGCGTGGCGACTTTCGAGTTCCCGCATCTGCTGCACACGATCGAAGGCATCCAGTTCGATACGATCTATCACGAGCACTATTCTTATCTCTCGCTGGTCGCCGTCGAGCGCATTTTCAAAGCCTGCGGCTTGCACGTTTTCGACGTCGAGGAACTGCCGACCCATGGCGGCTCGCTCCGCATCTATGCGCAACTGGCAGGCGGCAAGAGGCCGGAGACCGCGGGGCTGGCAAAGGTGCGCGCCGACGAAGCTGCGGCCGGTCTGATGCGCATGGAGACCTACCTGGCGTTCGGAAAGCGGATCGCGGCGGTCTGCGAAGAATTTCGGGCCTTCCTCGCGGACGCAAAGGCCGAGGGCAAGACCGTGGCGGCTTACGGCGCGGCGGCCAAGGGCAACACTTTCCTCAATGTTTGTGGCCTCACCTCCGACGACATAGCCTTCATCGTCGACCGTAACGACCTGAAACAGGGCAAGCTGTCTCCCGGCAGCCATATCCCGATCCATGCGCCAGACGAACTGGCGGCGGCCAAGCCCGACTACGTCGCGATCCTTCCCTGGAACCTGACGGAAGAGATCGTTGCTGCGAATGATCACGTCCGCTCCTGGGGTGGCCGCTTCGTGGTTGCGATCCCGGAAGTGCGGGTGATCTGAGGGCGCGCCCACTGCATGTTTCCTTAAATCGTAACCGATTTAAGGACAAAACCATGGAGCAATTCAAAGTGCTACAGCGCCCTTTGTGCGTCTGAAAGGACGCACGGCGCCGTAGGCGCCCCAACTCCATGCCGGCGATCAGACGAAAGCGAGGTTGCGGTCGCGCTCGGACATCTGGGTAATTTCGATCGGCCATGCGATATTCACGCGCGGATCAAGCGCATTCAGTCCACCTTCCGCCTCCGGCGCAAAGGGCTTGTCGTGAAGATAGATCAGCTCGCAATTCTCGGTGAGGGTCTGGAAGCCGTGGGCAAAGCCGCCCGGGATCATCATGGACCGCGCGTTCTCGGCGCTCAGAACCTCGCCGTGCCAACGCAAATAGGTTGGCGAATCCGGCCGCATGTCGACAGCAACGTCGAAAACCGCACCGGCCAGACACGAGACGAACTTCGCCTCCTCATAGGGAGGCCGCTGGAAATGCAGCCCGCGGACGGCGCCCTTGGTGCGCGTCATCGAGTGATTGATTTGGGCAATCGACGCGAAAGAACCAAGCTCGAAAAGCTCCTCCTGGCAAAAGAAACGCGAGAAGAAACCACGCGCGTCACCGAATTGCTTGCGCTCGACCACCGTCAGGCCGGGAAGTTCCGTATGGAAGCGCTTGAAGCGCGACATTGCATGTCCCCTCAATTGGCGAAGCGATTGATCAGCGCGGCGAGTTTGGAGGCGGTATCATCATTCCCGCGCGATCAAAAGGACGTTAGAGCGATTCCACGGAAAGTGCGTAGCGGTTTTCCGTCCGGAATCGCATCGCTTCAATGGGTTGCGCCGAAACCTGGTACCGGTCTCATGAACACTACCCCTTTGAACACTACACCTTGCAAAAATCCTTGCCCGTGAATGGAGACCGCTTGACCAAACAAGTCCTTCTCACCGGAGCCACAGGCTTTGTCGGCCGCCATGTCCTGCGTGAATTGGCCGAGTGCGGTATCGCCGCGTGCCCTGTCGTACGCACGGGAACCGAAAACCGCCTCGCCGACGCGGTCGGAACCGGGCGCATTCTTTCAACCGATGCACTTTTTTCCGAGCCGGCGGAATGGTGGACGCAAGCACTCGCCGGGATCGACACGATCATCCATCTGGCGTGGTATGCCGAGCCCGGCAAATACCTGACGTCACCCATCAACATCGATTGTCTCACTGGCACTCTTGCCATGGCAAAAGGTGCCGCGGCCGCCGGTGTCAGGCGCTTTGTCGGCATAGGCACGTGCTTTGAATACGAACTCACTGGCCGCCCGCTGACCACCGACACGCCGCTCAGGCCCCTGACACCCTATGCGGGTGCCAAGGCAGCGGCCTTCCTTGCGCTTTCGCAATGGCTACCACAGGCGGGCGTCGAATTTGCCTGGTGCCGGCTGTTCTATCTCTACGGCGAAGGAGAAGACGAACGGCGGTTCGTCCCCTACCTCAGAAAATGCCTTGCCGCGGGGCGGAGAGCGGATTTGACCAAAGGTCACCAAGTCCGCGACTTTCTGGACGTCAGAGAAGCCGCCAGGATGATCGTGGACACTGCGGTCAGCACCGCGCAAGGAGCGGTCAATATTTGTTCAGGCGTACCGGTAACGATCCGAGAATTTGCCGAGAGAATCGCCGACGAGCATGGTAGGCGGGACCTACTCAATTTCGGAGGTCGAGCCGAAAACCTCGTCGACCCACCTTATGTCGTGGGTGTCAGGTGAACCGACAGGCTGAGGAACCACTTATGGCATCAGGAAACGCCACGCGGGTGCTTTATGAGCAGCGCGAGTTGCCGATTTTTCAAAACAGGATGTACGACAGCGCCGATGAGGCGATATCCTCGCCGCGCGGGGAAATGCGCCTCGTGGAGGATCTTGGCACGGGCCTGGTGCGCAATGCCGCCTTCAGGCCGGAACTGATGGTTTATGATACGAGCTATCAGAACGAGCAGGCCGTCAGCCCTTCATTCCAGCGGCATCTCGATGATGTCGCCAAGATCATTCTCGACACGATGGGACGCCGGGAGCTCGTTGAAGTGGGATGCGGCAAGGCCTTCTTCCTCGATAAACTTCTTAGCGAAGGCGTCGATATCACCGGTTTCGATCCGGCCTATGAAGGTAACAACCCTCGCGTCCGCCGGGAATATTTCCAACCGGACTCCGGCATCGAGGCCAAGGGCCTCATCCTGCGCCATGTGCTCGAGCACATTCCGGATCCCGTCGCTTTCCTTGAGCAATTGAAACAGGCGAACGGTGGTCAAGGAAAGATCTATATCGAAGTCCCCTGCTTCGACTGGATCTGCGATCGCCGCGCCTGGTTCGACATCTTCTACGAGCACGTCAACTATTTCAGGCTGTCCGACTTTCACCGGATCTTCGGCAACGTCATTTCGAGCGGCCGGGTCTTTGGCGGCCAATATTTGTTCGTGGTCGCAGAACTCGATTCGTTGCGCAACCCTGTCATCGACGAGAACGACCGGGCAGGCATTCCGCAGGACTTCACCCGCAAGCTCGACACGCTGGATACCGCCGACCGGGAACCGGCGGTGATCTGGGGCGGAGCGTCGAAGGGCGTCATCTTCTCGCTGCTCCGCACGCGCTCGGGGCTGCCGGTAAAGGCGGTCATCGACATCAACCCGGCCAAGCAAGGCAAATACCTGCCGATTACCGGACTACGGGTCCGCGCGCCTGAGGACGTGCTGGCAGACTTGCCCCCCGGCTCGAGCATCTACGTGATGAACCGCAATTATCTCGACGAGATCAAGCGAATGTCCAACAATGCCTACACCTATATCGAGGTCGATCATGACTGATTTCCGGAAGGAGGTCGCCGCGCGCATCTCCGAAATCGAAGCGAACCGTGAGTTGCGCAAGAGTGCCGCCGATTTCCTGCGCCAGTCGATCGGTCCGAAATACTCCTACAACTACTTCTGGATGGATCGACCGATCATCCAGTATCCGCAGGATATCGTCGCGATGCAGGAGATCATCTGGGCGACACGTCCCGATCTCATCATCGAAACCGGCATCGCTCACGGCGGATCGCTCATCATGAGCGCATCGATCCTGGCGCTCCTCGACATGAGCGACGCGATCGAGGCTGGCACGACGTTCGACCCGCGCGCCCCGCACCGGAAGGTGCTGGGCGTCGACATTGATATCCGCGCCCACAACCGGCAGGCCATCGAGGCACACCCGATGTCGTCCCGGATCCACATGATCCAGGGGTCGAGTGTCGAGCGCAGCGTCGTCGAGCGGGTCCACGACTTTGCAAGACCGTTCGAGCGCGTCCTCGTCTGCCTCGACAGCAACCACACCCATGATCACGTGCTGGCGGAACTGGAGGCCTACGCGCCGCTGACGACGAAGGACAGCTATTGCGTCGTGTTCGACACTGTCATCGAAGATCTTCCGGAAGAGGCCTATCCCGATCGTCCCTGGGGCAAGGGAAACAACCCCAAGACGGCAGTGTGGAAATACTTGGAATCGCATCCCGAGTTCGAGATCGACCGCTCCATCGACCAGAAGCTGATGATCACGGTTGCTCCGGACGGCTTCCTGCGACGTCGTTGATCCCGAGAAGGAACCGATGCAACGCCCCGAAAACACTGTTTTCGGGGCGTTTTTGTTCTGGAGCAGGCGCAATACCTCGCTTCGAGGTTTATCCCCGCCGGAATCCCTTGCTCGCTACCATCAGGTCGCGGGTGTAGTCCTCGCCGATGCGTCCGGCGACGAGGTCGGCCGACGACAACCGTTCGACGACGCGCCCGCCGCGCATAACCGCCAGCCGGTCGCACATATGGGTGACGACCCCGAGATCGTGGCTGACCATGATGAAGGTGAGCTTGCGGTCGCGACGCACCTGTTCGAGGAGGTTGAGCACTTCCGCCTGGACGGAGGCATCGAGCGCCGATGTCGGCTCGTCGAGCAGCAGGATCGAGGGTTCGAGAATGAGCGCCCGCGCGATGGCGATGCGTTGGCGCTGGCCACCGGACAGCTGGTGCGGGTAGCGGAAGCGGAAGCCGGAACCGAGCCCGACCTCGTCCAGCGCCTTGAGGATGCGGCGCTCGCCGTCGCCAACACCGTGGATCGCCAGCGGCTCCAGCAATTGGCGGTCAACCGTCTGGCGCGGATGCAGCGAGCCGTAGGGATCCTGGAACACCATCTGCACCGAGCGGTAAAAAGCCTTGCCGCGGCGCGCGCCTTGAAGCTGCCGGTTTTCGACGCGGATAGTGCCCTCGGTTACCGGCGCGAGACCGGCAACCGCCCTGAGCAGGGTGGATTTTCCCGAGCCGGACTCGCCGACGAGGCCAAAGGACTCGCCGGCAACAACATCGACGCCGACAGCGTCAAGCGCCTTGAAGTCGTCAAAGCTGACTGTGAGATTTTGAACGGAAACGGCAGTCGTCACAGCGCCCACTCCGGCTTGCGGTCGAGGACGGGCAAGGGATGGCGATCCGCCCCGATGACAGGCATGCAGTTCAGGAGTCCCTGCGTGTAGGGATGCTTGGCGCTGGCGAGATCCGATGCGGCGATCTCCTCGACGATCTTTCCGGCATACATCACCAGCACCCGATCGCAGAAAGACGAGACGAGCCTGAGATCGTGCGAGATGAAGATCAGTCCCATGCCGCGATCAGCGACCAGCTTGTCGAGGATCGACAACACTTCGAGCTGCACCGTCACGTCGAGGGCAGACGTCGGCTCGTCGGCGATCAGAAGCTCCGGTCCGGCGACCAGCATCATGGCGATCATCGCGCGCTGGCCCATCCCGCCCGAGATCTCGTGCGGGTAAAGGTCGAAGACGCGAGCCGGGTCGCGAATCTGCACCGCCGCGAGCATATCCAGCGCCCGCTCCCGAGCTTCAGAACGGCTGATGCTCTCATGCCGCCGAAGCGTCTCGACGATCTGCCGGCCGATGCTCATCACCGGATTCAGCGAATATTTCGGATCCTGCAGGATCATCGCGATGTGCTTGCCGCGAAGATCCCGGCGGACTTTTGGCGGAGCGGAAAGCAGATCGACGCTGCCGAACGAAACCGTCTTTGCGGTAACCTCCGCATGCGACGGCGTGAGCCCCATGATCGCCCTGCCCGTCTGCGATTTGCCGGAACCGCTCTCGCCGACAATGCCGAGACGTTCGCGCCCGAGCGTAAAGGAGACGCCGCGCACGGCCTCAATCACGCCGGTACGCGTCGGAAACCGGACCCTCAGGTCGTTGACGGTCAGAAGCGCGCTCATTGGCCGCTCTCCCGCGGATCGAGCGCGTCGCGCAGGCCGTCGCCGAGGAGGTTGAAGCCGAGGCTGACGATCAGGATGGCGACACCAGGCATGGTGGCGACCCACCATTGATCGAGAATGAAGCGGCGGCCCGAGGCGATCATCGCACCCCATTCCGGCAGCGGCGGCTGCGCGCCGAGGCCGAGGAAACCGAGGCCTGCAGCCGTCAGGATGATGCCGGCCATGTCGAGCGTGACGCGCACGATCAACGACGAAAGGCACATCGGCATGACATGGCGGAAGATGATGCGCGCCGGCGACGCCCCCATCAGTTGAACGGCGGCGATATAGTCGGAATTGCGCACCGTTAGCGTCTCGGCGCGGGCGATGCGCGCATAGGGCGGCCAGGAGGTGATCGCAATCGCGATGACGGCGTTTTCGATGCCGGGTCCAAGGGCCGCGACGAAGGCGAGCGCCAGGACGAGCTTTGGAAAAGCGAGGAAGATGTCGGTGATGCGCATCAGCACGGCGTCGACCCAGCCGCCGGAGTATCCGGCGACAGCGCCGACGATGAGGCCGACCGGTGCGGCGATGATCGCGACGAGCACGACCACCGCAAGCGTCAGCCGCGAACCGTGGATCAGTCGCGACAGGATATCGCGGCCCTGGTCGTCCGTGCCGAGCAGATAACCCTCGCTTCCCGGCGGCAGCAGCCGCGCGCCGGCGAGATTGCCGACGACTGGCGAATGCGGCGCGAGGACATCGGCAAAGGCCGCCACGAACACCAGCCCCAGCAGGATGATGAGGCCGAGAACCGCGAGGCGATTCGCCGAAAAGCGCCGCCAGGTCATATAGGCGCGACCGAGACGCGCCTGTGTGCGCGATTGCGGCCGGTCGGACAGCAGCCATTCGCGGCGTGTCATCGGTCGTGTTTCGGTGGCAAGGCTCATCGTGCGCGCGTCCTTGGATCGAGCGTCCGGTAGAGGAGGTCGGACAGGAGATTGATGCCGATGAAGACCGATCCGATGACAATCGTTCCGCCGAGCACGGCATTCATATCGGCATTCTGCAGCGAATTGGTGATGTAGAGGCCGAGCCCCGGCCAGGCGAAGACGGTTTCGGTGAGCACCGATCCTTCAAGCAGGCCGGCATAGGAAAGCGCGATCACCGTCACGAGCGGCACAGCGGCGTTGCGCAACGCGTGGCCCCAGATGATCCGCGCTTCTGAAAGACCCTTGGCGCGCGCGGCGACGATATATTCCTGCTGCAGCTCGTTCAGCATGAAACTGCGGGTCATGCGGCTGATATAGGCGAGCGAGAAGTATCCGAGCAGCGACGCCGGCAGGATGATGTGACGGAAGACATCGCGGAAGACGTCCCACTGCGCCTGCCAGAGCGCGTCGACGAGATAGAAGCCGGTGATCGGCGAAAACGTGTATTCGTAGACGATGTCGATGCGGCCGGGATAGGCGACCCATTGCAGCCGGGCGTAGAAGACGAGCAGCGCCAGCAGCGCCAGCCAGAAGATCGGAACCGAATAGCCGACGAGGCCGATGACGCGGACGATCTGGTCCGCAATGCTGCCGCGCTTGACTGCGGCGAGCACGCCGAGCGGCACGCCGATGAAGGCGCCAATCAGCGTTCCAAGCGTCGCAAGCTCGATCGTCGCCGGGAAAACGCGGCGGATATCCGTCATCACCGGGTTGGTCGTCAGCACCGAAACGCCGAAATCGCCGGAAAGCGCCTGTCGGACATAGATGAAGAATTGCTGGTAGAGAGGCAGGTTGAGCCCCATCGCCTCACGGGTTCTCTCGACGACATGCGAAGGTGCCCGGTCGCCGAGAACGGCGAGGACCGGATCGATCGGAATCACGCGGCCGATGAAGAAGGTGACGGCGAGAAGGCCGAGATAGGTGGTCGCCACGACGACAAGGAATTGCAATGCCGAGGCCACAGCCTTTCGGGAACGGGCGCGCCTGCGCCCGTTCAATCGTTCTGTTCCGCTCATGCTCAAGGGAACGGTCCTTTCGGGTTATTCCTTGGAGACGTTCCAGACGTAGTTGGTGTCGAAGCTCGGACCGAGCTTGAGGCCTTTTAGGTTGCCGCGAAGGCCGGCAACTTCCGTCTGCTGGAAGATGATGACGAACGGGCTCTCCGCGAGCACAGTCTTCTGGAGTTCCTTGTAGGTCTCGGCACGTTTCGCGCTATCGCGCTCAAGCAGCGCTTCCTTGGTCTTCTTCGTCAGTTCCGGAACGTCCCAGGCGTTGCGCCAGGCGAGCGTCTTGTTCTTGCCTTCGTCGGAATTGTCCGGGTTGCTGGTGAAGGTTTCGGCGTTCGAGTTCGGATCAAAATAATCCATGCCCCACTGACCGATATACATGTCGTGGTTGCGGGCGCGGTACTTCGTCAAAGTCTGCTTGCCGTCGCCGGGGATGATCTCGAGCTTCACGCCGGCCTGACCCAGCGTCTGCTGGAAGGACTCGGCAACGCCGGTGACCGGCTGGGTGTTGCGGACGTCCATGGTGACGGAGAAGCCGTCGGGATAGCCGGCTTTTGCCAGCAGTTCCTTGGCCTTGGCGACGTCCAGCTTGTAGGGGTTCTCGTCGAGCGCGCCCAGAACCCCCTTCGGCAGGAAGCTCTGGTGGATTTCGCCGATGCCCTTGATCAGGGTCGAGCCGATCGCGTCGTAGTCGACAAGGTACTTGAACGCTTCGCGCACTTCGGGCTTCGCCAATGCCTCGTTCTTCTGGTTGAGACTGATGTAGTAGACCGTGCCCTTCGCTGCGCTGGTCGTTGCCAGATCGCCGTTCTTCGCCACGGCCTCGTAGTCGCCCGGCTCCAGGTTGCGAGCAACGTCGACGTCGCCGGCTTCGAGCGCCAGGCGCTGGCCGGAGCTTTCCTTCATGTGCCGATAGATGACGCGGGCGAGTTTCGCCTGTTCGCCGTAATAGTTGTCGTTGCGCTCCAGCACGACGACTTCGTTCGCCCGCCATTCGCGCAGCTTGAACGGCCCGGAACCGGCATAGCCCGTCTTCAGCCATTCGTTGCCGAAGTCGTTGTCATACTTGTAGTCCTCGGTCGGGGTCACGGCCTTGACGTGCTCGAGCACCAGCTTCTTGTCGACAACCGAAGCAACCGTCGCGGTCAGGCAGTTGAGGACAAAGCTCGGTGCATAGGCCTGGTCGACGGTGAAGACGAAGGTCGTTTCGTCGGCCGCCTTCGCCTTTTCGGTGACGTTGTCGCCGTTGAGGCCGAACTGGGTGAGGATGAAGGCCGGGCTCTTGTCGAGCTTCACGGCGCGCTCGAACGAATAGGCGACGTCCTCTGCCGTGATCGGGTTGCCGGAGGCGAATTTCAGACCGGATTTCAGCTTGAACGTATAGGTCAGGCCATCATCGGAAACCGTCCAGCTTTCCGCGAGATCGCCGACGACCTTGGTCGTGTCGTTGAGGTCCAGGCGGACGAGCAGGCTGTAGGTGTTGCTGGTCATTTCGGCGGTCGAAAGCTCGAAGGCTTCGCCGGGATCCATGGTGATGATGTCATCGAATGCGAAGGCTTCGACCAGCGTGTCCTTCGGCGTTTCTGCGAAGGCAGGCTGGGAAGCGACCATCACCATGGCAAGTGCTGCCGAAGCGGCAAGCAGTCGAAAACGTCCATTGAGCTTGTGCATCATTTTTTGCAGTTCCCTCGTTTTATGCCCTTTTCCGGGCCTTTCTTCACAGGATCAGGCAGCCTCGTGCCATGCCTGTCCCAGAACTCTCAGCCAGTTCTCCCGGCATATCTTTGCCAGTTCGGACTCACCATATCCGGCGTCTTTAAGTGCGGCAACGAGCTTCTGGTTACCTGCCGCGTCGGCTATTTCCTCCGGTATGGTCGCGCCGTCGAAATCCGAACCGAGCGCGACGCAATCGATCCCCATGCGCTCGATCATGTAATCGACATGACGCACCATGGCGGACAGAGGCGTTGCCGCATTCTCCTGGCCGTCCGGGCGAAGCATCGTCGTCGCGTAGTTGAGACCGACAAGCCCGCGGCTTTCGCGCACGGCATCGAGCTGCCTGTCGGTGAGATTGCGCGCCACCGGTGTCAGCGCATGGGCATTGGAATGGCTGGCGACAAGCGGCTGGTCGGTGGTCTTCGCCACATCCCAGAAACCTTGCTCGGTGCTGTGTGCCAGATCGATCAGGATGCCGAGCCGGTTGCAGGCGCGCACCAGCTCGAAGCCCGCCTCGGTCAGTCCCGGGCCTGTGTCCGGAGACATGGGATAGGCGAACGGCACGCCGTGGCCGAAAACATTGTGACGGCTCCAGACCGGACCCAGCGAGCGAAGCCCGGCCGCATAAAAGGTTTCGAGCGACGAAAGGTCGGGCCCGATCGCCTCGCAGCCCTCCATATGCAGGACCGAGGCGAAGATACCGTCCGCGATCGCCGACCGGATTTCCGCGGTCGAGCGGCAAAGCCTCCAGGCCCCCGCACGATCGAGTCTCACGGCAATGTCGGCAAGCTCCATCGCCGTAGCAAGCGACGGCAGACGGTCAAGCGGTGCGGACAGAGGAGTGGCGTAGTGGCCGTTTTCGTCCGGCGTCTTCAGCACCAGATCGCCCGATGGAATGTAAATTGCCGAAAGACCGCCGGCGAGGCCACCCCGCTTGGCGCGTGGCGCATCGATGTGGCCCTTGTCGGTTCCCTCGACGAATTCGGTTACCGGATCGCCTCCGCTGCGCCCGTGCTGCCAAAGGCGCAGAAGCACGTCGTTATGGCCGTCGAAAACCGCCTGCATTCCAAAAATTCCTTCGCGTTATCAGGGAGATCGGATGGAATGCTTCCATACCGCATCCAAAGAAGGGACGCGGGCGATGCTATTGAAACAGATCGGCCATTTCAATGAAATTCAGGGGTTTTCCCAGCGTAGTCTGTAGCGAAAAGTTGCAGGGACGCCGCGCTGATTGCTGACACCAGCTGGCGCACGACCCGAAACACCGTTCGAAAGGCATCGTCGACGGGTCAGTGAAACGTCGACTTGGAACAGAGATTGAGAACCAGCACGCCGGCAATGATGAGCGCCAGCCCGAATACGGCTGGCAGGTCGAGCTTCTGACCGAAAACGAGATAGCCGGCGGCAGAAATCAGCACGATGCCGAGGCCGCTCCACAGGGCGTAGGCGATGCCGACCGGAATATAGCGCAGCGTGAAGGAGAGGAAAAAGAAAGCGACACCATAGCACAGGACCATGATCACCGTGGGCGTCAGCCGCGAGAAATGCTGCGCCGCCTGCATGGCGGAGGTGCCGAGCACCTCGAAGACGATGGCGATCACCAGGACCGTATAAAGCATGGCGGGGTTCATGGGACGTCTCCGGTGGAGTGGTTGAGAGCGGTCTGCTCCGACTTCTTGCCTATTGCAGTGAAAGCGCCTTGAGGTTCTGGAGCAGAATCGCTCGGGCCGGTGCATCGAGCTTGTGGCTCTCAAGCAGGTCCGCCAGCCAGACACCGTCGGCAGCAAAACGGGCGAGAAGGCAGCTCGGCGAGGAATCGGTCGCTGCGAACTCAGCCGCCCGTCGCGCCACCCAATCGCGCCAGCGCGCTTTGAGATGCGGCTCGGCGAGCAACGCGATCGTCAGCACCTGCCATCCCTTCCCTTCCGCCTCCGCCTCGAGCGCAAAGCAGACCGTCAGATAGGCGCGCGTAAACCGCCCTTGCTCGACATCGTCACTCGCCATTGCCGCCTCGATCGCCCGATCGAAGCGCGCGACGAGTTCATCGAAGAGGCCGTCGAGCAGGGCGAGCTTGTTCGGAAAATGATGCAGCAGCCCGCCCTTGCTGACGCCGGCGGCCTGCGACACCGCGTCCAGCGTCACGGCGCCGATGCCCTGCTCCAGCGACAGGCGCGCGGCGACCTCCAGCAATTGCTGGCGAACGTGCTCCGGCTGCTTTTTCCTGCGATGAGCGTTTGTCATACCCCATAAAGATACCGTCTGGACGGTTTGTCAAGTATGTACTTGGCTCGACGCGATGAAACGCCGCAAAGAGAAGACAGTGAAAGAGATTGTCGGAAGGCGGGTCGCGTTATACCAATCCGGCAAAGGACGACGATATGGCGGGAACCGAAACGACAACTCTTTACGAAGCGATCGGCGGCGACGCCACGGTTCGCGCGCTTACACGGCGCTTCTACGCGCTGATGGACAGCCTCCCGGAAGCCGCCCGCTGTCGCGCCGTTCATCCGCCGGACCTCTCGGGCAGCGAGGAGAAACTCTATGAATACTTGACCGGCTGGCTCGGCGGGCCACCGATCTATGTGGAAAAACGCGGTCATCCGATGCTGCGACGCCGGCACTTCATCGCAGAGATCGGCCCGGCCGAGCGCGACGAATGGCTTCTTTGCTTCACACGCGCGCTTGAGGAGACCGTTGCCCATCCGAAATTGCGGGCAGTCATTCTCGAACCGATCACGCGGCTCGCTTATCACATGCAGAACAAGGAATAGCTATCGATGCCGAACAGCGCAGCGCGCTCGACCGTGCTTTTCATTGCGGGGCTGATGGGACTTGCCGGTGTCGCGGCCGCGGCGGCGGCATCGCATGGCGCCGATCCACGACTTCTCGGCAGCGCCTCCGCCATGTGCCTCGCCCATGCGCCGGCACTCGTCGCACTCCATGCCGGATGGGCCCATTTCCGCACGGCCGCGATCGCCGCACTGTTGTTGGCCGCCGGCACTGCGCTTTTCGCGGGCGATCTCGCGGCGCGCCATGCCCTCGGCCATGGCCTTTTTCCGATGTCGGCACCGCTCGGTGGACTGACGATGATGGCGGGTTGGCTCGCCGTGACGCTCGGGGCATTTCTGCCGTCGAGCGCGAGCTAAAAAGCGTCGCTCACGCGCCCTCGACCACGGAATAACCTTCGAATTTCGGTGGGCCGAGATACATGGCCTTGTTGTCGCCGGCGCTCCGGTGCGCCGCGCGGAAATTTTCCGACTTCGTCCAGGCGATGAAAGCGTCCTTGCTTTCCCAGGTCGATTTCGAAATGAAGGGCGTATAGCCCTCTTCCGGCACGCTCTCCCCGCGAAGCAGGTGGAAGGCGATGAAGCCGGGCATTTCGGCCAAGCTCGTGTCCCGGCCTTTCCAGATGGCCTCGAACGCCGCTTCCCGGCCGATCGCAATGCGGAAACGGTTCATGGCGAAGTACATGTCGTCGCTCCCGAGCATTTCATCGTTTCCTCGAAACGATGAAATGCTCTAACTCTTTGAAATTACGCAATTCCGGACGGAAAACCGTTACACACTTTCCCTGGAATTGCTCTATGCACGATCTTTTTTCAAGGGAGCGTCGCTCCCGACGCTCGGGAACGGCAGGATAGCGCCCTCAAGCGGTGACGCAAGGCCGAGAGGATCCCTGCCCGGCTGCCGCGCCTGCCAAGTCGGAAACTCGGCGACGTTCGGATTTTCCTCCAGCATGCGGGCCCGGCGGGTCAGCAACTCGTAAAGTTCGGGCACCAGTCCATCGCCGAACTGCGAGGCCAGCTTGTGAAGGCCGATCATCGTCATGTGATCGGGACGCTCATCATTCATTGTCGGTTCTCCAGCCACGACGCGCCCCTGCGCACGCGTGACTTCGCTTTTTGGTTAGCCGTCGCGGCTGTTGGTGGTCAGATCCTGCAGCGCTCGCTCGAGACTCGATTTCGAGCCATTGCGCAGTGGCACGAAGGCCTTGCCCCACTTCTTGCAGCCGGTCTTCACGCGAAGACACGCATCGTGGCTGATGCAATCGATGGGGCAGAAGACGCAGTCGACCGAGGGAAGGACGCGGTCGATGCGTGACACGGCTTCGCGCAGTCCCCCGTCATGATGGATCAACTCCGCGCCGAAGGAACTGGCGATCTCGCGCAGATGGGCAACCTGGCAGTCTCTGCCGCCGACATAGAGGAAGCTGCGACCCTCGAGGGTCGCCTTGCCGGCATCGGGCCTCTGTTCGGTTGCTGCATTCGCCGCTTTGCCCTTGCCGCCCTTGCCTGCGTTCTGCCGCTTACCGCGCATGCATTCCTCTCCATCTTGTTCCGCGTCTCCGGCGCTTCGCCGTTGGATCGCCCTCGCGATTGATTCAGAGCACACACCGAACGGTTGCGTGACGGCGGCAACCTATTAAACTTGATAATCAGAGTAAAGTATAAACATGAGTTTTTAATTCATATTTTTTTCGAACTTTTTTAGCGAGTGTCCGGTGCCACTCACCGGCCGCTAGACGGGCGGCGGTGAATTCCCGTTCTTCACGCGCGTGCGCTGACTTAGCGTTTGAATTCAAGCGGAATGGTGAAGACCCAACTGTCGCGTCCGGCTCCGGCCGGGATCGCCGGGAAGGGAGCGGCGCGGCGCACGGCATCGAGAGCCGCTTCGTCGAGGATCGGCGAGCCGGCGCTTTTCGCCAAGCTGACGCTCGCCAGACCGCCATTGGACGTAACGGTGAAGCGCACATGAGCAACGCCGCGTAGACCCTGGCGCTTGGCTTCGGCCGGATAACGCCTTGTCCGACTGAGCTTGCGCCGCACCTTGCCCTTATAGTTGTCAACAGCGGCATTGCCAGCTTCCTGAGCGGCGGAGCCGCGCTTCTCGCCCGTAGCCGCGCTGACGGCGGCGTTCTCTGCGCCGTCCGCCTGGCCTTTGACCTGCGTTTTCGCCTGTTCGCCGCCCTCGCCGGCCTTCTTGCGTGCGACTTTTTTCTTCTTTACCGGCTCCTTCTTCGGTTCCGGTTTCTCGATCTTCTCTGGCTCCGGCTTCTCTTCCGGCACTACTGTTTCGACAGGCGCGACGCTCGCTGTTACCGGTGCGTCGGTGGCCTGAGTCGTCGGCATTTCATCCGCCGGCACGATGACATCCGCCTCCGTCGGCGGAATGTCGGACGGCTGTTTCGAGACACTCTCCGGCGTTGTCGGCGGGATCTCTTGCGCCATCTCTTCCGTCGGCGAAGCTTCGCTCGGCTTCACCTCCTCCGGTGCGTCCTCAATAGGTTCGACCGCGTCCAGAGGTTCTCCTGCCTGCAGCGCCTCCTCGAAGGCATTGCCAAGTAGCGTAACCTCAGTCGCCGCACCGCCAGCCATCAGAAAATCGTCCTCGCTAGGCTCCAGCAGCATTGCTCCACCGGCATGCGCCAGCAAGGAAAGGCCGATGGCCGCGGCCCATTTCATGATGTGCTTCATCTGTGCTTGCCTTCCAATCGGCAACGTCAAAAGGCCGAGGCTCTCAGCCCTTAAGCTCGACCGCCGACTTGGAACCGGTCTTCAGACCCGTCATGCAGGCGTTCTTGTCAACGCCCTCGCCGACGCATGCCGGTGCATCATTGATCAGCAGGCTCTTCACCGACTCGCATTTCGTGCCCGGCAGATCGAACTGGCGGACCTTCGTCTTGCCGGCGGGCAGCTCGCGGAAGTCGAGCACCGCCATTCGTTCCACCAGTCCCTGCCGATCGAAGAGAACGAATTCGAACGAAACTTTCGAGAGCGACTGCGGCAGCGCGTTGCCGGCAACGAAAGTCAGCTTGCAGCCCTTCTCCGACGGCGCGACCTCGTTCAACTCGATTGCGAGCCCGCCCGAAGCCGCCGCCTCCTGCGCGATGGCCGGCGCGGCCACGGAAAAAAGCGCGAATACGGCCGAAAGAGCGAAACGGAAAGGATGCGTCATCACAACACCACTCGACATCTGCACGCGTGCCCCGGCAATCCTCAAACAGCTCGCGCTCATAAACTTGACTATAAAAATCCGGTATTGCGTCCTTAAAGAAATATGAGTAATGAAGTCAAGATAATAAAAGGAATACGTGGGGAGGAAATCGGAAAACAGCCGGTTCGTCCCTCGCGAACTGGCCGAAACCGTGACACCTAACGATACCGATACCGAGCGCCCCTCGCGGCCGACACTGGCGGACCGAAACCAGCGAATCGTGGAGAGCCGCGATCTCTTCCGCGGCGATAGCGAGATCCTCATTTCCCATGACGGTACGATCTACCGGATGAGGATCACCCGTCAGGGCAAACTGATCCTGAACAAATAGGCAAAAGATAATGATCGAGAGCATTCGCCCAACCCCTTCCGAAATCCGTGCCTATCGCGCCGCCAATCCGAAGCTGCGCGAGCGCGATATCGCCGCGCAACTCGGCGTTTCGGAAGCTGCGCTCGTTGCCGCCGAATGCGGCCTCGCGGCGGTCCGCATCGATAGCGACGCCAACCGTTTCCTGGAGCGGGTCGAGGACCTGGGTGAAGTACTCGCGCTCACGCGCAACGAATGCGCGGTCCACGAGAAGATCGGCGTCTACGAGAACATCAAGGCGGGGAAGGCAGCCGCCCTGGTGCTGGGGGCCGAAATCGATCTGCGCATCTTCCCAAGTGCCTGGGCCCACGGCTTTGCCGTCAGCAAGACCGACTCGAATGGGGAGGTCCGCCGCAGCCTGCAATTCTTCGACAAGTGGGGCAACGCCGTCCACAAGGTCCACCTGCGCCCAGCCTCGAACGGAGCGGCCTACGACAGGATCGTCGAGGACCTCCGCCTGGACGATCAATCGCAGGACTTCGTTGCCGACGCGAGCGCACCGACGAGCGACGACAAGTCCGATGTTGCGGTCGATGCCGACGAGCTCCGGGACCGCTGGTCGAAACTGACCGACACCCACCAGTTCCACGGCATGTTGCGCAACCTGAACATCGGCCGGCGCCAAGCCCTGCATGCCGTCGGCGAGGACCTGGCCTGGCGTCTCGATCCGACGGGCGTCGAGGCGATGATGCGCGGCAGCGCCGAAATTGAACTGCCGATCATGTGCTTCGTCGGCAATCGCGGCGTCATTCAGATCCACTCCGGTCCGGTTGCCCGCATCGGGGTGATGGGCCCGTGGCTCAATGTTATGGATCCGACATTCCATCTGCATCTGCGCACGGACCATATCGCCGAACTGTGGGCGGTCCGCAAACCGACGACCGACGGCCATGTCACCTCGCTCGAGGCACTCGACGCCAAGGGCGAGATGGTCATCCAGTTCTTCGGCAAGCGCAAGGAAGGCCTCGCCGAGCGGCCGGAATGGCGCAGCCTCGTCGAAGCCCTGCCCCGGCTCAACACGATCGTCGCAGCCTGAGGAACGCTCATGATCACCGGTCTCGATTTCCGCCGCCTTCGCCGCTGGGAACTCGCGCTTGCCGCCTTTGCGTTCTCCGCGCCCCTGTTGCTGCCGGCACTGGCCCCCGGAAGCCCCTCTTTCCTGCGCCCGGCAATGGCCGAGGATATGCAGCAACCGGACGTCTCCCGCGTCGTGTCGGTTGGTGGCGCGATCACAGAGATCATCTACGCGCTCGGCGAAGAAAGCCGCCTCGTCGGTCGTGACTCCACCAGTACCTATCCGGAAGCGGCGACAAAGCTGCCGGACGTCGGCTATATGCGGCGACTGGCACCTGAAGGCATCATCGCCGTCAATCCGACGGCAATCGTCGCGATCGAAGGCAGCGGACCGCCCGAGGCGCTCGCCGTGCTTAAGGAAGCAAAGATTCCCTTCACCAGCGTTCCCGATGCCTTCGACAAAAACGGTATCGTCGCGAAGATCCGCGCCGTCGGCGCTTTTCTTGGCGTGAAGGACAAGGCGGAGGCGCTCGCCCAATCCGTGGAGAAAGATCTCGATGCTGCGCTGGCGGAGGCAGCCAAGCGCCCCGAAAGCGAACGCAAGCGTGTCCTCTTCATTCTCAGCACGCAGGGCGGCAAGATCCTGGCATCCGGCACTGGCACGGCCGCAGACGGCATCATCCAACTTTCAGGCGCGGTCAATGCGGCCGGGACGTTTCAGGGCTACAAGGCCCTGACGGACGAGGCGATCATCGAAGCCAAGCCGGATGTCGTCCTGATGATGACCCGGGGCGGCGGCGAATCGGCCGGCATCGACGAACTGTTCGCCATGCCGGCGATGAGTCTGACGCCGGCTGCAAAAAACAAGGCGCTGATCCGCATGGACGGGCTGCACCTGCTCGGCTTCGGCCCCCGCACCGCCGGCGCCATCCGCGAACTGAACGACGCAATCTACGGAAAGAAGACCAATGCCTCGCAGTGAGGCGATGGAAGGCAGCATGCGCGCGCCTGCCTTCGCCGCCAATATCGTCAGCGAATGGCGCGCGGGGAACCGCTCGGGTCTTGCGCGCCTGCTGATTGTCGTGCTCGCGGTTCTTGCAACGGCGACGTTCGTCACATCGATCATGACCGGCGCCGCCGACGCCTCGCTCTCCAATGTAGTCCATTGGCTGGCCGGCGCGGAGGGTGCGGATCAGGCGCTGAGCGTCCGCGACCGCATCATCATCCTCGACATTCGCCTGCCGCGGGCGGTGCTCGGCTTGCTCGTCGGTGCGGCACTTGCCGTCTCCGGCGTGGTGATGCAGGGCCTCTTCCGCAATCCGCTCGCCGATCCTGGCCTCGTCGGCGTTTCGTCCGGCGCGAGTCTCGGCGCCGTCCTGCTGATCGTCCTCGGTTCGAGCGTGTTCGGCCCGCTCTTTGCGCTCGTCGGATTTTACGCGCTTCCAGTCGCCGCTTTCTTCGGCGGCCTTGCCACGACCCTGCTCCTCTACCGCATTGCGACGCGCGGTGGCCAGACTTCGGTGGCGACAATGCTGCTTGCGGGCATCGCGCTTGGCGCGCTCACCGGTGCCGTCACCGGCGTGCTCGTCTTCATTGCCGACGACAAGCAACTGCGCGACCTGACCTTCTGGGGCCTCGGTTCGCTTGCCGGCGCCAACTGGACAAAGATCCTCGCCGCCGCACCGATCATCCTGATGTCGCTTGCCGTGGTCCCCTTCCTGGCACGTGGCCTGAACGCAATCACGCTCGGCGAAGCGGCGGCGTTCCACATGGGTATTCCCGTCCAGCGCCTCAAGAACATCGCAATCCTCAGTGTTGCGGCCGCGACGGGCGCATCCGTTGCCGTCAGTGGCGGTATCGGTTTCGTCGGTATCGTCGTGCCTCATCTGCTGCGCCTCGTCATCGGTCCCGACCACCGCTACCTGCTGCCCGCCTCTGCGCTTCTCGGCGGCACCATGCTGATCTTCGCCGATATGGTGGCCCGGACGATCGTTTCGCCCGCCGAATTGCCGATCGGCATCATCACGGCCTTCGTCGGCGCGCCTTTCTTTCTCTGGATCCTGCTGCGCGGCCGATCGAACATGGGACTTTGAGAGCGCGTCATGATCACGGTTTCCGATATCTCCGTCCGTCTTGCCGGCAGGCAGGTGATCCATGGCGTCTCGTTCGATGCTGCTCCGGGCACGATGACGGCGATCGTCGGCCCGAACGGTTCGGGCAAGACAACCACCCTGAAGGCCGTTTCCGGCGAACTCTCGCCCGTCACCGGCAAGGTCACCATCAACGGCCATGATCTCGCCGCCCTCAGGCCGTGGGAGCTTGCGTTTAAACGTGGTGTCCTGCCGCAATCGACCGTTATTTCCTTCTCTTTCACCGTGCGAGAAATCGTCCGTCTCGGCCTTTCGGCCGGCGACGCAGGCAGCCACTCCTCCAAAGACCGCATTGCCGACGATGCGCTCGAGGCCGTTGATCTGGCGGGCTTTGCCGGACGCTTCTATCAGGAGCTCTCGGGCGGCGAGCAACAGCGCGTGCAGCTTGCGCGTGTCCTTTGCCAGATCTCGGCCCCGGTCAGCGATGGCGAGCCTCGCTATCTCCTGCTCGACGAGCCCGTATCGAGCCTCGACATCCGCCACCAGCTGACAATCATGCAGCTTGCGCGCCAATTCTGCCAGCGCGGAGGCGGCGTCATCGCCGTCATGCACGACCTCAATCTGACCGCGATGTTCGCGGACCAGATGGTCATGATGAGGGCCGGTCGCGTCCGCGCGAGCGGACCGCCGCGGGAGGTTCTGAACGACGAGACCATGGAAGCCGTGTTCGGATGCCGAATGCAGGTCAACGTCACTCCGGCGCGCGATATCCCTTTCGTGCTGCCACAATCGGTGGCGATCTGATCGCTCCCGGACGCTTTTTCGCTATTTCCAGGAGCTATTTGCGGTAGCGGCAGGATTTATCGAAACGAATCTCGCCTTCATGCGTTGTTCCGCTGAATGTCGGGCGAGGCGCTTCTTGCCCGAGGGGAATACGCGCCGGCTGTCTTGGCCGGCGTTGCAGCGAAAGGGAGCTCACATCATGGCAACGGGCCTTTTCTCGAGTTCGAGCACCAGGAAACGCAACGGCGGGCACGGCGAAACCCCCATCGAAGACCAACTCCAAGAAATTCGAGCGGACATTGCGACACTCGTCGGACTGTTCAGCGAGCGCGGGGCGGCGGTTTCCCAGGATGCGAAAGCCAAAGCAAAAGGCGCGCGTGATCGGGCCGAAGCCGATCTCGAAAATCTGCTGGCAAGCGGCGAGCAATTGCTCTCGGATTTGCGCGACCGCTATTCCGGGACGGAAAGGGAGATCCGCAGGGCAGTGCGCGAGCATCCGATCGCGACGCTCGGCGCCGCAGCGGCGATAGGTCTTATCGCGGCTGCGCTTCTGCGCCGATAGGCGTTTCCACAGCGTGAACAATCTGCAGCAGGAAGGCCGCTCTTCCTGCCCCGCACGACGCAATCGGAGTGACTCGCATGGGAACGCTGGGGGCCGCCTTGTCCGCCTTGCTGGCAGCCGACGTGGCTGCAGCCACCTCACGCTACAGGCGCAACGCGATTTTATGGGCGATCATCGCGACCTTGCTCGGCACGGCTTATGTCTTTGCGCTGGCAGCAGTCACGCTGTTTCTCGCCGCGCGCTACTCGCCGGTGGCGGCGGCTGCGACGATGGCCGTCGTTCTGTTCGCGACGGCGTTGATCGTAATCGCGGTGATGGCAGGGCTTCGCGCCCGCGACCGGCGGCTCGCCGAAGAGCGCCGGCGCCTCTTGGCGATGCAGACGAATCTGGCACTCGTGGCTGCCGCCGGCATCTTGCGAAGGCAGCCGCTGCTCGCCGTGGCGACCGCCGTTGCGGTCGGAGCCGTGCTCGGCCTCGGCAAAGGCCGCCCTCGCAATGAAGAGCGCTGACTTCTGCATGCATCCCGCTGCCGCAACCCATGGTTAAAGCGGCAACCGGATGAGCGCGGTCACGCCGGCCGGCAGATATTCGACCTTGACCGAGCTGCCTATGACCTTGTCGAGGCTGCGCTCGATCAGGATCGAGCCGAAACCACGCCTTCTCGGTTCGCGAACCGGCGGGCCGCCAACCTCGGTCCAGGTTAGATGCAGCACCGAGCCGCCGTCTTCTACGACGCCCCGCGCGGTCAGCACGACCTTGCCTTTCGGCACCGAGAGCGACCCGTATTTCAGTGCATTCGTCGCCAGCTCGTGCAGCACCAATCCAAGTCCAACCGCCTGATCGGGCCCCAGCAGGATTTCGTCCTTATGGATCTCGACCTGTTCGGCATAGTCGCTGACATAGGGGCGCAACTGCTTCGATATCAGTTCCGACAGGCGGATCGTGCCCCATTCGTAGTCGGACAGCAGCCCGTGCGCGTCCGAGATGGACTGAAGCCGGCCGGCGAATGCAGCCATGAACTCGGCAGGATCGCTCGTCTGTCGAAGTGTCTGACGGGCGAGCGACTGCAACATCGCCAAGGTATTCTTGACCCGGTGGTTCAGTTCCTTGAGCAGAAGCCGCGTCCGCTGTACCGCAGCCTGCTGGTCGGTGACATCGATGGTCATGCCGAGGAAGGTCAGCGGAGCACCCTTGCCGTCGCGGTCGTGCACCCTGCCGCGCCCGAGCAGCCAGCGCCCACTGTCGCCGATGCGAAACATGCCGTCATATTCCTCGTTCGCGGCCATCGCCTGCCTGAGCTTGGAAAACGTCGAGATGCGGTCGTCCGGATGGATGGCGGCGAAGATCGCCCTGGCGCCGACCGAGCGTTCAGCCGGCAGCCCGAACATGCGCATCATCGCGCTGTTGCCCGCAACCGTGCCGGCGCGGATGTCCCAAAGCCAACTGCCGACATTCGCTGCGTCGAGCGCCATCGCGAGGCGCTGTTCCTCGCGCGAAAGCGCCGCCTCCTTGAGCGCGCGCCGGCGCGACTCGTCCTTGAGCTTGAGCAGTGATGCGGCAATGCCGGCAATCCGGCGAAGCTCATCGATCAATTTCGGCTCGATTTCCTTACGCGGCGCCACGTCGAAAACACAGACAGTGCCGACCGCCTGGCCGTCCAAGAGAATGGAAGCGCCTGCATAGAAACGCAGGAACGGTGCGTCGGTGACCCTTGGCCGATGACGAAACAATGGGTGCCGCGACGCGTCGAGCACGACAAAGACGCCGTCGGGATCCGCGACCGTGTGGAGGCAGAAAGATTCGTCGCAGCGCAGCCGCGTGTCCGTCGTTCCGACGGCCGCCTTGAACCATTGCCATTCACTATCAACGAGGCTGACGAGCGCAATTGGTGCGCTGAACAGGCTTCCCGCGAGCTTCGCAAGCCCGTCGAAGTCGCTGTCCGGCACCGCCATGTCGGGCACGACGGCATGCAGGACGCCAAGCCGTTCGCGGGCATCCAGCACCTGCGCTACCGTTGGAAGCATCGCCTCGGTCTTCTCGCGCATCCGGTCCAACTCCAAACTCGCGCACCCGCCGCAGCAGAACCGATCAGGGTCAACTGCATGTTTCCTTAAATCGCACCCGATTTAAGGTTAAACATGCAGCAGTTCAAAGTGCTACAGCGTCCTTTGCGCGTCTGAAAGACGCGCGGCGCCGCAGAAGGTTCCCGCCCTCACCGCCGTGACTGGTGCTCCAAGCAAAAAAGCAGGACCGCCGACGACTTGCAACGGTCTGGCTTCACGAGCGCACGAAGATCACGAAACGAATGCGCGCGAGGTAATGGGCGCCGAGGTCTCGTCAGGGCCGTAGTCGTTCTCGCCTTGCACCTGGAGAATTTCCTGAAGGCGCTGGCGCGCGCGATTGACGCGGCTCTTGATGGTACCGAGCGCGCAGCCGCAGATCTTGGCAGCTTCTTCGTAGGAGAAGCCGGATGCCCCGACCAGGATGATCGCTTCGCGCTGGTCCGGTGGCAACTGATCTAGAGCCCGCCGGAAATCCTGGAGATCGAGCGAACCATATTGCTCGGGATGGTGGGCGAGCGTTTCGGTGAAATGGCCGTCGCTGTCCTGGATCTCCCGACCGCGCTTGCGCATCTGGCTGTAGAGTTCGTTGCGCAGGATCGTGAAGAGCCAAGCCTTCATGTTCGTGCCGATCTCGAAATGGTCCTGTTTCGCCCAGGCTTTCATGATCGTGTCCTGCACGAGATCATCCGCTCGGTCGTGGCGGCCGATCAGCGACATGGCAAAGGCGCGTAGGCTGGGAAGTGCGGCGAGCATCTCGCGCTTGAATTCTTGATTTTCGGACGGCATTCGGCGCCTACTCCCTCCCTTGCAGAACCGATCGGCCTTGCAGAGTCGAGTGTTGTTCCGCTGCGTCGAGCTTTTCCAGCAAATCGAGGAACCTTGCTGGAATCGCCTCCTCCTGCACTGATTGATAGAGCGCCTTCAGCTTCGCTGCGATCTGTGCATTCGGATCACCGGTCGACGAGCTTGTGCCAATCGGCCGCCCTGCCCCTGAATTATATCTCATCTTGCAATCGTCACCTTAGAGAGTTCGCCTGCACCATAACGCAGGAAAAAAATGAAATGTTCCAGCGCGGAACCTTTTTTTCGGCCGGGCGTTTCCGCGTCGAGACAAGAACCGAAGAGATGACTGAGGGAGTCCTGTATGACACTGTCTAACCGGATCGCGCCGCTCCTGCCCTATTTGCGCCGTTATTCCCGCGCGCTGACAGGCTCGCAAACCTCGGGCGATGCTTATGTGGCCGCGGTTCTTGAGGCTCTTATCGCGGACACGACAATCTTTCCCGAAGCAAGCAACGACAGGGTCTCCCTGTTTCGCCTTTATACGTCCTTGTTCGGCTCATCCTCGGTCCTGATCCCCGAGCCGGTTTCGCCTTTTGCCTGGGAACAGCGGGCATCGGTCAACCTCGCGGCGGTGTCGCCACTGGCACGCCAGGCCTTCCTGCTGGTGTCGGTGGAAGGCTTCAGCCCCAACGAGGCTGCAGAGGTGCTTGATGTCGATGCAGACAAACTGAGCGCGCTTCTGGAACGGGCATCGCAGGAAATCTCCCGTCAGGTTGTGACCGATATCATGATCATCGAGGACGAACCGCTGATCGCGATCGACATCGAGCAGATGGTCAAGAGTCTCGGCCATCGCGTCACCGGCATCGCGCGGACCCGGGACGAGGCAATCGCCCTCTACAAGGAAACGAAGCCGAGCATGGTGCTCGCCGACATTCAGTTGGCCGATGGAAGTTCCGGCATAGATGCGGTGAACGAGATCCTGAAGACCGCCGCCATTCCGGTGATTTTCATCACCGCCTTCCCCGAAAGGCTGTTGACCGGCGAACGGCCCGAACCAACCTTCCTCGTCACGAAGCCCTTCAATCCGGAAATGGTTAAGGCGCTTATCAGCCAGGCGCTCTTCTTCAACGAATCGACGAAGGCGGCCGCCTGAACCGCAATCCGAAAGCGACGGGCGATCGCCCGTCTGCGAAAGGGTCATACTCTCATAACGCAAAACAGCCAGTGCCGAGGGAAAGGCACTGGCTGAGCTTTATCAACTCACAGAGGGGATGTGAGTTGGGCAACCGGCGGTATGCCTCCGGCGTCACATTGGGGGCGATGTGCGCCACCGTCCGGTTGTCCGCCCCAACGCGCGAGGAGGAGAAAGGTTCCACAAAAAATGAAATCGATTCCTGCAGCGCCGCGCGTCTTTTCAGACGCGCAAAGGACGCTGCAGGACTTTGGATTGCTGCATGTTCTTATCCTTAAATCAGGTACGATTTAAGGAAACATGCAGTAGCTCCTTCCTCCTACTCCATCGCTTCCAGCTCGGCCCGATGTCGGTATAGCGCAAGAAACCGCCGATAGTCGCGATCGTAGAGGTTGCGCAACGCGGCATCGGGACGACGTTCCTGCCCGCCCGACGACATTGCCGTCCCCGCCCCTGCGAGATCGGAATGAAGCCCGCCGGCAACAGCAGCCGCCATCGCAGTGCCTAGCAGGACGGCATCGGGCGTCTCGGGCGCAACCACGCGGCAGCCGGTCGCGTCGCAATAGAGCTCCATCAGCAACGGATTGCGCACATGGCCGCCGGTCACGTGCAGCGTATCGAGATTGTACCCCGCCTCTTTCATCATTTCGAGGATATGCCGGATTCCAAGTGCGATCGCGACGCAGGTGCGCCAATAGAGACGGCAAAGCGCATCGAACGAGGAATCGAGCGCCAGACCGCTGACGACGCCGAGGGCGTGCGGATCGGCGAGCGGCGACCGGTTGCCGTGAAAATCAGGAAGGACGTGCAGCCGATCGGCGAAAGCCGGGCCATGCAGCGCGCGCAGTTCCTGCACGCGCTCGATGATCTTCATGTGCGTGTCCGCCGTCGGCTCCTGCCCGCCGCCATGCACGCGCACGATATGATCGAGCAGCGCGCCCGTCGCCGACTGCCCGCCCTCGACCAACCAGCAACCTGGAAGCACCGCCTCGAAATACGGTCCCCACATGCCGAAGCCAGGTTTCATATCCTTCGAAAAGGCCACGATGCAGCTCGACGTTCCGGCGATCAGAGCGAGCTGGCGCTCGAGCTTTGCAGGATCGCCGGCAAATTCGCCGAGGACCCCGAGCGCCCCTGCATAGGCGTCGATCAGCCCGGGTGCGACCCGGCATTGGGTGTCGAGCCCGAGCTCATCAGCAGCGGTTGGCGTAAGGTGACCGACAGCGCGCTCCATGGGAAGGGTTTCCTCAGGCAATCCGCCTCGGTCAAGCAGGTCTTCAAGGCCGATCCGCTCCAGATAATCTTGCTGCCAACCGCGCTCCTCATGGGCGAGATAGTTCCACTTCGCCGTCAGCGTACAGCGCGATCGGGCAGCACTCCCCGTCGCGCGCCAGGACATGTAGTCCGCGAGATCGAAGAAATAGCCCGCCTTCTCCCATTGCTGCGGCAGATTCCGCTTCAGCCACATCAGCTTCGGCATTTCCATTTCCGGCGACATCACCCGGCCCGAATGGTTCAGGACGGGATGCTCCGTCGCCGTGCAGAAATCGGCCTCGGCAAGCGCCCGGTGATCGAGCCAGACGATCGTGTCCCAGCGTGCCTCCCCCCGGCGATTGACCGATAGCGGCGCGCCGTCGCGGTCGCGCACGACCAGCGAGCAGGTCGCGTCGAAGCCGATCGCGGCGATATCCGTCGCTTCAACGCCGCCCTTCTCCCGGGCCGCCCTCACCGCCGCACAGACCGACGCCCAAATGTCCTCGGAATCATGCTCGGCGTGGTTTTCTTCCGGCCGGTTCATCGCAATCGGCCTGTCGGCCCGCGCGAGAAGCTTGCCTTTCCGGTCAAAAATGCCGGCACGGGCGCTACCGGTGCCGATATCGACCGCAACGACATATTCGCGCATAAATGGATATCTCCGTCCCGAGATCACGATGATTTAAGAGGTCAGAAGGGGATGTGGTACGCTCTGTCTGCCGCGATCCTGCTCTGACTTATTGTCGGACAAACTGTATCAATTCGCCCATATCGTCAAACAGCACATCGGGACGGAGTCGAGCCAGCGCTCGCCGATGCCGGTCGTTTCGCGCGTGGCTTGCGCCGGCGAAGGCAAAGACGCGCATGCCGGCCGCTTTCGCCGCCTCGATGCCGGCCGGGCTGTCTTCCACGACGACGCAATCGGCGGACGCGTAGCCCATTTGCTCGCTCGCATAGAGGAAGAGATCGGGCGCTGGCTTGCCGTGCGCGACCATGCTGGCGCTGAAGATGTGCGGCTCGAAGAGATCGATCAGTCCGGTCACCGTCAGGGAAAGACGAATGCGCTCGGGCTGGCTCGACGACGCGACGCAGCAGGCTCCGTCGAGCTGTTCGATCGCCCGGCGAATGCCGTCAACGGGCTTCAGTTCATCGCGAAAGCGCGCATAAAGGCGCGTCCGCATGCCTTCGAGAAAGGCGTCGTCGGTCGCAAGACCGTGTTCGTCATGAAGGATGGCAGACATGCTTTTGAGGCTGCGGCCGAGGAAACGTTCGCTCGCCTCGGCCGTCGTCATCGATATTCCCGCCGCATGCAGCGCCTCGACAAGGACGGCAAGCGAGATCGGTTCGCTGTCGACCAGGACGCCGTCGCAGTCGAAGATCACCAGCCTGGAGGCGCCGCCCGCCATCACTATCCCTCGAGTTTGTCGTCCAGATAGAGCTGGAGCGTTGCGCGCGTACCCTTTTCCCAGAGTGTTTTCAGTGCATGTCCGAAGCGCCGCCGGAAGAGGTCGGATCCGGCGACGTCGCCGAAAATGTCGGAAAGCGCGAGGAAGGCCATCGGGTCTTCCTTCGCTGCAAGGGCGGCGGCGTGCAGCCGGTCGGCGCTTGCATCGTTGAAGACGATATCCTTGCCGCTGTCCGATTTGCCGGCAAAATAGCGGCACCAGAGGGCAGAGACCAGCGACAGTCCTACCACATCTTCGCCGCGGCGCAGGCGATCAGCGGTCGACGGCAGGATAAACTTCGGCTGGCGGTTCGAACCATCCTGAGCGAGCCGCGGAATGGTGTCGCCGATCTTCGGATTGGCGAAGCGCGTCTCGATGAGCCTGTAGTAATCCTTGAGATCCGTATCCGGGACCGGCGGGATGACCGGGATGATTTCGTCGTGCTCGAGCTTCGCCAGGAAGCCGCGGATCAACGGCTCTTCCATCGCCTCGTGGACGAAATGGATATCGAGCAAGGCCGCCGGATAGGCGATTGCGGCATGGCCGCCGTTGAGGATGCGAATTTTCATGTGCTCATAAGGAGCGACGTCGGGGACGAACTGGACACCGACCTTTTCGAGTGCCGGGCGGCCTTGCGGGAAATGATCCTCCAGCACCCATTGCTTGAATTCTTCGCAAAAGACCGGCCAGGCGTCGTCGATGCCGTATTCCGAGGCGACGAAACCGATCTCCCGGTCGCCGGTCGCGGGCGTGATACGGTCGACCATGCCGTTCGGAAAGGCGACATTGGCATCGATCCAGTCCGCGAAGGCGGGATCCGAGAGGCGCGCAAGACCGGAAACGGCCGCGTGCGTGACCTCGCCATTGCCGGGGATATTGTCACAGGACATCACCGTGAACGGCGGGATGCCCTTCGCTCGACGCGCGGCAAGCCCGGCGAGGATCAATCCGAAGACGGTCTTCGGTGCTGCCGGATTTTGCGAATCCCCGACGATCGCCGGGTGGGCGGGATTGAAGACGCCAGAGGCCGGATCGATGAAATAGCCGCCTTCGGTGATCGTCAACGATACGATACGAATGGAAGGACTTGCGAGCTGTGCCACGATTGCCGGCATATCACCGGGCTTGATATAGGCGATCATCGCGCCGGTGACATGCGCACCCGTGCGGTTGTTGTCCTGCTCGACCACAGTCGTCAGGAAATCCTGTGCTTCGAGCTTGGCCCGCATGACCTCGTCCGCCGGCAACACCCCTGCCCCGATGATCGCCCAGTCACGGTCGAGCCCGAGGTTGAAGAGATCATCGAGATAGACGGCCTGGTGGGCGCGATGAAAGTTGCCGACGCCGAAATGGACGATGCCGGCGCGCAGATCGTGCCGATCATATTTCGGCACGCCAGCCTTGGCCTTGACTGCGTCGAGTGTGGCAAGGGAGAGTTTGGTCGTCATCCTATCGTTCCTTTCGACTCGTCTTGCGACGAAGCCTCAGCTCATCCAGTTGCCGCCATCGACGTTATAGGTCTGGGCGACGACGTAGTCGCTTTCCGATGAGGCCAGGAAAATCGCCATGCCGGTGAGATCTTCGGCAGTGCCCATCCGTCCGTAAGGTACCTCCTCGCCAACCAGGCGCTTCTTTTCGCCGAGCGGACGGTTCTCGTACCTGGCAAAGAGCGCGTCGACGCCATCCCAGTGTTCGCCGTCGACAACGCCCGGAGCGATCGCGTTCACGTTGATGCGATGCTTGATGAGATTGAGCCCGGCCGACTGCGTAAGGCTGATGACGGCCGCCTTGGTGGCGCAATAGACGGCGACCAGTGCCTCGCCGCGGCGGCCCGCCTGGCTTGCCATGTTGATGATCTTGCCGCCGCGCCCCTGCGCGATCATCTGCCTAGCCGCCGCCTGCAGGGTGAAGAGCGTGCCGGCGACATTGATCGAAAACAGTTTTTCGTAGCTTTCTCGGGTGATCTCGATGATCGGCGCCAGATCGAAAAGCGCGGCATTGTTGATCAGGATGTCCAGGCCGCCCGCATGGTCGACGACGGCAGCGATCGCCGCATCGATCGACTCCTGTCGGGTCACATCCATTTGCACGGCATAGGCCGCCGGTCCGATTTCCGCGGCCGTCTGCTTCGCCCGGTCGAGATTGATGTCGGCGATCGCGACGGTGGCCCCCTCGCGCGCATAGGCTTCGGCGAAGGCACGGCCGATACCCCGCGCGGATCCGGTGATCAACGCGCTTTTCCCTTCAAGACGTTTCATCGAATTGCCAATCCCTTTTCGTCAAACTTGTGCAGGCGCTGGGCGTCCGGCGTCAGGAAGACCGGATCTCCGTGGGTCACCCCGAAGTCGCCGCTGACGCGCGCCGTCAACGTGCCGATGCCATCGGCATTCACGTGCAGGAAGGTGTCGGAGCCGAGATGCTCGGCCACACCGACGGTGCCCCGCCACGTTCCCTGATCCTTGGAAAGCGCCAGATGCTCGGGGCGAATGCCGATTGTGTGGGCCTGATAGGCGGCTGCCGGCGCCCCGGAAATGAAATTCATCTTCGGCGAGCCGATGAAGCCGGCAACAAAAAGATTGTCCGGCTTGTGATAGAGTTCGAGCGGCGAGCCCACCTGCTCGATGCGTCCGCGATTGAGCACCACGATCTTGTCGGCCATGGTCATGGCCTCCACCTGGTCGTGCGTGACATAGACCATCGTCGTCTTCAGCTGCTGGTGAAGCTGGCTGATCTCCAGCCGCATGTTGACGCGCAGCGCCGCATCGAGGTTCGAAAGCGGCTCGTCGAACAGGAAGGCGTCCGGCTGCCGGACGATCGCCCGGCCGATCGCCACGCGCTGGCGCTGACCGCCGGAAAGCTGGCGCGGCTTGCGGTCGAGATAATCGGTGAGGTTCAGCACCCGCGCGGCGTCCGCCACCTTCTTGTCGATCACGGCCTTGTCCTCGCCCGCCATCTTCAGGGGAAAGGCGATGTTGGAACGCACGCTCATATGCGGATAGAGCGCATAGGACTGGAACACCATCGAGAGACCGCGCTTTGCCGGCGGCAGGTCGGTCGCTTTCTTGCCGTCGATGACGATCTCACCGTCACTGACATCCTCCAGGCCGGCAATCAATCTGAGCAGCGTGGACTTGCCGCAGCCGGACGGTCCGACGAAGACGACGAATTCACCGTCATTGATGTCGAGGTCGATCGAAGGGATGACGGCGTGGGCGCCGAAGACTTTCGATACGTTCTTGAGTGTGATGCTTCCCATGGTCGTATCCTTATTTGACCGCGCCGAAGGTCAGGCCGCGTACAAGCTGCTTCTGCGAGAACCAGCCGAGAATGAGAATGGGGGCGATCGCCATCGTGGAGGCGGCCGAGAGCTTCGCGTAGAAGAGGCCTTCCGGGCTCGAATAGGCAGCTATGAAGGCGGTCAGCGGTGCTGCTTTCGCCGCGCTCAGGTTCAAGGTCCAGAACGCCTCGTTCCAGGCGAGAATGATGTTGAGGAGCAGCGTCGATGCGATGCCGGGGATCGCCATCGGCGTCAGCACGTAGATGATCTCCTTGGAGAGCGAGGCGCCGTCCATGCGCGCCGCTTCCAGGATCTCGCCGGGGATTTCCTTGAAGTAGGTATAGAGCATCCAGATGATGATCGGCAGGTTGATCAGCGTCAGGACGATCACCAGGCCGGTGCGCGTGTCGAGGAGCGCCGAGTTGCGGTACATCAGATACATCGGCACCAGTACGCCGACGGGCGGCATCATCTTCGTGGACAGCATCCACATCAGCACGTCCTTGGTCCGTTTCGTCGGGGCGAAGGCCATGGCCCAGGCCGACGGAATGGCGATGATGAGGCCGAGCAGCGTCGAGCCGAAGGAGATGACCACCGAGTTCATGAAGTGCTTGAAATAGTTCGAGCGACTTTGCACCTCGAAGTAGTTCTCGGTCGTCCAATCGAAGAAGAGGAATGCCGGCGGCGAGGCGATCGCCTGCGCCTCCGTCTTGAAGCTCGTCAGGAACGTCCACAGGATCGGGAAGAAGATCAGGATGCCGACCGTCCAGGCGACGACGGTGACAACCACCTTGTGTCGAGTCGAAACATTGCGTGCCATGGGTCTCAAGCCTCCAGCGTCTTGCCGATCATGCGCATCAGGAAGAATGCGACGATATTGGCGAGGATGACCGCGATGATGCCGCCGGCGGAGGCGCCGCCCACGTCGAACTGCAGGAGAGCCTGCGCATAGACGAGAAAGGTGAGGTTCGTGCTCTGCGTACCGGGCCCGCCGTTGGTGGTGACGAGGATTTCGGCAAAGACGGAGAGCAGGAAGATCGTCTGGATCAGGATCACAACGGTGATTGCGCGCGAAAGATGCGGCAGCACCAGATAGAAGAAGCGGCTCCAGGCGCCGGCACCATCCATCTGCGCGGCCTCCTTCTGTTCCTCGTCGAGCGACTGCAGCGCCGTCAGCAGGATGAGCGTCGCAAAGGGTAGCCATTGCCAGGCGACGATAAGGATGATCGAGAACAGCGGCGCATTGGCGAGGAAGTCGAAGGGCTGCAGGCCGACGAGCTTGGCGAGCCAGGCAAACAGCCCGTTCACCGGGTTCATGAACATGTTCTTCCAGACGAGCGCCGCAACGGTCGGCATGATCAGGAACGGCGCGATCACCAGGATGCGCACGATCCCCTGCCCGAACATCGGCTGGTCGAGAAGAAGCGCGAGGGCGATCCCGCCGATCACCGTGATGAACAGTACGCCGAGCACGATTGCGAGCGTGTTGAAGATTGCGTGGAAGAATGCCGGATCGGTCAGAAAGTAGATGTAGTTGGAGAGCCCTGCGAACTCCTCCATTCCGGGCATCAGCAGATTGTAGCGCAGAAGCGAGAAATAGATGGTCATGGCCAGCGGAACGATCATCCAGGCCAGAAGCAGGAGCACCGAGGGCGCGATCATCAGCCGCGCAGCGGAGCGGGTATGCAAGGTCGCCATGGCGTCCTCCCGTAATTGTCAACGCTGTTCCATGAAGGCGGGCGCGGTTTACCGCGCATGCCGGACGCGCCGTGACCGATCAAAAAAGTCAGAGCGGGAAGCGGAAAACCCGTTCCGCTTTTCCCCATCCCGCCCTGAGAGTTGCCGGGACACCAGCCGTTTCCAGCCAGCGCCCCGGCCCTTGGGAGCCTTACTTGATGTAACCGGCCTTGGTCATTTCGCGGGTCGACAGTTGCTGCGCGCTGGCAAGCGCCTGATCCACGCTCATCTGACCGGCCAGTGCTGCCGAGAAGACCTGGCCGACGGCGGTGCCGAGGCCCTGGAATTCCGGGATCGCGACGAACTGCACGCCGACATAGGGCACCGGCTTGACCGCAGGGTTCTTCGGGTCGGCGGCGTTGATCGAGTCGAGCGTCATTTTCGCAAACGGCGCCGCCTTCTGGTACTCCGGGTTCTCATAAAGAGACGTGCGGGTACCGGGCGGAACGTTTGCCCAGCCTTCCTTCTCGGCGACGAGCTTCAGATAGTCCTTGCCAGTTGCCCAGGCGATGAACTTTTCGGCCGCCTCCGCCTTCTGCGAGCCTGCGGGGATCGCGAGGTTCCACGCCCAGAGCCAGTTGCCGCGTTTGCCAAGGCCGGTATCGGGTGCGAGTGCGAAACCGACCTTGTCGGCAACCGTCGATTCCTTCGGGTTGGTCACGAAGGAAGCGGCAACCGTCGCGTCGATCCACATGCCGCACTTGCCGGTCTGGAAGAGTGACAGGTTTTCGTTGAAACCGTTCGAGGAGGCACCGGGCGGGCCTGCGTCATTCATCAGCTTGACGTAGAAGTCGAGCGCATTCTTCCATTCGGGCTGATCAAACTGCGGCTGCCATTTCTCGTCGAACCAGCGCGCGCCGAAAGCGTTGGCCGTCGCTGTCAGGAAGGCCATGTTCTCGCCCCAGCCGGCCTTGCCGCGCAGGCAGATGCCGTAGATTTCACTGTCCTTGTCGGTGATCTTGCGGGCAGCTTCCGCGATGAAGTCCCAGGTCGGGGCGTCGGGCATGGTGAGACCGGCTTTTTCGAACAGGTCCTTGCGATACATCACCATCGAGCTTTCGCCATAGAAGGGTGCGGCATAAAGCTTGTCGTCGATCGTCAGGCCGCTGCGGATCGCCGGCAAGAGGTCATCGACGTCGTAATCGGCGCCAAGGTTGTCGAGCGGCAGGAGCCAGCCCTGCTTGGCCCAGATCGGCACTTCGTAGGTGCCGATCGTCATGATGTCGTACTGGCCGCCCTTGGTCGCGATATCCGTCGTCACGCGCTGGCGCAGCACGTTTTCCTCGAGCGTTACCCACTCGAGCTGAATGTCCGGATTTTTCGAGGTGAAATCCTCCGTCAGCTTCTGCATCCGGATCATGTCGCCATTGTTCACGGTCGCAATGGTCAGGGTTTCTGCTTGGGCCAGACCCGCCAGAGCGACTGCCGAGCACGTGCCCAGCAGGAAAGTTCTCAAATTCATCGACTTCCTCCCAGAAGAAAATGAGCATTTGCTTTGCTCATGGGCAATTACTCACTCATTGGCGCAAAATGTCAATGTGCATTCGATGCTGCGACGCACCCGAAATTGTTAATGGGCTGTTTTAGCTATGGATTTTTTGTCAAGCTCGGCGCACAGAATGCACGCTCGCAACCCGGGCGGCGGCGTTCTCGAAGCTCGATGTTGCCGAGTTTTATCTTGGCTGAATCACGCGCCAAGCAAAAAGTCGGCAGTGGTTTCGTCGGTGACAAGGCCGTTGATGATGCGGCCCTTGAGCGCTGCGCGGAGCGCCTCGTATTTGCGCCTGCCCTTGGCAATGCCGATGACCGATGCCCGATCGCGCGGCGGCAGCGGAATGGAGGCGACGCGTTCGTTGATGCTGCCCGTCAGCAACTCGCCCTCGTGATCGAACATCCAGCCGCAAATTTCCCCTGCGGCACCGGCTGCCGTTAGCCGCGCCATTTCCTCGCGCGCCAGGAAGCCGTCCTCGCAGAGCGGTGCGTCCGGCCCGAGTTCGCCCACGCCGACGAAGGCGGCATTGGCTTCTGCACCGAGCTTGAGCGCGATCTTAACGAGACTCTGGTTGTGCAGGACCTCGCGCTCCTCGGGCGACGAAACGAGCACCGGCAGGGGCATGGGAAAATGGCGCGCCTTGATCGTATCCGCCATGCTGAAGATGACGTTGTAATAGGCGGCCGAACCATCGAGCCTGATATTGCCGGTCAGCGAGACGATCCGATGCTGCGGGCACTCCATCGGGGGCAACTGGTCGATCGTCGCCTTCAGCGTCCGCCCGGTTCCGATCGCCAGAACCACCGGGTCCGTCGATTTCAGCCAGCGCTCGATCTCCACTGCGCCGGCTTCCGCGATGCCGACCGTCGTCGAACTCGAACCGGGATCGCTCGGCACGACGTCGACATGTTTCAGCTCGTATTTTTCCTTGAGCCGGGCGGCGGTTTCGAGGCAGGCGGCAATCGGATGATCGAGCCGAACCTTGATCAGTCGCTCGGCCATGGCGAGGGAGACGAGGCGCTGCGCCGATTGCCGCGAGATGCCCATGACCGATGCAATCTCGTCCTGCGTTCGGCCGGCGACATAGTATAGCCAGCCAGCCCGGGCAGCATCGTCCAGCCTGTTGTTGGTCTCCGGCCTGCGCGCCATAAGATTGTCTCCTTCCCCCTTGATTTGCTGCCACTATTTGCCCTGCCCTGTCAAACAAACGTGCAGGGCGAACAGGATGCGTGAAGAGAAAGCCCGGGTTCTTGGGGCGTTCGGCAAGTTTCCGAAGCAAACTTTTACCGTTTGATAAAAAAATAAAGCGTGTTACCGTTCTCTCATCCTGAGAAAACATTGGGAGCTAAAAATGGGAACGACGCAATCTGGGATCCTTGGCGGCCGGCTGCCGTTCAAGGAATACGAAGCCAATTTCTCCGACCTTCATCCGCCGCTCGACAAACACGAGGCTGTGGTCGCTGCCGACCGCTGCTACTTCTGTCACGATGCGCCGTGCATGACGGCCTGTCCCACCTCGATCGACATCCCGATGTTCATCCGGCAGATTGCAACAGGCAATCCAATCGGCTCGGCGAAGACGATCTTCGACCAGAACATTCTCGGCGGCATGTGCGCCCGCGTCTGTCCCACCGAAACGCTCTGCGAGCAGGCCTGCGTGCGCAACACGGCCGAGGAACGGCCGGTGGAGATCGGCAGGCTGCAGCGTTACGCGACCGATATTGCGATAAAGGAGAACAAGCAGTTCTACGCGCGGGCCGCCTCGTCCGGTCGAAAGGTAGCCGTGGTCGGTGCCGGGCCTGCGGGCCTTGCCTGCGCCCACCGGCTAGCGGTCAAGGGCCACGACGTGGTCGTCTACGATGCGCGCGAGAAATCCGGCGGGCTCAATGAATACGGCATCGCCGCCTACAAGTCGGTGGACGACTTCGCCCAGAAGGAGGTCGATTACGTCCTTTCGATCGGCGGTATCGAGATGCGCCATGGCCTGGCGCTTGGCCGCGACTTCTCGCTTGCCGACCTGGCCGAGCAATATGACGCCGTCTTCCTCGGCCTCGGCCTTGCCGGCGTCAACGCGCTCCGGATCGAAGGCGAGAATGCCGAAGGGGTCCAGGACGCCGTCGACTTCATCGCCGCACTCCGCCAGTCGAAGACCAAGGCCGACATCCCGGTCGGCCGGCGGGTCGTGGTGCTCGGCGGCGGCATGACCGCAATCGACGCGGCCGTCCAGTCGAAGCTCCTCGGCGCCGAAGAAGTGACGATCTGTTACCGCCGCGGCAAGGAACACATGAATGCCTCCGAGTTCGAGCAGGATTTGGCTACCTCCAAAGGCGTCACCATTCGCCACTGGCTGCAGCCGAAGCGCATCGCGCTGAAGGACGGCCGGGTCGCCGGCATCGAGCTCGACTACACGACGCTCGATAACGGCAAGCTGACGACAACCGGGGAAACGGGTATCATTGCAGCCGACCAGATCTTCAAGGCGATCGGCCAGACCTTCGAAGCATCAGGCCTCGGCGCGCTTCAGATGGAGAGCGGGCGCATCGTCGTCGATGCCGAGGGCCGGACCTCGCTCGCCAAGGTCTGGGCGGGCGGCGACTGCGTTCTCGGCGGAGAGGATCTGACCGTTTCCGCCGTCGCCATGGGGCGTGACGCCGCCGAATCGATCAACCGGGCCTTCGCCGCGGCTCAGCCGCTGGCGAGCGCGGTCGCGTAAGAAGCGGAACAGGATCGAGAGGAAGAGAACAATGGCTGATCTTCGCAACAATTTTGTCGGCATCAAATCCCCGAACCCGTTCTGGCTCGCCTCGGCGCCGCCGACGGACAAGGCCTATAACGTCGAGCGCGCGTTCAAAGCCGGCTGGGGCGGCGTCGTCTGGAAGACGCTGGGCGAGGAAGGACCGCCCGTCGTCAACGTCAACGGGCCGCGCTACGGCGCGATCTGGGGCGCCGACCGGCGCCTGCTCGGCTTGAACAACATCGAGCTCATCACCGACCGGGATCTTTACGTGAACCTGCGCGAGATGAAGCAAGTGAAGATGAACTGGCCCGACCGGGCGCTGATCGCTTCGATCATGGTGCCCTGCGTCGAGGACGCGTGGAAAGCGATCTTGCCACTGGTCGAAGAAACCGGGGCCGACGGCATCGAACTCAATTTCGGCTGTCCGCACGGCATGTCCGAGCGCGGCATGGGTTCGGCGGTCGGCCAGGTACCCGAATATATCGAGATGGTCGTGCGCTGGTGCAAACAGTACACGCGCATGCCCGTGATCACCAAGCTGACGCCGAACATCACCGATATCCGCAAGCCCGCCCGCGCCGCCAAGGCCGGCGGCACCGACGCCGTGTCACTGATCAACACGATCAACTCGATCACTTCGGTCAATCTCGACACGTTCTCGCCGGAGCCTTCGATCGACGGCCGGGGCAGCCACGGCGGCTATTGCGGCCCGGCCGTGAAGCCGATCGCGCTCAACATGGTCGCCGAGATCGCCCGCGATCCGGAAACCCACGGGCTGCCGATTTCCGGCATCGGCGGGATCACCACATGGCGCGACGCGGCCGAATTCCTGGCGCTCGGCGCCGGCAACGTCCAGGTCTGCACGGCGGCGATGACCTACGGCTTCAAGATCGTCCAGGAAATGATCTCCGGCCTCTCCGACTGGATGGACGCCAAGGGCCACCGCACACTCGACGACATCTGCGGTCGCGCCGTACCGAACGTCACCGACTGGCAGTATCTAAACCTCAACTACGTCGCCAAGGCGAAGATCGACCAGGACGCCTGCATCAAATGTGGCCGCTGTCACATCGCCTGCGAGGACACCTCGCACCAGGCGATCACCCAGTTCGTCAACGGCGTGCGTCATTTCGAGGTGATCGAAGAGGAATGCGTCGGCTGCAATCTCTGCGTCAACGTCTGTCCGGTTGACAACTGCATCACGATGGAGCCGCTGGCAGCCGGCACTGTCGACAAACGCACCGGCAAGGCCGTCGATCCAAACTATGCCAACTGGACGACCCATCCAAACAATCCGATGGCGCGGCCGGCCGCCGAGTGACTCGACGCTGATAAAACAGGAAGGCCGCCGGGTGAGAATTCCGGCGGCCTTCGTATTCGTGGCATGTCAGAACTCGATCACCAGTTTGCCGAACGGCCCGCGATCGAGATGCGCCAGCGCCTCGCGGAACTCGACGAACGTATATCGCCTGTCGATGACCGGTTTCAGGCGCAAGCGGTCGACGGCGCCGACCAGGTCTTCGAGCGCCCGGCGATGTCCCACGCTGATGCCCTGCAGCACCGGGGATTTCAGAAGCAGCGGCGCCGCGGGCCCCGAAATTTCGAAGCCTTCCAACACGCCGATCACGGAAATGCGCCCGTCCGCCGCGACGGCTTTCAACGACTGACCAAGGCCGGCGCCGCCGGCTATTTCCAGAATGTGGTCGGCGCCATGGTCTGCGGTCAGTTGATAGACCCGCTCGACCCAGTCCTCCGATTTGCGATTGATGCCGTGGTCGGCGCCAAGTGCCAGCGCCCGCGTGAGCTTTTCCTGGCTCCCCGACGTGACGATCACCTCCGCACCGTTCGCTTTGGCGATCTGCAGGCCGAAGAGAGCCACGCCGCCTGTTCCCTGGACGACGACGCGATCGCCGGGTCTGAGACGGCCCTTTTCCACCAGCGCGAACCAGGCCGTGAGGCCGGCGCAAGGCAAGGTGCTCGCCTCGGCCGCGTCGAGGCTCTTCGGCGCGGCGACGAACCAATCTTCGGGGAACGCCACAAATTCCGACATGACGCCCGGATGCACGCCGCCAAGCGTCGCATAGGAAGGCGCCCTGCCGCTTCCCGGCCTGAGACCATCGAGCCAGTCGGGGTGGAAGGTCGAGATGACGCGATCGCCGGGCCTAAAGCGCGTCACGCCTTTGCCCACGCTTTCGACGACACCACTCATGTCCGAGGCCGGCACGAAGGGGAAGTTGAGACCCAGTCCCATGCCGGTTTCAAGTATCAGCTTGTCGCGATAATTGAGCGACACGGCCGTCGTCCGGACGAGCACGTCATGGTCACCGATATCCGGCACAGGACGCTCGGCAACCTTGAGATTTTGCGGGCCGATCGCGTCGATGCTCCATTCCCTCATCCATTTCGTCATGATCACTCCTTTCACGTGAATGGTGATGGGACGAGCATAGTGTTGAAGTCAGATCGCCAGTTGCGATAAGATTTCCCATCATTGGTTCTCAAATGGATACAATCCGATGGAGAGGCTGAACGGTATTTCCGTCTTCGTGGAGGTCGCCGATGCCGGCGGTTTCTCCGCCGCCGCCGAGCGGTTGAACCTCTCCCGCTCGGCCGTGGGCAAGACGATCGCGCGGCTTGAGCAGCGACTTGGCGTGCGCCTCTTTCATCGCACCACCCGGACACAAAGCCTGACCGACGAGGGCCAGCTCTTCTACCGAAGCTGCCTGAAGGCGATTGACGAAGTGCGTAACGCGGAAGCGCTGCTAGAATCCGGCAGACAAGAAATTCGCGGTCGCTTGCGTATTTCGATGCCTGTGCTCTTCGGCCGCCAATGCGTCGCGCCGCTCCTGCACGACGTGCTTCGTGCGCACCCGCATCTGGAGCTGGATCTTTCCTTCAATGACCGCGTCGTCGATCTGTTCGACGAGGGCTTCGATCTCGCTATCCGCAACGGTTCCGCGGGCACTGACCCGGGCCTCATGGCACGGGCGATCGCCGATCAGCGCATGACTGTCTGCGCCGCGCCCGCCTATCTCGAAGCACACGGCACACCAACAAGCCTTGATGACCTCACCAGACACCATGCCGTTGTCTACGCGCGGAGCGGATACCAGCGCGCGTGGTCCTTTCCAGTCAACGGGAATACGACCGAAGAAGTGACGCCGAAGACCCGTTTGCGGCTGGATGATCTTGCCGCCATCGCTGATGCCGCGGCCGATGGCCTTGGCCTTGCCTGGCTGCCGTGCTGGCTGGTGCGCGAGCGCGTGCAGCGCGGCGAACTCGTGCGGGTCATTACGGACCGACCCGGTGAGATCTTCAAGGCCTACGCGGTGTGGCCGCAAACACAGCTTATGCTGCCAAAACTCCGGGTGGTGATCGACAAGCTCGCCAAGCGGCTACCCCGGATCATGGAGTAGCATAGGTACCCACGCTATCCGACCGAAGCCACCGGGCGCGCCATGGAAGCGATCGAGTACCGCTAACAATGCGGTCACGAAAACGAAACAGTTTGTGTAGAAAACGTAAGTTGTCGGTACCCGCGATCTGGTTAATAAGGAACGGAATCAGCAATAGCCGGCCAGAACCGGCGAATACCGGGCAGAGTGCTTGACGACCTTTTCCATCAGCGCACGCAAGAAGATACACCTGATCTCGGGGGCCGTGCTCGGCACATTCATCCTCTGCCATTTCTTCAATCATTCGCTCGGCCTGATCTCGATCGACGCCATGGAATCCGGCAGGCGGACGTTCAATCTCCTGTGGCACAGCGTACCCGGGACGATACTGCTCTACGGCGCGCTTCTCCTGCATTTCATGATGGCGCTCGAGAGCCTCTACCGGCGGCAGACGCTCAGAATGCCCGCCCGCGAGGCGTTCAAAATCGTCTTCGGCCTCAGCTTGCCTTTCGTGCTGATGGTGCATGTGGTCGCCGCCCGGGTGGAGCCGATCTTCTCCGGGATTGAAGCCACTTATCCCGACATCCTCCGATCGCTCTGGTCGAGTTCCATTGGCACGACCCGGCAGACGGCGGCGCTTCTGCTTGCCTGGAGCCATGGATGTCTTGGCGCCTGGTTCTGGATGCGCGGTCGAGCCTGGTTTCCGCGTTATGAGATCCTGCTCTACACGATTGCGCTGCTCGTCCCGATCTTCGCGCTGCTCGGCTTCGTCAACGGTGCGCGGTCGCTTGAGCGCGTCTATGCGGAACATGGCGGCTATGGCGACACGGCTTACGTCAGTCACAAGCCGCGGGTCGATCCGGCGCTCATGGAAAACATCCGCCTGGCGCTCTACGCCGGTTTCGGTGGCCTGATCGCGGGCACTCTCGCTCTTCGCGCACTGCCGACGCGCGGCCGGATTCGCGTGCGCTACCCCGACGGCCGTGTCGCGGCGGTGAGCCTTGGCTTCAGCGTCTTGGAGGCAAGCCGTGCCGCGGGTATTCCCCACGTCTCCGTCTGCGGCGGACGTGGCCGCTGTTCTACATGCCGGGTCCGCGTGATCCAGGGGCTCGAGGGCCAACCGGCGCCGGAGACAGCGGAGCGGGCGACATTGGCCCGAATCGGCGCGCCGGACAATGTGCGGCTCGCCTGCCAGTTCCGGCCGGTTCACAGCGTGACCGTCGTCCCCATTCTCGACACCGACAGCCTCGGTATAAAGAAGCAGCTCGCTCAGCAGGACGGCGAGGGCCGCGAGCGTCGGATCGCCGTGCTCTTCTGCGATCTGCGCGATTTCACCCGCATCGCCGAGCATAAGCTACCCTTCGATACGGTGTTCCTGCTCAACCGCTACTTCGAGATGGTCGGCGAAGCCGTCGAAAGTTCGGGCGGCGTGATCGACAAGTTCATCGGCGATGGTGCACTTGCGATCTTCGGACTGAAGAGCCCGTTTCAGGAAGCATGCCTTCAGTCACTCGCGGCCGCAGTCCGATTGTCCAAGGGGATCCAGGCGCTCAATCAGACATTTCACGGAGAGCTCGAACAGCCGCTGCGGCTGGCGATCGGCCTGCACGCAGGCCCGGCGATCATCGGCGAGATGGGATACGGCCGGGCGACTTCGCTGACCGCGGTCGGCGATACGATCAACACCGCAAGCCGGCTCGAGGGCCTGGCGAAGGAGCATGATGCCGAACTCGCGGTTTCGGTCGAACTCGTTCGTCGCGCCGGCCTCGATCTCGAAGGGAACATGCGGCTCGATATTGGCCTGCGCGGCCGGCAGGCGAAACTCGAAACCTGGATCGTCGACAGCGCCGATCACATCGCGGATGCCCTGCCGGCATCGGCTTGACGAGGAACACTCCGGTACCCGGTTCCGCAGGGCTTAGGATGCCGGTTGCTCGCGGACCTGCAGGCCGTCGACGAACAGCCGCTCAAGGAAGCGTGCGGCATCCTCGAAGCGCCCGTCGCCTGCGTTTTCCTGGCCGAGCACCGCGCGCACCTGCACGTCGAAATCGGCGTAGTGCTGCGTCGTCGACCAGATTGCGAAGATCAGGTGATAGGGATCGCACGTGGCGATCTTGCCGGCCTTTGCCCAGGCGCGGATGACTTCGGCCTTCTCGTCAACGAGTTCTTTCAGCGGGCCCTTCAGCTCATCCTCGATATGGGGCGCGCCCTGTAGCACCTCATTGGCGAACAGCCGGCTTTCGCGCGGGAAATCACGCGCCATCTCCAGCTTCCGCCGGATGTAGCTGCGGATCTCGGCGACCGGGTTTCCCTCGGCATTGAACTCGCGGAGCGGATCGAGCCAGGTATCGAGCACGCGGTCGATCAACGCCCGGTGCATCGCCTCCTTGGTGCGGAAGTAATAGAGCAGATTCGGCTTCGACATGCCCGCCACTTCGGCGATCTGATCGATGGTCGAGCCGCGAAAGCCGTGGGCCGAAAAGACCTCCAGCGCGGCCTCGAGGATCTGCTCCTCCTTCTCCTCCTGGATGCGTGTACGCCTCTGGGTTTTGGCCGCTCTTGGAAGTACCATCTTGCCCCCACCCCTAATGCAAACCCAACGATGCCCGCGCCGATTTGCCCAAAAATCGGACGCGCCATTTTTTTGGGCAACAACTCCGATTTTTTCTTTTTCCGGCTTGAGTGCCGCCACGGAAGTTGTAATGTTTACCAACCGGTCAAATTATCAGTCAGATTGCCGACAAAGGCAACGACTGATCGAAGGGCACCAAAAACAAAGCCTGGATTTGACCGGCGGGAACATGAGGGCTGCACCGCGAGGGCAAGCCGAAAAACGAGGAGAACGCCATGGCAGCACCTGGCGAGAACATGCGCGTCAACGCTGACCGCCTGTGGGATTCGTTGATGGATATGGCGAAGATCGGCCCCGGCGTCGCCGGCGGCAACAATCGCCAGACGCTGACGGATGAAGACGGCGAGGGTCGCCGGCTTTTCCAGTCCTGGTGCGAGGCGGCCGGACTTACCATGGGTGTCGACAAGATGGGCACCATGTTTTTCACCCGCCCCGGCACCGATCCGGATGCGCTGCCCGTGCACATCGGCTCCCATCTCGACACGCAACCGACCGGCGGCAAGTTCGACGGCGTGCTCGGTGTGTTAAGCGGTCTTGAGGTCGTGCGAACGATGAACGATCTCGGCATCCGCACCAAGCACCCCATCGTGGTGACGAACTGGACCAATGAAGAGGGCGCGCGATTTGCCCCAGCGATGATCGCCTCAGGCGTGTTTGCAGGCGCGCTCACGCTTGACTACGCCTATGCCCGCAAGGATCCCGAGGGAAAAAGCTTCGGCGACGAACTGAAGCGCATCGGCTGGCTCGGCGACGAGGAAGTGGGTGCACGCAAGATGCACGCCTATTTCGAATACCACATCGAACAGGGGCCGATTCTGGAAGTCGAGAGCAAGCAGATCGGTGTCGTCACGCACTGTCAGGGCCTGTGGTGGCTGGAAGTCACGCTCACCGGTCGGGAGGCGCACACCGGCTCAACGCCGATGAATATGCGGCTCAATGCCGGTCTCGCCATGGCGAGGATCTTCGAGATGGTGCAGAACGTCGCTATCGAAAACCAGCCGGGTGCCGTCGGCGGTGTCGGCCAGGTGTTCTTCTCACCCAATTCACGCAACGTGCTCCCCGGCAAGGTCGTCTTCACCATCGACATTCGCTCGCCCGACCAAGCCAAGCTCGACGGTATGCGCGCGCGGATCGAGGCCGAGGCGCCGAAGATCGCCGAGGCGCTGGGTGTCGGCTGTTCGATCGAGGCGGTCGGCCATTTCGATCCCGTGACCTTTGACCCCAAACTCGTCGCAACTGTGCGCGGCGCCGCCGAGAAGCTCGGCTACAGCCACATGAATCTCATCTCGGGCGCCGGCCACGATGCCTGTTGGGCCGCGAAGGTCGCCCCGACCACGATGATCATGTGCCCCTGCGTCGGCGGGCTCAGCCACAACGAGGCGGAAGATATCTCCAAGGAGTGGGCTTCCGCGGGGGCCGATGTCCTCTTCCATGCCGTGGTCGAAACGGCCGAAATCGTAAAGTGACATTGTGGGCGGGACGACGGTTCCGCCCTTTTTCTTGGCCCTCCGGCGGCCGAAAACACAATCGCAAGGGAACTAGCCAATGAGCACTGTGATCAAGGGTGGTACCATCGTCACGGCCGACCTCACCTACAAGGCCGACGTCAAGATCGATGGCGGCAGGATCGTCGAGATTGGCCCCAACCTCTCCGGCACCGAGACGCTGGATGCGACCGGCTGCTATGTCATGCCCGGCGGCATCGACCCGCACACGCATCTCGAAATGCCCTTCATGGGTACCTATTCCTCGGACGATTTCGAAAGCGGCACGCGCGCGGCCCTCGCCGGCGGCACGACCATGGTCGTCGATTTTGCCCTCCCCTCGCCCGGTCAGTCGCTCTTGGAAGCGCTCACGATGTGGGACAACAAGTCGACTCGCGCCAATTGCGACTATTCCTTCCACATGGCGATCACCTGGTGGGGCGAGCAGGTCTTCAACGAGATGGAGAGCATCGTCAAGGAAAAGGGCATCAACACCTTCAAGCATTTCATGGCCTACAAAGGCGCGCTGATGGTGGATGACGACGAGATGTTTTCCTCGTTCCAGCGCTGCGCCGGCCTCGGCGCCCTGCCGCTCGTCCACGCCGAAAACGGCGACGTCGTCGCCCAGTTGCAGGCGAAGCTGCTCGCCGAAGGCAACAACGGCCCCGAGGCCCACGCCTATTCACGGCCTGCGGAAGTCGAAGGCGAGGCGACCAACCGTGCGATCATGATCGCAGACATGGCCGGCTGTCCCGTTTATATCGTCCACACCTCCTGCGAACAGGCGCATGAGGCGATCCGGCGCGCTCGCGCCAAGGGCATGCGGGTCTTCGGCGAGCCGTTGATCCAGCACCTGACGCTCGATGAAAGCGAATATTTCAACAAGGATTGGGACCACGCCGCTCGCCGCGTGATGTCGCCGCCCTTCCGCAACAAGCAGCATCAGGATAGCCTCTGGGCCGGGCTTGCCTCCGGCTCGCTGCAGGTGGTCGCGACAGACCATTGCGCCTTCACCACCGACCAGAAGCGCTTCGGCGTCGGCGATTTCACCAAGATCCCGAACGGCACCGGAGGCCTCGAAGACCGGATGCCGATGCTGTGGACCCACGGCGTCGCGACCGGCCGCATCACCATGAACGAATTCGTCGCGGTGACCTCGACCAACATAGCCAAGATCCTGAACATCTACCCGAAGAAGGGCGCGATCCTTGTCGGCGCCGATGCCGACCTCGTCGTCTGGGATCCGAAGCGGTCGAAGACGATCTCGGCCAAGACCCAGCAATCGTCGATCGACTACAATGTTTTCGAGGGCAAGACCGTGACGGGGCTACCTCGCTTCACGCTCACCCGCGGCGTTGTTTCGATCGAGGAAGGCGCGCTGAAGACGCAGGAAGGCCACGGAGAATTCGTCAGGCGCGATCCCTTCCCCGCTGTCAGCACGGCCTTGACCACATGGAAGGAAGTGACGGCGCCGCGGGCCGTACAGCGCACCGGCATTCCGGCAAGCGGGGTTTGATCGGGGGCGACGGGGACAGGCTGCTAGCGATGTATGCTCATGAGCGGGCGAACTGGTTTCCACGGCTACACGCGGCGGCTGTCCTCGGGGGCACCTACACGGCGTTTGCGATGCTGATATTCGTCGAGCCTCAGTCGATTTCCGATGTCTCTCTCCCGGCTCTCATCCCGGTCAGCATTGTGTTGCCATGCTTCGCATCCCTGGTCGCATTTCCTGTCTTTGCTCCGGCAAGTTTCGGGCTGTACTGGCTCATGGAGCGGTTTGGCCGACGAAATCTGAGCGACCACTGCCTTGCAGGCGTCGTGTGCGTCGCGCTGACATTCGCATTCATTTGTCTGGCGGCATATGTGGGCTCTCTTTTCGAAAATGCGCCTGAGCGACCGGAGGATATCGGCCTCTACGGCCAGCCATTGGGATGGCAGGATCAACTATTTTTCGCAGCCTGCGCGATCAGCGGCGCAGCAGGGGGAGCAGCCTTCTATTTCGCGCGGAAGACTCGGGGTTCAAGACGCCCGGCGGGGAAAGCAACCGGGGGGCTAACATAGATGGTTCAAGTGCTGTCAGTTCGGGCATCGCTGCCGTTGTTCGCCTACGTCAGCCTCACTGACCTTGCGCCTTCAAGAGGCGAGACCCGGAACTTGCGGCAAGTTGCGGCAATCTCCGCTTCACGGCACCAGCCCGTCCAGTTCGGGCAGCAGTACGACGCTCTCCTGTTCGTTCGGATCTGTCCGGGCGATCACCGCCGAGCACGGCTTGTCGGAGAGATTGGCGGGCAGGTGCGGCACGCCGGCCGGGATGTAGAACATCTCGCCGGCCTTGACGATCACATGCTGTTCGAGCCGGTCGCCGAACCAGGTATGCGCCTCGCCGGCAAGAATGTAGATCGCGGTTTCGTGGCTTTCATGCAGATGCGCCTTGGCCCGCGCGCCAGGCGGAATGGTCAGGAGGTGCATGCAAATGCCCGTCGAGCCGACAGTTTCCGCGGCAATGCCCTCGAAATAGTTAAGCCCTTGCTTGCCGGCATAGGTGTCGCCCGGACGAACCACGCGACAGCCAGAATTGGATGATCGAGACATGAACGCTCTCCAGAATTCGCTGAAAAAACCGCAACAGACGACATCGGCGGCATTGCATGTTGCAGGTTCGGATAGCAGTCTGCCACAGACAAGCCACAATGAGAATCCGCCCATGACATCCAATTCTGCCTCCGTGGTCTCGGCTCGGGACCTCGGCCTCACGTTCCAGACCAGCGACGGGCCGGTCAGCGCATTGACGGGCGTGAACCTCGACGTGGCCAAGGGCGATTTCGTTTCCTTCATCGGCCCGTCCGGATGCGGCAAGACGACATTCCTGCGCGTTATCGCCGATCTCGAGAAACCGACCTCCGGCGCTATCGCGGTCAACGGCATGACGCCGGAAGAGGCCCGCCGTCATCGCGCCTACGGCTATGTTTTCCAGGCGGCGGCCCTTTACCCCTGGCGCACGATCGAAAAGAACATCGCGCTGCCGCTCGAAATCATGGGCTATTCGAGAGACGAGCAGAAGGCGCGGATCGAGCGGACGCTCGAACTCGTCAACCTTTCGGGTTTCGGCAAGAAATATCCCTGGCAGCTTTCCGGCGGCATGCAGCAGCGGGCCTCGATCGCCCGCGCGCTCGCCTTCGACGCCGATCTCCTGCTGATGGATGAGCCGTTCGGCGCCCTCGACGAGATCGTCCGCGATCACCTCAACGAGCAGCTTTTGAAGCTCTGGGCGCGTACGAACAAGACGATCTGTTTCGTCACCCATTCGATTCCGGAGGCGGTGTATCTCTCTACCAAGATCGTCGTCATGAGCCCACGTCCGGGTCGTGTGACCGACATCATCGAATCCACTCTCCCGCGGGAGCGGCCACTCGGCATTCGCGAGACGCCCGAGTTCCTGGAAATCGCCCATCGGGTGCGCGAGGGTTTGAGAGCGGGGCACAGCTATGACGAGTAGCTGTTGGAACGTTTTCACCCCTCCCCAACCCCTCCCCACAAGGGGGAGGGGTTTCATCGCGTACGCCTCACGGTCACGCTCCAACCGCACCATTCGCGCAAGTGGTGGTCGCACGAGAAAGGTCGTGGTCAACAGCAGGGATTCGGTGGGCAGGAGTGTTTGACATGCGCGAAGAGAGCTTCTTCAGAGACAAGCTGCTTCCAATCTCTACAGTGGTCCTCATCCTGATCGCCGTTTGGTACGTCGCCGCCATTTTCCTCAACGCGCCCTTCGAGCGCGATGCGGCCGCACGTGCTGGCACCGAGATCGGATTCTCCGATATCGTCCGGAACACAATGGCGCAGGAGCGGCCCGTCCTGCCCGCCCCTCACCAGGTCGTCGCCGAAATCTGGGATACGACCGCCAACAAGGCGATCACGTCGAAGCGCAGCCTCGTCTATCACGCCTGGATCACGCTTTCCGCAACGCTGCTCGGCTTCGGCATTGGCGCCGCACTCGGTGTGCTGCTCGCCGTCGGCATCGTTCACAACCGTGCAATGGACAGGTCCTTGATGCCGTGGGTAATCGCCAGCCAGACCATCCCGATCCTCGCCATTGCCCCGATGATCATCGTCGTTCTGAACGCGATCGGCATCGCCGGATTACTGCCGAAAGCGCTGATCTCGACCTATCTTTCGTTCTTTCCGGTCGTGGTCGGCATGGTGAAGGGACTGCGCAGTCCGGAGACGATCCAGCTCGATCTGATGCACACGTATAATGCATCGCCGGCGCAGACTTTCTGGAAATTGCGCTGGCCCTCCTCCATGCCCTACCTCTTCACTTCGCTGAAAGTCGCCGTCGCAATCTCGCTTGTCGGCGCAATCGTGGGCGAGCTGCCGACAGGCGCGGTGGCGGGGCTCGGCGCCCGCCTGCTTGCCGGGTCCTATTACGGCCAGACAGTGCAGATCTGGGCGGCCCTGTTCATGGCTGCAGCGCTCGCGGCCGTCCTCGTAATGATTGTCGGCCTCGCCCACACCGCCGTCCTCAAGCGCATGGGAGCCAAGCCGTGAACCTTCCCGTTCTCGCCGGAGCCGTTCTCTTCTGGCTCGCTGCCTGGGCTTTCAACGAATGGCTTGTGCGCCAGCGCTTCGCGCACCCTTCGGCTGCCAACGCCGCGCGTTTCGCCGTTCCCCTCCTCTTCGGCATCACCATTCTTGTGCTTTGGGAGGGCATCGTCCGCGGCTTCGGCATTCCGTCGGTGCTGCTGCCGGCGCCGTCGATGATCTGGCAGCGTCTCGTCAACTCGCTGCCGACGCTGGTGGCCGATTTCCGGCAGACCTTCCTCAAGGCTGTGCTGACCGGCTATGCGCTCGGCTGCGGCCTCGGCTTCGCCGTCGCGATCCTTATCGACCGCTCTCCTTTCCTGCAGAAAGGCCTGCTGCCGCTCGGCAACTTCGTCTCCGCCCTGCCCGTCATCGGCGTCGCGCCGATCACGGTCATGTGGTTCGGCTTCGACTGGCAGTCGAAGGTCGCCGTCGTCGTCATCATGACCTTCTTCCCGATGCTGGTGAACACGGTCTCCGGCCTGGCGGCGGCCAGCCACATGGAGCGCGACCTGATGCGCACCTACGCCGCGACATGGTGGCAGACGCTCGTCAAGCTGCGCCTCCCCGCCGCCTGGCCTTTCATTTTCAACGCGCTCAAGATCAACTCCACGCTGGCGCTGATCGGCGCCATCGTGGCCGAATTTTTCGGAACGCCCATTGTCGGCATGGGCTTCCGGATCTCCACGGAAGTGGGCCGCATGAACGTCGACATGGTTTGGGCCGAGATCGCCGTGGCGGCGGTGGCTGGCTCCGCCTTCTACGGGGTGGTCGCGTTCGCCGAGCGTGCCGTCACCTTCTGGCATCCGTCCATCCGCAGTGGACGGGCTTAACGCATGTCGCCCGAAAGTGTGCAGCGGTTTCGGGACAACGACATGCATGCAAACAAAGACTTAAAGCGCGTCGCCCGGCTCCTGTTGAATGCGACGCGCTTTAAAATGAAGCGACAATGAGAATGAACCAACAATAAGAGGGAACAGACATGAACGAGAAACTTGCGTCTCTGCTTGCTGCAGGCGTCTTTTCGCTTGCCGCCTTCCATGCCAATGCCGCCGACAAGGTCGCGCTGCAACTGAAGTGGGTCACCCAGGCTCAGTTTGCCGGCTACTACGTCGCCAAGGACAAGGGCTTCTACGAGGAAGAGGGCCTCGACGTCGATATCAAGCCCGGCGGTCCGGATATCGCGCCGGCGCAGGTGATTGCCGGCGGCGGCGCCGACGTCATCGTCGACTGGATGCCTTCCGCTCTTGCCACGCGCGAAAAGGGCGTGCCGCTCGTCAACATCGCCCAGCCGTTCAAGCACTCCGGCATGATGCTGACCTGTCTCAAGGAATCCGGCGTGACGAGCCCCGACAACTTCAAGGGCAAGACGCTCGGGGTCTGGTTCTTCGGCAACGAATATCCGTTCCTCTCCTGGATGTCGCACTTGAAGATCCCGACGGACGGTGGCCCGGAAGGCGTGACCGTCTTGAAGCAGGGCTTCAACGTCGATCCGCTGATCCAGAAGCAGGCCGCCTGCATCTCCACGATGACCTACAACGAGTATTGGCAGGTGATCGACGCCGGCATCAAGCCGGAAGACCTCGTTACCTTCAAGTACGAAGACCAGGGCGTCGCCACCCTTGAGGACGGGCTTTACGTGCTTGAGGACAAGCTCAAGGATCCGGCCTTCAAGGAGCGGATGGTGAAGTTCGTCCGCGCCTCGATGAAGGGCTGGAAATATGCCGAGGAGAACCCGGACGAGGCCGCCGATATCGTTCTGGAGAACGATTCCACCGGTGCCCAGACGGAGAAGCACCAGAAGCGCATGATGGGCGAAATCGCCAAGCTGACAGCAGGCTCCAACGGCGCGCTCGACGAGGCCGACTACAAGCGCACGGTTCAGTCGCTGCTCGCCGGGGGCTCCGACCCGGTCATCTCCAAGGAGCCGGAAGGCGCCTGGACGCACGAAGTAACGGACCAAGCGCTCAAGTAATACACGCTGAAGCCGATGGAAACCGGAGCGTGCGGCGCCTGCCGCGCGCTCCTTTTTCTTAAAGCCGGTGACGGCGCAAGATCAGCCGAAGCATTACAGCCCCGTGCGTCTGTTCAGACGCACAAAGGTCGCTGTAGTACTTTGAATTGCCGGATGTTTTGTCCTTAAATCGGCTACGTTTTCAGGACACATGCAGCGGTCAAAATGTCGCGCCGAAGTTGCATCCTCTGCATTCTCGCCATATTGCACTGCGAGATATACGAGAATAAAAATAGTGAGGCACCATCTCTTCGACGACCTTGTAAGCATTTCGCACGACGATTACATAGGCCAAAGCGTTTGGCTGGAGCGGGCGCAGGGAGGAAATCGTTTTCTTAAGCTTTGCCCTTTAGGGAACTTTTTCCTGGACTCGATGTATTCGGTCTGAAACCGGCTGCATTGGGCGAAATTTAAGCTTGTGACCATGTCCGTGGACCTGGCGATCGTCGGCGGTGCAGGGAACACAAGAGAATAACGTGATTTAAGCCAGACCTTCGCCGCCTGGGCGCGATGTCCGGTACTTCATTTTTAGGAAAACAGGCCGATGGCTCAGAAACTTCTATCTCTTTTCGGCGCCTGCGCGGCAATGACACTGTGCGTATTTTCCGTCGCCTTCGCCGAAGAGGCCGCCAAGCCGCAACAATCGCAGACGCTCCCCTCCATCGTCGTCACCGAAGCGGCACAGCGATCGATCAGTGACCGCGTCATCGCCACCGGCTCGATCGAGGCGGTCGAAGAAACCTACGTCTCGCCGCTGGTCGACGGTCTTTCCATCCGATCGCTGAACGTCGATGTCGGCGATAGAGTCGAGGAAGGCAGCACCCTGGTCGTCCTCAACGACGATGCGCTGCTTTTGCAGAGGAGCCAGCTCGAAGCCAATCTCGCCAAAGCGGAGGCGTCGCTCGCCCAACTGCATGCCCAGCTCGCCGAAATGACGGCAAATTCGGAAGAAGCGACACGCGTTGCCGATCGTGCCGTGCGCCTGTCTGAAAACGGCACGGTGTCGACTGCCGAATCCGACCGCTTGAAGGCACTCGCCGCCGCCGCTCGCGCCCGCGTTCATTCCGCCGAGCAATCGGTGAGCGTCGCTACGGCAGACATCAAGGTGGTGCAGGCACAGATCGACGACATCGACCTGCGTCTTGCGCGTACCGCCGTGAAGGCTCCCGTCAGTGGCGTGATCTCCGCCAAGAACGCCAAGATCGGCGCCATCGCCAGCGGTAGCGGTGAGCCGCTCTTCGCCATCATCCGCGACGGTGCGATCGAGATGAAGGCGGATGTCGCCGAGGCAGACATCATCAAACTCGCTGTCGGGCAGCCGGCGACGGTCAGGCTCGCCGGAAGCAGCACCACGATCGAGGGCAGGATCCGGCTGATCGAACCGACCGTAGACCCTCAGACGCGGCTTGGTTCCGTCGACATTACTCTCAGCGACACGTCCAAGGCTCGCGCCGGCATGTATGCGAGCGCGGTCGTCACTGTCGAACAAAAGCAAGCGGTTGTTTTGCCGCAAACGGCTGTTACAGCCGAAGACGGCAAGGCAATCGTCCGCAAGGTCGAAGACGGCGTCGTGCGGCTGGTGCCGGTGGTAACCGGTATCCAGGACGGGCAGTTCGTCGAAATCCTTTCAGGCCTCAAGGCAGGTGAACAGACAGTGGCGAAGGCCGGCGCTTACGTGCGCGACGGCGACCGCGTCAATCCGGTTAAATCCGCGCAGCCGGCAACCAACTGACGGGAACAGAGACCATGAACTTCTCAGCCTGGTCCATCCGCAATCCGGTCGCGCCGATCCTGGCCTTCTTCGTGCTGGTCGTGCTCGGATGGCAGTCGTTCAATTCCCTGCCGATCACCCGTTTCCCGAACATCGACGTGCCGATCGTTCAGATCAGCGTCACACAAAGCGGTGCCGCTCCTGCCGAACTCGAGACCCAAGTCACCAAGGAGATCGAGGATGCGGTCGCGGGTGTCTCAGGTGTGGACCATATCCAGTCGACGATCACCGACGGCACCTCGACCACCGCCGTCATCTTCCGCATGGAGGTGCCGACAACTCAAGCCGTGCAGGACGTCAAGGACGCGATCGACCGCATCCGCAGCGACCTGCCGACCTCGATTGAAGAGCCTATCGTCTCGAAGGTCGACGTCGAAGGCCAGGCGATCCAGACGTTCTCCGTCTCCTCACCCGGCATGACGCTGGAAGAATTGTCCTGGTTCGTTGACGACACGATCAAGCGCGCGATCCAAGGTCAAGTTGGCATCGGCCGCGTCGACCGCTATGGCGGCTCCGACCGGGAGGTGCGCATCGAGCTCGACGAAGACCGCCTGAACTCCTACGGCATCACCGCTGCCGACGTGAACGGCCAACTTCGCCGCATGAACATGGATCTCGGCTCCGGTCGCGGCCAGGTCGGCGGTAGCGAACAGGCAATCCGCACGCTGGGCGACACGCGTGACGTGGCCGAACTCGCGAATACCATGATCGGGCTGCCGAACGGACGCTTCGTCCGCCTGTCGGAACTCGGCAAGGTGATCGATACCTACGAGGAGCCGAAGTCCTTCTCCCGATTCAACGGTCATCCGGGCGTGACGTTCGCCGTCTTCCGCGCCAAGGGCGCAAGCGAAGTCACCGTCGCCGAAACGGTCGCCGAGACGCTCGACGAGATCCGCGCCAAGCACCCGGATGTCACCATCGAGAAGGTCGACGATTCGGTCTACTTCACCTACGGCAACTACGAGGCTGCGATCCATACGTTGATCGAGGGAGCACTGCTCGCCGTCGTCGTCGTGCTGCTGTTCTTGCGCAACTGGCGTGCAACGCTGATTTCCGCGATCGCGCTGCCGCTCTCGGCCATCCCGACCTTCTGGGTGATGGAACTCCTAGGCTTCTCGCTGAACCTCGTCAGCTTCCTCGCAATGACGCTCGCGACCGGTATCCTCGTCGACGACGCGATCGTGGAGATCGAGAATATCGAGCGGCATATCCGCATGGGCAAGTCGCCCTACCGCGCCGCGATCGAGGCGGCAGACGAGATCGGCCTGGCGGTGATCGCCACCACCTTCACCATCATCGCCGTCTTTGTCCCGGTCTCGTTCATGCCAGGCATTCCGGGGCAATACTTCATCCAGTTCGGCTTGACGGTCGCCGTCTCCGTCTTCTTCTCGCTGCTCGTCGCCCGCCTGATCACGCCGGTCATGGCGGCCTATCTGATGAAACCGACGGACGTTGGTGGCGGCCATCACGACGGTGAAGGCTTCATGATGCGGCAGTACACGCGCGTCGTGCGCTTCACCACGAAACGCTGGTACACGCGCTATCTCACGCTGCTTGCCGCAATCTTGCTCTCGATCGGCTCCGTGATCGCACTGATCGTCTTCGTGCCGGGCAGCTTCCTGCCACCGGAAGACAATTCGCGCGTCAGCCTGTCGATCGAATTGCCGCCGGATGCGATGCTTGAAGACACGGATCGGACGACGACAGAAATCTACAACCGCATCAAGGATATGGACGGCGTCGAGAACGTCTTCGTGCTCGGCGGCGCCTCGCCGAAGGGCGATCTTGAGCTGCGGCGCGCTGCTGTCACCGTGCTTCTCAAGAAGCTCGACCACTCGCTCGTCAACAAGGTCGTCAACGACGTCATCGGCCGCATGCCGCTGATCGGTGAGTACCTGCCCAAGCTGCCGCCCGCGGGTCGCATCAAGCCGCAATCGCAGATCGAAAGGGAGATTTTCGCAAACCTGCGCTCGATCCCCGACGTTCGTGTCACCAAGCTCAACGACCGCGGCGAGCGCGATCTGTCGTTCAACCTGCTCTCCAACAACGACGCAGACCTCGACAGCGCCGTCGCAGCTCTTGAAGTCAAGCTGCGCAGTGACCCGCTGCTCGCCAACGTCAGCCCCGATGGCGCGCTGCCGCGGCCGGAACTGCAGATCCGTCCGCGCGCCGATCAGATGTCCCGCCTCGGCATCACCACGCAGCAGATCTCCGAGGTGATCCGCATCGCCACCATCGGCGACATCGACGCGCAACTCACCAAGATCGCGCTCGACGACCGGCTGATTCCGATCCGCGTCCAGCTCAATCGGGATTTCCGCACGGATCTCGCGGCAATCCGCAACCTCAAGGTCCAGACCGCGTCCGGCGCGACCGTTCCGCTTTCGAGCGTTGCGGACATCAACTATTCGGAAGGGCCGAGCTCGATCAAGCGCTATGACCGTTACCGCGTCGTGACACTGGGTGCCGACCTTCCGGTTGGCGTCGCGCTCGACACAGCGTCCAATCGCTTCAAAGAGATCGCAGCCGAAGTTAAGCTGCCGGGAACCGTCGAGTTCCGTGAGGCCGGCGATGCCGAGGTGCAGGCGGAAATGCAGCAGAGCTTCGGCAACGCCATGTTGCTCGGCCTGATGATGGTGTTGGTCGTGCTCATCTTGCTGTTCAAGGATGTGATCCAGCCCTTCACCATCCTGTTCTCCCTGCCGCTCGCGATCGGCGGCGTGGCTGCAGCCCTGATCCTGACCCAGAACGCGCTCTCGATGCCGGTGCTGATCGGCATCCTGATGCTCATGGGCATCGTCACCAAGAACGCGATCCTGCTTGTCGATTTCGGTATCGAAATGATGCATCACGGCATGGACCGCACGCTGTCGATGATCGAAGCCGGCCGCAAGCGCGCCCGCCCGATCGTCATGACCTCGATCGCCATGTCCGCCGGCATGCTGCCGTCGGCGCTCGGCGTCGGTGAAGGCGGCTCCTTCCGCGCGCCGATGGCGATCGCGGTGATCGGCGGCATCATCGTCTCGACCGTCTTGAGCCTCGTCGTCGTTCCCTCCTTCTTCCTGATCATGGACGACCTGTCGCGGCTGCTCGCCTGGATCTTCGGCCGCTTCGTCGGCAAGAAGGACGAGGAGGATCTGCCGCTCGATCGCGAGGCGCTGACAAGGCTCGCCGCCGAGCAGGGCGGCACGATCGAGGAACTGCAGGAACGCATCAACGCGCTGGAAGAGCAGCAGCGTGACGACAAGTCCGGCCGCAAGGTCATCAACCATCCGGCGCTTGCAGCCGAGTAAAGCCGCTCCTGCGCCGTAAGACGCACACTATCCGAGGCCCGCGCCGTCCTGCGCGGGCCTTTTTGTGAGAGTTATTTGATCGGGGTCAATTCGCATCTCTCGATGCCCGATTAGGATCTCTTCGATCCAATTCGGGAATGGCACGGATGAAGACATTGCGATTGACCTCGACCGACAGAAGCGTTCTTCTCGATTCGCGTTTTTTTGCGAGACTGCCGCAACCGACGGCAGAGGCCATCCTTGAGGGCGCAATCGTTTCCACGCACGAGGAACACGATATCCTGTTTCGTCAGGACGACCCGATCGACCATGTCTTCTTCGTGCTCTCGGGTCTCGTCCGGCTCTACCGCTTGGGCAAGGACGGTCGCGAAGCCGACATTGCCGTATTGCCGAAGGGCGAGATCTTCGGCGCAAACGCCATGTTCCTGGAGCATCGTGCGACCGCCAATGCGCAGGCTGCGGAGGCATTGCTCGTCGCGCGGTTCGAAAGCCGCAAGCTCCGCCAGCTTGCCGCGGAAAATACCGATGTCGCCCAGGCGCTCATCGAACTTCTCTGCCGCCATGGCAAGATGACGGAAGACTGCCTTGCCGAGGACCGGTTGCTCACCGCGCCTCAGCGGGTCGCGAGCTATATCCTCAGCCACTGCCCGGACGGTCTGAGCAGCTTCTCGTTCCGCCTTCCGTTCCAGAAGAACGTGCTTGCGGGCAAGCTCGGCCTCGCGCCGGAGGCTTTGTCGCGCGCCTTCTCGACACTCCGCCAATCAGGCGTCACGGTCAAAGGCCGCTTGATCGAAATCCGCGACCGGCAAGCGCTCGAACGGTTTTGAGGCGCTTGCCCGCTGAAAACCGGCGTTGCGCCTCGTGCTTCAGAGCCCGCCTTCCACGGTCAGGAATTCGACGATCCGGTCTATGCCGTCGCCGCGCTTCATGTCCGAAAACACAAACGGCTTTGCCGCGCGCATCCGCTCCGCATCCCGTTCCATCACGTCTAGGTCGGCCCCGACATAGGGCGCGAGGTCCTTCTTGTTGATCACAAGGAGGTCGGACTTGGTGATCCCCGGACCGCCCTTGCGCGGGATCTCTTCGCCCTGGCAGACGGAAATCACGTAGATCGTCAGGTCAGCGAGATCGGGAGAAAAGGTCGCCGCCAGGTTGTCACCACCCGATTCGATGAAGACCACGTCGAGATCCGGAATCCGGCGATTGAGATCGGCGATCGCCTGCAGATTGATCGACGCGTCCTCGCGGATCGCCGTATGCGGGCAGCCGCCGGTTTCGACGCCGACGATCCGCTCCGACGGCAGCGCCTGCATCCGCACCAGCGCTTCGGCGTCCTCCTTGGTATAGATGTCGTTGGTGACGACCGCGACGGAATATTTCTCGCGCATCGCCTTGCACAGCTTTTCGGTCAGCGCCGTCTTGCCGGAACCGACCGGGCCGCCGATGCCGACGCGAAGGGGACCGTTTTTCGATGGCATTTGCTTTTCCTTTCAGGACGCGGCTGCCCGTCAGGAGCGGAACAGGCGGGTATGCAGGGTCTCGTGTCTCAGCGATGAAATATCGGCCATGATCGTCGCGGAGCCAAGCTCGTCCAGCGAGGCTGGCGCAGCGCGATCGGCAACAGCGGCAATGGTGCTCTCGAGGCCTGCCAACACACCGACGCCGCCGCGCTGACCGATGACGCCGCAGCGGATGGCAGCCGAAACGGCGTTCGAGGCCGCAGCACCGAGATAGGCCGCAAGTGCCGGCCGCAATCCCGTGCGATGCGCGCCCGCCACGGCGCCAACCGCCACCGGATAGGCCGCCACCGGTTCGAGCGACTCGAATACGGCGCTCGGCCAACTGCGCGCAGCGGCAAGAAACGCCTCGCCCTGCAGCACGGTTTCCATGTGACGCTCCGACGAACCCGCCATCGCTTCGGCCAGTTCGCTCGCCGCCTTCAGCCGTTGCGGATCGTCATGCCCCTCATAGCTTTCGGCAAGCAGAAGGGCGTCGTTCCACATGGCGCCCCGCGTCAGCAGCGTTTCCAGCCAAAGCCGCAGCTCTTCAGCACCGGTCACGAGGCCATCGTGAACCGCCTGCTCCAGCCCTCCGGAGTAGGCGAAGGAACCGACCGGAAATGCAGGCGATAGCCAGGTGACAAGACGCAACAGCGCCTGCGTGTCGGCCTGGTCAGCCATGATCGTGGTGGTGACCGCCATGACCGTGATCGTGCCCGCCACCATGATAAGCGCCACGCAGCGGTTGGAAGGGTTCGGTCACTTCGCCGACGGCAGCACCCAAGCCTTCAAGCATCGCACGGATGACGGGATCGCGGGCGATCAGGATCCGCCCTTCTTCGACCGCCGCCGGAAGATGTCGATTGCCGAGATGCCAGGCAAGTTCGATGAGATGCACGCCGTCGCTCGCGCGAACTTCGTAAAGCGCCTCGTCGGCGGCCTTGATCCGGATATAGCCGCCACCTTCCAGCACCAGGAGGTCGCCGTCGGCGAGCATCACCGGCTGCTTGAGGTCGAGCATCACCACATCGTCGTTTTCGAGATGGAGCAGCTTGCGCCGCAGATGGCGCTGATCGTGGGTGAGCGTCACACTGTGGAGCGCCGCCTTGTCTGCTGGGCCCGGCGACAGAACTTCGGTCGAGCGATAAGGCACCTCAGATCACCTCTATCTTTTCCGGATGCACGATCTCGATGCGAACCTCTGCCAAGAGATCCGCCATCGCCGCCTCAAAGGCCTTGAGATGCGGCTCGACAAAATGAGCGTCCACCGCCGTCCGGTCTTTCCAGTTCTCGATGAAGACCAGCGTGTCCGGTTCCGCGGGCTTGCGGTAGAGATCATAGCTGATGCAGCCCGGTTCCTTGCGGGTGGCCTCGATCAGCGCCGCCGCCAGGGCGACGACATCATCACCCTTGCCCGCATGTGCCTTCAGATATGCGATAACGTAAACCATCGATTCTTGCCGCGCCCTTTCCGGCTAATGTAACAAGAAAAGGCCCCGGCGCCAGCAGGAAGGCGGAAAGCAAATGGTTTCACGCGACCTATCTGGGAACCGGGGCCCTCAGTCGTTTTCAGCCCTGCACCTCTCGTGAGGCACAGGCATTCACGAACAGATCAGGCGGCGATCTTCGGCGACTTGAGCGCGTCAAGGATGTTTTGCGGCGAGGAAACTCCGTAGGGGTCGCTGTCGCAATTGTCGGAGTAGCCTTCCTCTTCGAACCACTGCTCGACGACGCCGTTGTTGATGACGGCGCCGTAGCGCCACGAGCGCATGCCGAAGCCGAGATTGTCCTTGGCAACCAGCATGCCCATCTTGCGGGTGAACTCGCCCGAGCCGTCCGGGATCAGCTTGACGTTTTCGAGGCCCTGCGACTTGCCCCAGGCGTTCATCACGAAGGCGTCGTTGACCGAGATGCAGTAGAGCTCGTCGATACCTTCGGCGCGGAACTCAGCCGCAAGCTTTTCGAAATCCGGAAGCTGGTAGGTCGAGCAGGTCGGGGTGAAGGCGCCCGGGAGTGAAAACAGCACGACGCGCTTGCCGGCGAAATACTCGTCCGACGAAACATCCTGCCAGCGGAACGGATTGGAGCCGCCGACGGCTTCGTCGCGGACGCGGGTACGGAAGGTTACAGAGGGAACTTTTCTGCCGAGCATCATCATCTCCTTCGGGACAGGCTGCCGGCCGCGATCAGTCTTGGGAGGAAGCGCAGCCGGCCGGAAATTGAGAGCCCTTTCCTATCGGAGTTTCCGCTGCCGTGCAGCATCAAAGCGGCGTTTTCGGTGTCCCCGCATGGCTGCCATGCGGTGGTCGCATGGCTTTCTGCTTTCGCCTGCTGCTCCGAAGCCGGCCGCCTAAAACAGGAAGTAACGTTGTGCCATCGGCAGGACCGTCGCCGGCTCGCAGGTCAGCAGTTCGCCGTCGGCACGGACCTCGTAGGTTTCGGGGTCGACTTCCACATGCGGCGTCAGGCTGTTGTGGATCATCGACGCCTTGCCGATGCCGCCGCGGGTGTTCTGGACGGCGACGAGCTGCTTGGCGACTCCCAGCCGTCCCGCAAGCCCCGCATCGAGCGACGCCTGTGAGACGAAGGTGACGGATGAGTTGGTCCGGTTGCGGCCATAGGCTGCGAACATCGGCCGGTAGTGAACGGGCTGCGGCGTCGGGATCGAGGCGTTCGGATCGCCCATCGGTGCCGCGGCGATCGAGCCGCCGAGCAGCACCATGTCGGGCTTCACGCCGAAAAAGGCTGGGTTCCAGATGACGAGGTCGGCGCGCTTGCCGACTTCCAGCGAACCGATCTCATGGCTGAGGCCATGCGCGATCGCCGGGTTGATCGTGTACTTGGCGATGTAGCGCTTGACCCGAAAATTGTCGTTGTCGCCCTTCTCCTCTTTCAGCCGCCCGCGCTGGCGCTTCATCTTGTCGGCCGTCTGCCAGGTGCGGATCGCCACTTCGCCGACGCGGCCCATGGCCTGGCTGTCCGACGAGATGATCGAGAAGGCGCCGATGTCATGCAGGATATCCTCTGCTGCGATCGTTTCCTTGCGGATGCGGCTTTCGGCAAAGGCGATGTCCTCCGGGATGGAGGGCGACAGATGATGGCAGACCATCAGCATGTCGAGATGCTCCGCCAGCGTGTTGAGCGTGTAGGGCCGCGTCGGATTGGTCGAAGACGGAATGACATTCGGCTGGCCACAGATCTTGATGATATCCGGCGCATGGCCGCCCCCCGCTCCTTCCGTATGGAAGGCATGGATCGTCCGGCCCTTGATCGCGGCGATCGTATCCTCGACGAAGCCGCTCTCGTTCAGCGTATCGGTGTGTATCATCGCCTGGACGTCATATTCATCGGCGACCGACAGGCAGCAGTCGATCGCCGCTGGCGTCGTCCCCCAATCCTCGTGCAGCTTCAGCGAGGTGGCGCCGCCGAGCACCATTTCGACAAGCGCTCCGGGCAGTGAGGCATTGCCCTTGCCGGCAAAGGCGAGGTTCATGGGGAATGCATCAGCCGCCTCGATCATCCGGGCGATGTGCCAGGGACCTGGCGTGCAGGTCGTTGCGAGCGTGCCATGCGCGGGGCCGGTGCCGCCGCCGAGCATGCAGGTGAGACCGCTCATCAGCGCTTCCTCGATCTGCTGCGGGCAGATGAAGTGGATATGGCTGTCCATGCCGCCGGCCGTGACGATCTTGCCCTCGCCGGCGATCACTTCCGTGCCCGGCCCGACGACGATCGTGACGCCCGGCTGCGTGTCCGGATTGCCGGCCTTGCCGATCGCCGCGATCCGTCCGTCCTTGAGGCCGATATCCGCCTTCACGACCCCCCAATGGTCGACGATCAGCGCGTTGGTGATCACGGTGTCGACCGCGCCGCCCTCGCGCGTGACCTGGCTTTGCCCCATGCCGTCGCGGATAACCTTGCCGCCGCCGAACTTCACCTCTTCGCCATAGGTGGTGAAATCCTTCTCCACCTCGATGAAAAGCTCGGTATCGGCAAGGCGCACCTTGTCGCCCACCGTCGGACCGAACATGTTGGCATAGGCCGCGCGCGACATCTTGTAAGGCATGGATCAGGCTCCTTGGGCAAAGTCTGAAGACTGAGATTGATCGAGACGGCGAAGACGGCCTTCGGCGGCAAGCGCTTCGACGTAGCGGCGCTCGGCCGCAAAGGGATGCCATTCCCAGCCGCCATGGCCGAAGCCGGCAAGCACGACATCGTCTCCGGGGCGGACGAAATCGGACAGGATGTCGGCGATCACCACCAGGCCGCTCGACGGCACGACATAGGGCGCCGGCGCGAACCGGGCGAGATCGCGATCGAGCCGCTCGTGCGTTTCCACCGGGATCACCCGATGACGCCGGCCAGTCGCGCGAGCAAAAGCTTCGAAGCCTATCGTATAATCGTCGCAAAAATCGTCGAGATCCGGGTGCGTCTTCATAAGATCCGCCCGCATGGCCCCAAACTTCGCACCCGAACGGACGCTCCAGAACTCGCTCGCCCGCCGCACTGCATCGCTGGTCTTCCACCGTCCTCCACCGAGCATCGACAGCGCAGGGCGACCGGTGTTGCAGACCGCGACAATGTCGGTTTTTGTGCCGCCCTTGCCGACCGAGCGGCAATCGTTGAAGCGGATGACGAGATCGGCGGCGTCGATCGCGGCGGCGGCGCCGTGCGCCACATCGCCATTGCCAACGATGGTGATGGTGCGGCCGCTCAACGGTCAGTTTCCACTCGGTTCGAGGAGTTGCTTCAATTCGGCTGTTCGCTTGCGGGTCAGCTCCGCCAGGCAACCTGAAACCAGCATCGGCTCCATAGAGCCGCCGCGCGCCTCGAACCCGGCCAGCTCGCACTGCCCGTCGCGGTAGCCGATCCAGGCCCGTTGCGCCTTCTTCAATGCCTCTTCCGCGCCGGGATAGGCGGCGTCGATTTCGCCGAGTTCCTTGTCCATCGCCTTCATGGCAGCGACCGCCTGTTTGTAGACTTCATTCAGGTCGGCGTCGGCTTTGCCATAGTCCTGGCCAGCGCAGATATTCATGTCCATCTGCGTCACAGCGTTCTGGCAATCGACCGGTGGCTGTTCTTGCGCGGCTACCGAAAGCGCTGACAGCAGAAGCAAGCCGGATAGAGACGCGAACATCCTCATAGCTTGCCCATGATCGCCTGGCGGAAGCCAAACACCTCGCGCTTGCCTGAAAGCGGGATCAACGTCACTTGCCTCGTCTGGCCCGGCTCGAAGCGCACCGCGGTGCCGGCCGGAATGTCGAGTCGTCTGCCGCGGGCCGCCTCCCGATCGAAGATCAGGCCAGGGTTCGTCTCGGCGAAATGATAGTGGCTCCCCACCTGCACGGGACGGTCGCCGGAGTTGGAAACCTCGATCATGACGGTCTGGAAACCGATGTTCAGTTCGATCTCGCCTTCAGCTGCGATGATTTCGCCAGGAATCATGTCCTCTCCTCTTCAAGCCGCTCGACCGTCCGCGCAACCTTGCGGCTTCAACACGCGCTCCGTCGACGCCGGATATTTCGCAAGCATCGCAGCCGGACGGACCGGCCGGCGAACCAGTTCGCCGCTGCAATTCGGGCAGATTCCGCCAAGCCTCGCCTCGGCACAATCGGCACAGAAGGTGCATTCGAACGTGCAGATCATGGCCTCCCGGTTCTCGGGCGGCAGGTCGCGATCACAGCATTCGCAGTTCGGGCGTAAGCTCAGCATGGTTTTCCCTCAACGTTGACGGCGGGTCCGGTCAGAAGTCGCTCCGCACTCTTCCGCCGTGTCCTAGCGGATCGGTTCGTGTACCGTGACGAGCTTCGTCCCATCCGGAAACGTCGCCTCGATCTGAATGTCATGGATCATTTCGGGGATCCCTTCCATGACCTGGTCGCGGGTCAGCACATGCGCGCCGGCTTCCATCAGCTCGGCCACGGAACGCCCGTCCCGCGCACCTTCGACGACGAAATCGGTGATGAGAGCGATCGCTTCCGGATGGTTGAGCTTCACGCCACGCTCCAGCCTCCGGCGCGCGACCATCGCCGCCATGGAAATCAACAGCTTGTCCTTTTCGCGCGGGGTGAGATTCATGCGTCGCCGTCCAATGAATTGTGGGATCAGAGAGTCCAGACTTTCGGCACAGACGCATCGTTGCGCAAGTGCGAAATAACCGGAACGAGAACTTTTCTAAGTGCGAATCCGTCGGTCGCAGCGATACGCGCGACCAGCTTGTCGCGACCGGCAACCTGAACATGGCTGACACCGGCATTCGCGTGGCTGCCGAGCGTGCCTCGCAGCCTGGGCAGCATCGCTTCGCAATCCGTTCCGACATAAAGCAATGTCGCAAAAGCAGCCGCGCCGCCGAGCACCACGGAACGCTCTGCAAGTGCGGCGATATCATTGGCAAGCGTCAGGTTCTCCGCATGCAGCAGCCGGCCACCGCTTCTCACCCGCCAGCGATCACGAAGGAGACCAGCCTGCACCACTTCGCCCATGGCTTTGCGGCCGAGAAGAACGGCCTCGACCGCCAGAAAGGTTGCATCTCCGGCGAGCTCGACCTCCAGGGAACGCGACAAGGATGCGCAATTGAAAAGGATGGTTTCCTGCGGAAGCCAATCGACCCGGCTTCCGCCAGCAACAGAGATCCGCGTGGAGATATCGGCCGTTCCCGCACTTGCCTTGTAGATTTTTTCGCAGGCCTGCGTCGTCAACGTCAATGCCGTGCCCTCGCCCGCCTCGAACGCCCAGGTCATCCGGTCGCCGCCTGTGATGCCCCCCGAAGAATTGATCAGCACCGCTTCAAGCGACGCATCAAAGGTCTTTGGCAGACGGATCTTGGCGCAGCCTTCCTGATAGAGTTCGGCGATAGCCGTACGGCCGCTCCGGGATTTGGCAACGAGCCGCCCTTTTCCCCACGCCCGCTGCGGAGCGATGATTGCTGCATCATTCATGAAACGCCGTTGGATACTTTTGCGACACACGGCATGCGTCGATGGCGGTATCGTCCGCGAGCCGCCCCCCAAAGTCAAGACGTTGTTTCGCAAGGCGAATTCGCGAGGGATTTGGCGCGACGCTTGTTGCTTATGCCACCCTTTCCGGCGGTCACGACCGGCGAACAAGACGGTGACGTTGTCGACGACCTCATGCCGTTTACGATCGGTTTCTTCCGTCGCGGTCGGCCCGCTTGCCGTGAAAAGCAAAAGGGCGCCGCTCGGGCGCCCCCCACTCTTTCGCTCGAAGACTAGGACCGTGCGAATTCGAGCAGGTCTTGGTTGAGCTGATCCTTGTGGGTGTCGGTGATGCCGTGCGGAGCACCGGGATAGACCTTCACCACGGCCTGCGGGATGAGTTTCTTCGAGGCCCGCGCCGCCGCGTCGATCGGCACGATCTGGTCGTCGTCGCCATGGATGATCAGGGTCGGCACGTCGAACTTCTTCAGGTCCTCGGTAAAGTCGGTCTGCGAGAAGGCGACGATCGAGTCGTAGGTGTTCTTGTGGCCACCCATCATGCCCTGCAGCCAGAAGCTGTCGATCATGCCCTGCGAGACCTTGGCGCCCGGACGGTTGAAGCCGAAGAACGGCCCGGAGGCGATGTCCTTGTAGAGTTGCGAGCGGTCGACGACACTTGCCGCCTGGAGATTGTCGAACACCTCCTTCGGCAGCCCGCCGGGGTTGGTGTCGGTCTTGACCATCAACGGCGGCACCGCCGAGATCAGCCCGGCCTTGGCGACGCGCTTGGTGCCGTGGCGGCCGATATAGCGGGAGATCTCGCCGCCGCCGGTCGAAAAGCCGGCGAGGAAGATGCCGGTCAAGTCCAGTTGTTCGATCAGTTCGGCGAGATCGTCGGCATAGTGGTCCATGTCGTTGCCGTCCCAGGGCTGGCTGGAGCGGCCATGGCCGCGGCGGTCATGGGTGATGACGCGGAAGCCGTTGTTGGCGAGGTGGAAGGCCTGCGCCTCCCAGCTGTCGGAAGACAGCGGCCAGCCGTGGCTGAGCACGATGACCGGGCCGTCCTTCGGACCCCAGTCCTTGTAGTAGATTTCGACGCCGTCGCGGGTGACGATCCTGCTGCCCATGGTCCTTGCTCCTTCGCTGGTTATGGTGGTGGTCTTCGCGGTACTTGCCGCCGAAGTCGGGCGTGCAGCAGATACTGCCGCGGCGGCGCCGAGAGTGCCAGCCAGTACGTTTCTTCGAGAGATGCCGTTCGTCATTGCGCTTGCCCTTGTCGTCGTCATGGGATGCTCCCTTGTTCGTTACTCATTCCGCTCATATCTCACGATTAAATCGTGCACGATATTTATAATGACGAATTCGGCGTGTCAATACCTTGCGATTAGATCGTGAACGATTTATTTTATCCTGTGATCAAATCTGAGTTGGAACAATGACCAAGGCAGACAGCCCCTCTCACGAAGATCTTATGAAACTCGACAATTTTCTGTGCTTCGCGATCTATTCGACGAACCACGCGTTTACGCGTGTCTACAAGCCGCTGTTGGACGAGTTGGACCTCACCTATCCGCAATATCTCGTGATGGTCGTCCTTTGGGAAAAAGACGACCAGACCGTCGGCAGTTTGGGCGAAAGGCTTTTTCTGGAATCGAGCACGCTCACACCCATGCTGAAGCGCCTCGAAGCCATGGGCTACATATCGCGGGCCCGGGATCGGACCGACGAACGACAAGTGCGCGTGAAATTGACCGAAAGCGGCCGCGCCCTGCGGACAAAGGCTGACAATGTTCCGTATGGGATTGCCAGCGCCACGGGGATGGAGCCTGCGGAACTCGTCCGGCTCAAGCAGGAGATCGCGACGCTGCGTACGTCGCTGCTGAGGTAAGGCGCGCTATCCAGGCGATGACGCATGCGCATCGCGACTGCATGTGCACGGCTGTCACAGGAACAAAAAAGACCCGGCGCTTCCACGCCGGGTCCTCCAAAAGCGGAACGAAATGACGACTACTCGTTCTGGAAGTAGCTGTACTTGCCGTCGTCACCCTTCTTCCAGGTGTACATGACGTAGTCCGGGCGGGTGATGTCGCCCTTTTCGTCGTAGCCGAGTTCGCCGATCGCCGTGTTGAACGGACCCTTGGCCTTGATGGCTTCGGCAACGGCCTGCGGATCGTTGCCGCCGGCAGCCTTCGCGCCTTCAGCGATCACCTGGAGAGCCGCATAGGCATAGAGCGTGTAGGCTTCCGGTTCGAAGCCGGCAGTGCGGAACTTCTCGACGAGGTCCTTGGCATTTGGGTTCTTGCGCGGATCCGGCGAGAAGGTCATCAGCGTGCCGTCAACGGCATCACCGGCGATCGAGGCCAGTTCGTTCGAGACGATGCCGTCACCCGACATCATCGTTGCCTTCAGGCCCTGGTCCTTCATCTGGCGCATGATCAGGCCAGCTTCCGTGTGCAGACCGCCGTAATAGACGATGGAAACGCCGGCCTGCTTCATCTTCGCGATCAGCGCGGAGAAGTCCTTGTCACCCGTGTTGATACCTTCGTAGAGCGCTTCGGTGAGGCCGGCTTCGTTCATTGCCTTCTTGGTTTCATCGGCAAGGCCCTGGCCATAGGGGGTCTTGTCGTGAACGACGGCGATCTTCGCGTCCTTGAAGTTGGCGGCGAGGTAGGCACCGGCAACCGCACCCTGCTGGTCGTCGCGACCGCAAGTACGGAACGTGTTCCACAGGCCGCGCTCAGTGAACTGCGGGTTCGTGGAGGCCGGCGTGATCTGCAGGAGGCCGTTCTCGGCGTAGATTTCCGAAGCCGGGATGGATACGCCCGAGTTGAAGTGGCCGACGACGAACTTCACGCCGTCAGCAACGAATTTGTTGGCGACCGAAACGCCCTGCTTGGCGTCGGACACGTCGTCGCCGAGCACAACCTTGATCTGTTCACCGTTGATGCCGCCTGCAGCGTTGATATCGGCAGCCGCCTGTTCCGCACCTTTCTGAAGCTGCGCACCGAACGCAGCATTCGGGCCGGTCAACGGGCCGGCAACACCGACCAGAATGTCAGCCCACGCAGAGCCGCTAAAGGCGACCATTGCCGTCAGCGCAACGGCCGACAAAAGAGACTTTTTCATCTTGTTACTCCCAATAATCGAGCGGGTCTCGTTTCCAAGCCTGCGCAATGCCCACCTTAATTGCGCCGGTGTTCTTTCGCACCGGCCGCAATCGACCGGCACGCGCTGTTCCCTTATTTGGTCTTCCAGGAGAAGGGCGACGCCTTCTCATAGAGCCAGTAGTAGTTATTGGTCATTTGCCTGGTTCGGTAGTATCGGAAACCGGCGGTAGCAAACAACAAAAGCACGATCGTGTCCACGATATAGTACTGCAGGCTGAACATCGTGCCACCGAAAAGAGCGTGATGAATGAAGCGGATAGCCCAACCCAGCAGCGCCACGTAGAGCAGCAGCCGCGGAAAGTTGTGCCACGTATCGGCGACGCTCTTGCCCGTCCGCCAGGCGGTCCAGCCACCCAGCACACAGGTGATGAATAGAAACTGCCAGATGGAGGCTTCTTCGTAGAGAATTCCCTGCATGTCACTTAACTCCAGGCGCGGCGCGTCAATGGCGGCCGCCTTCGAGATAGGCCGAGCGGACCTCCGGATTGGCGAGAAGATCCTTGCCCGTGCCGCTCATGGTCACCCTGCCGTTGACCAGAACGTAGCCGCGGTCTGACAGCTTCAGCGCTGCGAAGGCGTTCTGTTCGACCAGGAATACGGTGAGGCCCTCTTGCTTGTTGAGCTTCTTGATCGCCTCGAAAATGCCCTTAACGATCAGCGGCGCAAGGCCGAGCGAAGGCTCGTCAAGCAACAGCAGCTTCGGTCGGGCCATCAGGGCGCGCCCGATCGACAACATCTGCTGTTCGCCGCCCGATAGTGTGCCGCCGCGCTGGGCCTGGCGCTCCTTGAGCCGCGGAAAGAGCGTGAAGACCTTCTCCACGTCTTCCTTGAAATGCTTCAGATCGTCGAGGCTCGCCCCCATTTGGAGATTCTCGAGCACCGTCATGCGCGGGAAGATCCGCCGTCCTTCCGGCGATTGCGCGATCCTGAGGCGTGCGATCTCATGGGTCGGCAGACGCGTGATATCCTGACCCTCGAAGAAGACGGACCCGGTGCGGGCCTGCGGCCGGCCGCAGATCGTCATCATCAGCGTCGATTTACCAGCGCCATTTGCACCGATCAGCGAAACTATTTCCCCACGGTTGACCTCGACATCGACGCCGTTCAGCGCGCGGATGTTGCCGTAATAGGTCTCGACACCTCTCACATTCAGCAGCGGAGCAGTCATTGCCTGGTGCCTCCCTGCTCGCCTTCGATTTCCTCGATCTGTTCGATCACCTCTTCAACCTCTTCGTCCTCGACACCCAGATAGGCCGCAATGACCCTTGGATCGCTCTTCACGAAATCCGGATTGCCGTCGGAAATCTTCTGGCCATATTCGAGCACGACCACGTGATCGGAGATCTCCATCACCACCGACATGTCGTGCTCGATCAACAGTATGGATGTGCCGGTATCGCGACGGATGCCCTGCAACAGCTCGTTGAGCGCATGCGATTCGCGCGGGTTGAGGCCGGCCGCTGGCTCATCGAGGCAGAGAAGCTCCGGCTCTGTGCACATGGCGCGGGCAATCTCGAGCCGCCGCTGCGCACCATAGGGCAGGTCGCCGGCCGGATCGTCGGCGCGGTCTATCAGTGACGCCCTTTCGAGCCAATGCCTGGCGAACTCGATGGCCTCCTTGGACGCCTGACGATAGGCCGGGAAGCCAACCAGGCCGAGGAAGGTGTAGCCGGACGCCAGCATCAGCTTGTTGTGCTGAGCGACAAGCAGGTTTTCCAGAACCGTCATGCCCGAGAACATCCGTATGTTCTGGAACGTGCGCGCCACCTTGGCCTGCTTGGTGATCTCGAAATCGGGTAGGCGTTCCAGCAGATACTCCTTGCCGGACCGCTGGCGCATGGTGATCATGCCCATCGTCGGCTTGTAGAAGCCGGTGATGCAGTTGAACACCGTCGTCTTGCCCGCTCCGTTCGGGCCGATCAGGGCGGTGATGTCGCCGCGCCCGGCCTCAAAGGAGAAGTCGTTGATGGCCATGAGACCGCCGAAGCGCATCGACAGGTGCTCGACCTTGAGAATGGGATCATTTGTCATTGTGCTAGTCTCGGGGGCCATCAGCCGTGCCCTTCCTTCGTAAAGCTGCCGGAAACGGCCTTGCGTTCGCGCAGGAACGCGGTCGGTTCGCGCGATCCGACGAAGCCGCGCGGCTTCCAGACCATCACGATGACCATGGCCAGGCCAAAGATCAGCATGCGATAGAGTTCAGGCGTGAAGTTCGGTCCGAAGATCACCTTGAGGAAGGTGAGTTCGCGCAGGATCTCTGTGCCGCCGATCATCACAATGGCCGCAACAGCGATACCGGTCAGCGAGCCCATGCCGCCAAGCACGACGATCGCAAGGATGACGGCCGACTCGAGGAATACGAAGGATTCCGGCGAGACGAAACCCTGGCGCACCGCGAAGAACGACCCGGCAAAGCCGCCGAACATGGCGCCCGTGGCGAATGCCGTCAGCTTGGTGGTCGTCGTGTTGATGCCGAGCGACCGGCAGGCGATCTCGTCCTCGCGCAGCGCTTCCCAGGCCCGGCCGACCGGCATACGGCGCAGCCGGATGGTGACGAAGGCCGTGATCATGCAAAGGCCGAGGATCAGGTAGAAGAGGAAGATCTTGTAATAGGCCGATGAGATCGGCAGCCCCATCATCGCCGCGAAGCCGGTCTTCGAGGCATCGAACTTGATGCCGAACAGCGTCGCCTTGGCGATGCCGGACACGCCGAACGTGCCCTTGGTCACTTCGGTCCAGTTGATCAGCACGAGACGGATGATTTCACCGAAAGCGAGCGTCACGATCGCCAGGTAGTCGCCGCGCAGGCGCAGTACCGGGAAGCCCAGAATCATACCCCAGCACGCGGACAGAAGACCGGCGATCGGCAACAGCACCCAGAAGGACAGGCCGAAATAGCTGGAGAGCAGCGCATAGGAGTAGGCGCCGACCGCATAGAAGGCAACGTATCCGAGGTCGAGCAGACCGGCGAGGCCGACCACGATGTTGAGGCCCCAGGCGAGCATCACGTAGATGAGGATCTGGATGCCAAAATTGTCGACCCACTTCAGCGAGCCCTGGACACCGGTGAGAGCCAGGATGACCGGCGGATAGAGAATGAGCGCGACGATCGCGATCTTGGAGAAGTTACGGCTGAAGAAGCCTTCTTCCTTGGCGACCTCTTCGACGGCGGCCTTCGCCGCCTTTCTCTGCGCAAGCCAGGGCTGTGCGTAGGCGACCATCAGAAAGCGGCCGACCATGGCAATGATCACGAACGTCGCCAGCAGACCCCAGCGCTGGGTAAGGACCAGCTCGTTGCGGATGTTCTGGTCGGTCTTGAGGCCGACGAACAGAACGAACAGGCCGAGGGTGACGAGGCCCGCGAAGACAGCCTCGCGCAGGGCCCGCGCCGTCACCTCAGTACCGGCGCTTGCAGTAGTAGATGCAATGTTTGCCATGGAATTATACCTTCTCGACTTCCGGTCGTCCGAGAATACCCGACGGCTTGAAGATCAGGACGATCGCGAGAATCGAGAACGTCGCGACATCCTTGTAGTCGATGGTGAAATAGGCCGACCACAATGACTCGATGAGGCCGATCAGCAATCCGCCGAGAACGGCGCCCGGCAGCGAGCCGATACCTCCGAGAACGGCGGCGGTAAACGCCTTGACACCCGGAGCGAAACCGTCGGTGAAAACGACGACGCCATAATACATGAGGAACATCGTGCCGGCGACGGCAGCGAGCCCCGCACCCATGATGAAAGTTACCGAGATGGTGCGATCGACGTCGACCCCAAGCAGCGCCGCCATCTTGCTGTCCTGCTCGGTGGCACGCTGCGCGCGGCCGAGCGGCGTCTTGTTGACGATGTACCAGAACACCGAGAGCAGAACGGCCGTGATGACAACGATGATGATCTGCTTCAGCGAAATGGCGATGCCGAAGATATCATAGACCGACGAGACAAGCGGCGGGATCGGCTTGTTGCGCGGCCCCTGAGTCACCTGAATGAAGTTCGACAATACGATCGACATGCCGATAGCCGTGATCAGCGGCGCCAGTCGGAAGGACCCGCGCAGCGGACGGTAAGCCACCCGCTCAATGGTCCAGTTCCAAATCGCCGCTGTAAGCATACCGACGATCATCATGAGCAACAGCGCCAGTACAACCGGCACACCCGCCATGAATGTCGTGAGAATAAGAAAGACAATCAACGCGGCAAAGCCGCCCAGCATGAAGATATCGCCGTGGGCGAAGTTGATCATGCCGATGATGCCGTAGACCATGGTATAACCGATCGCGATCATACCATAAATAGACCCAAGCGTCAGCCCGTTGACGAGCTGCTGGACGAAATACTCCATCAATCTTCCCCTGGACCAGATCCTATCGGTCCGATCTCTTGTTATTAGAGCTCATTGGTGAGCGTGCTCTTTGCCCCAATTCCATACCTCTTTCAAACGAAAATGAAAGCTAAAAAACGTTTCTCCTCCAGATTCTTCGGCGATAAAATCGATTTGGCGCATTCGAAGCCAGAAAAATCAAAATTTTAGCAGCGCTCGCACGCAAAATGAGCAAGTTTGGCCGCAAAATCGCGGAAATCGGCTCCAAGAAGCGCCGATATTGCGAGTGGATGACATCCTCACGGCTGCCGCGACCGCTGCCTCGTCACGCGGCGAATGCCGCCGTTAGATCGTGTTCGCGCCCCATCGCCATGAGGTTGTCGAAAAGGGATTCGGCAAAAGAACGCGGGGCGAGCAGCTCGAACACATCTTCCGCGGTACGCGCCAGATTGACGGCGATGTGGCCGCAAAGCGCATTCGCACTGGCACCGGTCGCAAAGGCGGTGGGATGCAGGTCCAGGCCGACACCCTTTGCAAGAATCCGGCGCGTTGACGGGCCGGAAAGCCGGAACAGGACGCGCGCCTCGCTTTGGTCGACGATATGGGCCAGGCCGTTGCAGAGGGCGTCGAGACGACGTTGCAGCCCCTCCGGCGTATCGTTTTCGGAGACGGCCAGCCATTCACCCGGCGCGCTGAACCGCACGGCGAATTCAGTGACGGATGATAACAGCCTTTCGACCGCGTCCTCCTCGCCGGCGCTGGCAAGCACCGCCGCCATCGCCTGCCTATGGCCGATCGCGAGATGATTGGCGCCCGGCGGCCGCGGCGCGCCGCGCAGCTTCTCATCAAGCGCATGACGATTGTAGTAGTCGCGGATCATCGGCGTTCCCTCAGGCTTTCATTCTGGCATTCTCGGGATCGACGAAGACTGGATCGCAGACCTCGGCGATTACTTCCTGATCGCGCAGCTTGTCCCAGACGACAATCCGTTCGCCGTAACGTTCGCGGCCCGACTTCAGGAAGGCGAGCGCGACATGATGACCAAGTACCGGCGAGTGGCAGGCGGAGCTGACCCAGCCCTGGTCGTTGAGGGTCGACGGCTTCATGCCTTCACGCAACAGATGCGCGCCGGCGCGAATGTCCTTTTCCCTGTCCACGGGCTTCAGTCCCACGAGTTGCATGCGGTCTGCGGCCGTCAGCCCGTATCTCGACGAGAGATGCTTGCCGATGAAGTCCGTTTTGTGGGCTGAAACCATGCGGCCCAGTCCGGCGTCGTCCGGCGTCACCCGACCATCGAATTCAGCATGCGTGGGCAAGCCCTTCTCGAGCCGCAGCACGTTGAGAGCCTCCACCCCATAGGCGCAGACATCGAAGGCGCGGCCCATGTCCATCAGCTGATCGGCAACCGCCACGCCAAATCCTGCCGGAACGGCCAGTTCAAAGGCCAGCTCGCCGGAGAAGGAGATGCGGAAAAGCCGCGCTTTCAGGCCCCCCTTGAGCGTTACCGTTCCGGCTGCCAGGAACGGGAATGCCGCGTCGGAGATGTCATCCTCGATAAGCTGCTGCAACAGGCTGCGCGCCTTCGGCCCGGCGATCGCGATCTGCGCCCACTGGTCGGACACGGAGCAGAAACGAACCTTCAGTTCGGGCCAGAGGACCTGCGAGCAATACTCCATGTGGGATATGACGCCGCCCGCCATCGCGGTGGTGGTAGTCACGAGGAAATGCTCGTCCGCGAGCCGGCTCACCGTGCCATCGTCATAGACGAAACCGTCCTCGCGCAGCATCAGGCCATAACGGGCCTTGCCGACCGGAAGCTTTAAGAGAGCGTTGCAATAGAGCCGATTGAGGAATTCAGCCGCATCCGGGCCGAAAAGCTCGATCTTGCCCAGTGTCGAGACGTCGCAAATGCCGACGTTTGCGCGCACGTTCAGCACCTCGCGATCGACGCTCTCGCGCCAGGTCTTTTCGCCCGCGCGGGGAAACCAGGCGGACCGATACCATTGTCCGGCCTCGACGAACGTTGCCCCATGTTTCCGCGCCCATTCGTGCAAAGGCGATTTCCGGACGGGCTGGGCGTGTTTGTCGCGCGCCGTCCCGGCAAGCGCGCCGAAGGAAACGGGCGTATAGAACGGGCGGAACGTCGTGACGCCGACGTCCGCGGGCCCTACCCCGCGCATGCCTGCAAGAATGCCAACGGCGTTGATATTCGAGAGCTTGCCCTGGTCGGTCGCCATGCCGTTGGTCGTATAGCGCTTGGCGTGTTCGACATGGCCGAACCCTTCGCGTAGCGCAAGCCCCAGATCCTTCGCGTGCACGTCGTTCTGGAAATCGACAAAGGCCTTGGACTTTGCTCCGGGCACATACCAAAGGGCAGCGAAGGACGGATCAGCTTCCTGGCCCGTTTCCGGAAGAGCGGCCTGAACGGGCTTGAACCCCAACTCGGATGCGATCGCCGCTGCCTTGGTGGCGCCGTCGCTGATGCAACCCGCGAGCGTGTAGACGCCGCGCGCCGAACCGGCAATACGCAACCCGCCGCCGACATCCGGCGCAACGAACGCACTCAGTTGATCGGACCACACCGGCTTCGCCCCCCGCTGGCAGGCCAGGTGAATGACCGGGCTCCAGCCGCCGGACATGCCGACCGCATCACAGGCGACGAGTTCCTCGAAACCTGACCGCTCGACCACGAGCCCGGAAACCCGCCGGCGTCCCCTGGTATCGACGACAGAGGCCGAACGGATCACGCGCGTGCCTTCGGGCGCGGCGTCTTCTGCCGCTCCACGACTGTCGACGATTGCCGCTATGGCGATGCCCTTGGCATGGAGGTCGCGGGCAGCCTGATATCCGGCGCTGCCGTTCGTAAAAATCGCAACCGATCTGCCGGCCGCCACGCCGTAGCGGTTCGCATAGGTCCTGAGCGCCCCGGCCATCATCACGCCCGGCCGGTCATTGCCGCCGAAAACCAGTGGACGCTCCTCGGCACCGGTCGCAAGAAGCGCCCGCCGCGCGACGATGCGCCAGACCCGCTCCGTCGGCAGCTTGGCCAGAGGCTCTGCCAAGTGCTTCTGAACCCGTTCGACGGCGCCGAACACATTGTCGTCGTACCAGCCGAAGACCGTCGTTCGCGGCAACAGGGTGACGTTCGGCAGCGCCTGCAATTCGGCGACGACACGATCGGCGAAGACATAGGCGGGCGCTGCATCGATCGCCTGCGTTTCCGAAAGAAGCGACCCGCCCAGGCGGAAATCCTCGTCGGCGAGAATGACGCGAAGCCCGGCGCGCGCTGCGGTCAGCGCTGCCATCAGTCCGGCCGGTCCGCCGCCGACGACGAGCAGATCGCAGTGCGCCCAGGATTTCTCATAGGCTTCCGGATCGCGTTCGAGCACCGCGCGCCCGAGGCCGGCAGCACGACGGATCAGCGGTTCGTAGAGCTTTTCCCATAATTGGGCCGGCCACATGAAGGTCTTGTAGTAGAAACCTGCCCCCAGAAACGGCGAGAAAAGATCATTCATCGCGCCGATGTCGAAGCCGAGCGACGGCCAGCGGTTCTGACTGCGCGCGGTCAATCCGGCATAGAGCTCCGCAACAGTCGCCTTCGTGTTCGGATCGCTACGCGCGCCGGAACCGATCGTGACCAGCGCGTTCGGTTCCGACGGGCCCGCACTGACGATCCCGCGCGGCCGGTGATATTTGAAGCTGCGACCGGCCAGCAGCTGGTCGTTGGCAATGAGCGCCGAGGCAAGCGTGTCGCCGGCAAAGCCGCGCAAGGGGCGGCCATCGAAACTGAAACTCAACGAACGGCTGCGATCGACCAGTCCTCCGGTCGTCAGGCGATAGGCGGTCATCGGCCGTTCTCCGTGGCGAACGCAGCACCATCGGTCACGGAATGGACCTCATGGGTGAACGTGTCGCGTTCGACCACCAGGAAACGGCGGCAGCCGGCGACGTGCTGCCAGTGCTCGAGCGTACGCCCCCGCGGATTGGCGCGCACATAGACATAGTCGTGCCAGGCCTCGTCCGATGCAGTCAGCGTCGGGCGAACGAGCGACGCGTCGCCGCGGATCGTAAACTCTTCCTTCGGGCGGACCCCGCAATGGGGACAGGTGATCAGGCTTGCCATCGTCTCGTCCTTGGACCCGCGCGGGTCCAGTTGATTCGAAAATGCGACCGCATGGGAATAGGCGGTTCGTCGCTTCTATTATCAGTGAAGATTGGGTTGGGGACCGGCGCCGGCCTCGTCGATCGCATAGCCGCGGGCAAAGCGATCGAGCCTCAGGGCACGTGCGACCGGATGCGTGTCGTTCTTGGCGATCAGGTGAGCAAAGCAGTAGCCCGATGCGGGCGTGGCCTTGAAACCGCCGTAGCACCAGCCGCAGTTCAGATAGAGATTGTCGATTGGCGTGCGGTCGATGATCGGCGATCCGTCCATGCTCATGTCCATCACTCCGGCCCAGGAACGCAGCACCCGGACGCGCGAAAGACCGGGGATCATCGTCACCCCCTCCTCCATCACATGCTCGGCCGTCGCGAGGTTGCCCCGCTGGGCATAGGACGTGTAACCGTCGATCTCCGCCCCGAAAACAAGGCCGCCCTTGTCGGACTGCGAGATATAAAAATGTCCGCCGCCATAGACGATCACATGATCGATGCAGGGCTTCAGCCCCTCGGTCACGAAGGCCTGAAGCACATGGCTCTCGATCGGCAGCTTCAGGTCCGCCATCTCACCGACGCGAGACGTGTTGCCCGCAGCCGCCAGCGCGAGCTTGCCACAACCGATGAAGCCCTTGGTCGTCTCGACCCCGGAGACGACGCCGTTCTCGCGGCGAATCGCGGTCACTTCGCAGTGTTCGATGATGTCGACCCCATGGCGGTCGGCGCCGCGCGCATAACCCCACGCAACGGCATCGTGCCGGGCAGTGCCGGCGCGTCGTTGCAGGAGCCCGCCGAGGATCGGATAGCGGGCGTGGTCGTAGTTGAGGAAGGGGATCATCTTTTTCAGCTGGTCGCGCTCGATCAGCTCCGCCGCCACGCCTTCCATCCACATGGCGTTGCCGCGCCGGATGTACGCGTCGCGCTGGACGTCGCTGTGGTAAAGCATGATCACGCCGCGCTGCGACAGCATGACATTATAGTTCAGGTCCCGCTCCAGTCCCTCCCAAAGCTTCATCGAGAATTCGTAGAACGGCTCGTTGCCCGGCAGCATGTAGTTGGAACGCACGATCGTCGTGTTGCGCCCGACATTCCCGGAGCCGAGATAGCCCTTCTCCAGCACGGCGACGTTTTTGACGCCGAATTCCTTGGCGAGATAGTAGGCAGTCGCCAGACCATGACCGCCGCCGCCGACAATGACCACGTCATAGTGCGGTTTCGGCTCGGCCTGTCGCCATTGCGGCTTCCATTTCAGATTTCCGGAGAGGGCGTTCTTGACGATCGAGAATGCGGAATAGCGCATGAAGGCATCCAGTTCACTTGCGCGGCCACCTTTGCACAAGCAAAGCGCAACGCAAAGATGCAAGACGCCTTGCGGCTGCAAAATGCCGCGGTGACGCGTCGTTCTGGCGGCAACGCCGGGAGCTTCCGCGATTGCGGCGAAGAGACAGATTTGAGTATGAAGGAGGAAGGCTATCGGTATTCCGGCCGCCCCATGCGAATCGGAGCGATGGCGCGGAAAAAGAAGAGTGACGATGCTGGAAACATTGGAAAGATCGGCTGTCGCAGCCGGAAGGGCGATCCTGGACATTTACAACGCCGGCCCGGCCGTCAGCTACAAAGCCGATACGTCACCCGTCACCGACGCGGACCATAGCGCCGAACGCATAATCCTCGCCGATCTCGCGGTGAGTTTTCCCGGCGTTCCGGTCATCGCCGAGGAAGCGGTTGCGGCCGGGCATGTACCCGATATTTCCGGAAAGCCCTTCTTTCTCGTTGATCCCCTGGACGGTACCAAGGAATTCGTAGGCCGCAGCAGCGATTTCACCGTCAATATCGCCTTGATCGAGAACGGAGTGCCCGTCGCCGGCGTGGTCTATGCCCCCGCGCTCGGCATCCTCTATTCGGCAAGTGCCGGCAAGGCGAGGAAGGCCCTGATCGAGGACGATCGCGTTGCCGGTCCTCACGCGACCATCGGCTGCCGCATCTGCGGCGACCGGCCGGTGGCGCTGACCAGCCGCTGGCACAACAGCGTGGAAACGATCGCCTATCTCGCCGAGCACGGCATTACCGATTATGAGGCTGTCGGGTCATCGCTGAAATTTTGCCTGCTGGCCGAAGGGCTTGCCGACATCTACCCGCGCTTCAGCCGTACCATGGAATGGGACACGGCAGCCGGCGACGCCATCCTGCGCGCAGCCGGCGGCGAGACGCTGACCATGGAGGGAACGCCGCTCACCTATGGCAAGCGTAACCAGCGCCACGACAGCGATTTTGCCAATCCCTGGTTCGTCGCCCGCGGCAGGCCCTGACGTCGGCATCAATCACCGCGCTGGCCATGCGCAGCCGCGATAAGGCTGCCGATCGTCATCTCGTTGAAAGGTTTTTCGATCCTCGGAATTCCGCGCAGGTGCTCCGGTGAAGGAAAGGAGTCACCGTATCCGCTGGTAAACCCGACCATGATCCCGCGCGCGATCATGGCATCGGCGACTACGAAGCTTGTATCGTTGTCGAGATTGACGTCGAGGAGCGCAAAATCGATCGAGTGAGCGGCAACGATTTCCATAGCCTGCTCGGCATTGGTGGCGACATGAACCTCTGCCACTCCCAGAGATGTGAGGATTTCCTCGGCGTCCATTGCAATGATGAAATTGTCGTCCAGAACGAGAACCGTCTTGATTGTCGGCGGAATTTCGTTGCTTTGCACTCCCGACGCCCTTTCAGAACCCTGCAAGACCGAGGCTCGATCTCGAACAGCCAACCTAGGCGCTAAAGAGCGGTTGGGCACTCAAATATGACATATGGCCGGTACATCAGATGAATGGCCGCTTGTGCTCGCTGATACCCTCCCACTCGGCAATTGCAAGCAGCCCATCGACATCGCGCACGTTACATCCACCGTCCACCCACCGAATGAGCCCGCGGTCGGCAAGTTTCTTCAGGGTCTTGTTGGTATGGACGACCGAAAGGCCGAGCGTGTCGGCAACATGTTGTTGGCGGATCGGGATCGCGACTCGGTTGCCGCGAAAGAGGTCCAATACTTTTGCCCGCTGGTAAAGAAAGGCAAGGAGATAGGCGGCCCTCTCAAGTGCCGAACGCCGGCCAATGCTCAGGAGATGCTCGTCAAGCATGCGTTCCTCCCGGGCGGCAATCCAGGTCAGATCGTAGGCAAGATCGTGATGCCTGGTATAAAGCTGATTGAGCCTGTCCCGTTCGAAGACGCAGAGAGTAACCGGAGAAAGCGCCTCGATCGAATGCTGCATTTCTCCCATCAGACTGCCTTGCAGTCCGACAATATCTCCAGGCATGACATAGTTCAGGATCTGGCGCCGACCGTCGTCGAGCATCTTGTATCGAAAGCCCCAACCGGCAAGCACGGTGAAGAGGTGAGCGCTATGCGTGCCTTCGAGGAGTATTGTCGCACCGCTATCGACTGCCAACTCGCCCGTCTTGAAGTCCGAAACGAAGGCGAGCTCCTCGGCTGTGAAATCGCGAAAGACCGCGAGCTGGCGAAGGGGACAATTCTCACAGGGTGTGCGCTTGCTGTTCTTGCTCGTTTGGCTTGCCATGAACCATCTCGTGGCCGGGCGTGCAGAGGAACCTGTCCGTAAGGCCCGAGCATAGAACTAGCGCTCACGCGCTCCCGGGCAAGGTAGCTTGCCGGAAAGCAACGACATTTCAGATGTTTCACGCGCCGGATCGCCGGTGATTGCGATGGACTTGGCGCCGCCTCCGCTCTATCTCTTTCGGAACTTTCCGCCGTGAACGAGGATCGACGCCATGTCCTACGCCGCCATTGCAAAAAACAACGTCGCCGTGATCACCGGAGCTGCCTCGGGTATCGGACTTGCCGCGGCCAAACGATTCGCCGGCCTCGGGCTGAAAGTTGTCCTTGCCGACCTGCCCGGCGAGCGCTTGCAGGCGGCTGCGGCCGAGGTGGCAAAGGTTGCCGCAGGCGGCGCCGGCGATGTCGCCGCGATAGCCACGGACGTCTCCCGGCCCGACGATCTCGTGGCGCTGGCGCGCGCGGCAAGCGAGCGCTTCGGCCACGTGCATGTGCTGATGAACAATGCCGGCATCCAGCCGGGCAGCTCGATGTTTGGCCCGCTGGAGAACTGGGAAGCCGTGATCGCCGTCAATCTCTGGGGCGTGATCAACGGCTCGCGAATTTTCGCGCCCGCCATGATTGCCCATGGCGAGCCGGGGCTGATCATCAATACCGGATCGAAACAAGGCATCACCACGCCTCCCGGCGATCCCGCCTACAACGCATCGAAGGCCGGGGTGAAGGCCTTCACCGAGGCGCTGCAGCATGAACTGCGCAACACTGACGGCTGCAAGGTCGCTGCGCACCTGTTGATCCCCGGCTTCGTTTACACGTCGCTGACCGCCCACGGACGAGCGGAGAAGCCGGCGGGCGCATGGACCCCGGATGAGACCGTGGACTTCATGATGGAAAGCCTCGAACGCGGTGACTTCTATATCCTCTGCCCCGACAACGAGGTCGACCGCTCGACGGACGAGAAACGGATCCTGTGGGCGGCGGGCGACATCGTCGAGAACCGGCCACCGCTTTCGCGCTGGCATCCGGACCATGGCGAAGCCTTCAAGGCCTTCCTCGCTGGCAAAAAAGGCTGAGGGATCCACGGGCGTACCCGGACCCTGAGGGCGGTGTGCAGTTGACGTGCAGAGGGACAAAACGGTGACCAGCGGCATCCACCATATCACCCTAATCGCCCGCAAAGTGCAGGCAAACGTCGATTTCTACGTCGGCTTTCTTGGCCTGCGCCTCGTCAAGCGGACCGGCGGTTACGAGGACCCCAACCAATTGCATCTCTTTTACGGGGATGCGGCGGGGTCGCCGGGCTCGCTCGTCACTTTCCTGATGTGGGAAGATGGCTCGCCCGGACGTGTCGGCCACGGTCAGCCGAGCGAAATCGCCTTTGCCATCCCGCCGGAGAGCATCGGCTTCTGGCTGACGCGCGCATTGCAATTCAACATTCAGGCGACCGGCCCGGCACAGGAGTTCGGCGAGCCGGTGCTGCGTCTCAAGGATCCGGACGGCGTGATCGTGAAACTGGTCGGAACCAACGCGCTTGCCGAACCTGCTCCATGGGCGAGCCGGGATATTCCGGAGACGGACGCGATCAGGCGGCTGCGCGGCGCGACGATCCTCACCGAGAAGCCAAAGGAGACCGCCCACTTCCTTCAAAATCATTTCGGCTATTCGGAGACCGGGGCAACAGCCACGATCCGGCGCTTCACGTCGAAATCAGGAGACGTCATCGACGTGCGCGACGCCACCGGCTTCTGGACGTCCGCGCCCGGCACGGGCACGATCGACCATATCGCGTTTCGCGCGCCGGATGAGGCGACGGTGCTTGCCGTGCGTGCCGATCTCGAGCAGGAGCACGCCGGCGCGACCAACGCGCACGACCGGAAATATTTCTTCTCGCTCTATGTGCGTGAACCGGGCGGTTCGCTCTACGAGCTCGCGACCGACGGTCCGGGTTTTGCGGTCGACGAGTTGCCGGACACGCTCGGATCCAAATTGTTCCTGCCACCGCACCTTGAAGCCGATACGGCCGGGACCTTGGTGAAGCTTCCGCAATTCGCCCTGCCCGGCGAGCCGCGGCTGACCCCGCGCGACCTGCCTTTCATCCACCGCTTCTATCACCCGGATGAACTGAACCACCGCACCTTCGTCCTCTTGCACGGCAGCGGCGGCAACGAGACGGACATGCTCCCCTTCGGCCATCAGGTCGATCCGCACGCCACCCTGCTTGGAGTGCGCGGCCGAAGCACCGAGGAGGGTTTCCCCCGCTGGTTCCGTCGCCTGTCTATGACGACGTTCGACCAGCAGGACATTCGCTCGGAGGCAGAGGCCTTCGTCGCCTTCGTCGAAGGCGGAGGCGAGGGCTACGGCCTCGCGCCTGACAAGACGGTCTTCATCGGCTACTCGAACGGCGCCAACATGCTGGCTGCCGTGATGCTGCTTTACCCCGGCCTCATCAGGAATGTGGTGATGATGCGGGCAATGGCCGCGCTCGAAGACGCGCCGACACCCGATCTTGCCGGAGCAAACATTCTGGTGCTGACAGGCAGGGAAGATCCCTACGGCAAATATGCACCGGCCCTCATAAAGGTCCTCGCCGATACCGGCGCAAACATCAAGGCGCTGGACATCGACACCCATCACGGCATCGGTGACGACGATGTCGAAGCCATTCGCCGCTGGATGGCGGAAAACGGTCTCTGATGCCGCCGCCCTACTGCATGTTTCCAGCAATTCAAAGCGCTACAGCGACCTTTGCGCGCCTAATAGACGCGCGGCGCTTTTAACGCATTACGGTGCTTTCGTCGACGCGACATACTCGGCGAAGGCCGTGAGAAAGTCGCGTAGACGTTCTCTGGTCTGCTCGCCGGTCAATTGCCCCTCGCTATCGAACAACGCGGCGGCCTTCGGCAATATCAACCGCTTGCCCGACCAGAGGTCGGCCCCTAGCGTCCGCATCACGGAGAGCCAGGCATTTTGGCTGAGAATGGTGCCGAAATTCCCAGGGGACGCACCGGCCAACGCAAAGGGCCGACAACCGAACACCTTTTTGATATCGGCCGGCGGGCGACTGAGCCAATCGATGGCGTTCTTGAAAACACCGGGCATCGAGTTGTTGTATTCCGGCGTGAAGAGGATCACGCCGTCGGCCGCGATAATCTTCTGCTTGAGATCGGTCACTGCCGCCGGGATGCCGCTTTCAGCCTCCACATCGCCATCGTAAAGCGGAATGCCGTGCAGCGTCGCGGTCTCGAACTCGATATCGTTGGGCGCGACGGATTTTGCAGCCCTCAGCAACGCCGTATTGAAGGAAGCCTTCCGCAGGCTGCCCGATATGCCGAGTATCTTCGTCATGAATGATGGGTTCCTCTCGTTCATGCATCAGCGGCGCAAGGCCGCCATCCTCACTACAGCGCCGCGCGCGTCTTGTCAGACGCGCAAAGGTCGCTGTAGCACTTTGATTTGCTGCGTGTTTTTGTCCTTAAATCAGTTACGATTTAAGGAAACATGCAGTAGAACTAGAGGTCAAAGGAGAAAAAGAAAGCCGAGAACAATGTCTCGGCCTTGGGATTACTCCAACGGCTTCAACCCGGCCTCGATCTGAGCCCGCTTCGGCTCCAGGAAGGGCGGCAGCGACAGGCTTTCGCCGAGCGTTTCCATCGGTTCGTCGACGGCAAAGCCGGGACCGTCGGTCGCAATCTCGAACAGGATGCCGTTCGGCTCGCGGAAATAGAGCGAGCGAAAATAGAAGCGCTCGACCTCGCCGCTCGACGGCAAGCGGAAGCCGTTCAGCCGTTCCGTCCACTGGTGCAGCGCATCGACGTCGGGTGTGCGGAAGGCCACATGGTGCACGCCACCTGCGCCTTGGCGCGCGATCGGCAGGCCCGGCTGGACCGCGACATGCAGCTCGGCCGCAGGACCGCCCGCGCCCATCGAGAAAACATGCACTTCGCCGACGCCATCGGGCGCGGCGTAGGCGCGCACGTCCGTCATGTTCATGACGTGCGTGAGCACGAGCGCCGTGTTGGTGATATCCGGCACGCTGATCGTAATCGGGCCGAGTCCCTTGATCTGATGCTCGGCGGGAACCGGGCTCTTGTCCCAGGGATGCGACGGCGCAAGTCCGCCATCGTCCAGAAGCCGGAAGCGCTGGCCTTCGCCGTCCTCGAAGTCGACCGACGTCCGGCCATCGATTTCCGTGACCTCACCGGCCGAGACGCTCAGTTCGGCAAATCGGCGCTTCCACCAGCTCACACTTTCGGCGCTGCTAACCCGGAGGCCCGTGCGCGAAATGCTGTGGGTTCCGGGTCCCTCGGGGCCGACCGGCCAGTCGAAGAAGGTCAGGTCGCTACCCGGTGTTGCCTTTCCGTCGGCATAAAAGAGATGATAGGCGGTCGTGTCGTCCTGATTGACGGTTTTCTTGACCAGCCGCAGCCCGAGCGTTTTCGTATAGAAGTGCAGGTTCTCCGGCGCATTGGCCGTGATTGCCGTCAGATGATGGATACCGGTCAGTTGCAAGCTCATGATTTGCCTCCAATTCAATGCATTACGGCGAGGTTTGCGGACCCCGAGGAGACGCGGCGCCGTAAGGCGGGCATTTCGTTGAGCACAATATCGGTCAGCCCGGTCGCTGCAGAAAGAGGAAACGACGCGAACAGATTGTTCTCTAAAAGCGAACATTCAGCGGCGGGGACGCTGCAGGTCCCTGAGATAGGTACTCTCCGACCGCGAAATGGCAAACAGCTCCGGGTCGATTTCGGCGAAGATCAGGGTCTCGTCTGCGGAATTGGCTTTCGCCAGGAGCTGCCCGTCCGGTGAAGCGATGCGCGACGAGCCGGCGAAGGAAAACATCGCGTCGGAACCGCAATGATTGATGTAGGCGACGAAAAGCTGGTTTTCGAACGCCCTTGTCTGAATCATGTGGTGAGTGATGAAGGTGCCCGACCAGCCGGCCGGAAGCGCCGTCGGTACCAGTATCGCATCGGCACCGGCAAGCGCGAGCCGGCGGACATTTTCCGGAAACTCGACGTCGTAGCAGATCAGCATGCCGCACCTGACGCCCTGGTGCTCGAAGAGGCGCGTCGACGGTTCTGCCGGCGTGAACAGCGAGCGCTCGTAGTCGCCATAGAGATGCGACTTGCGATAGACCGTCGGGGCAGCGTCACCGTCGACATAGGCGGCGCTGTTGTAGACCGCATCACCCTCGCGCTCGGCGAAGCCGGCAATGATCGCGATACCGGCTTCGGCAGAAATCCGCTGCAACCGCTGCACGATCGGGCCGTCGGCGCTCTCGGCGATGTCGCGGATCACGTCACCGGCACCGTAGCCGGTAATGCCGAGTTCGGGCGTGACAAGCAGCGTTGCGCCTTGGCGGGACGCCTCCACAGCGGCAGCGCCGATCCGGCCAAGATTGGCGGCAAGATCTCCGCCAACGGATTTCATCTGCAGCGCGGCAAGCTTCATCATTTGCCATCCGATGACATGGCGCCGAGCAGCTTCGGCAGGTCTCCGAACCGGGCGACGAGGCCGAAGATGATCGCGGCCGTCATGACGAAGAGGATCGTCACCGAGGCCATGGTCGGCGTGTAGCCGTAGCGCAGCGCGTTGAAGATCTTGATCGGCAGCGTCTCCATGGTGAAGCCGACGGTCATGTACGCGACGATATACTCGTTGAGCGACAGTACGAACGCAAAGGCATAGCCCGAGACGATGTAGGGGAGGATCAGCGGCAGCACCACGGTGCGGAACACCGTGCGCTCGTCCGCGCCCATGGTCGATGCCGCCTCGACCAGCGAACGATCGATCGACGTCAAGCCGAGGGACAAGGTGACGAGCGGCAAGGTCACGAAGAAGATCGCGTGGCTGACCACCGCCGTCCAGGGCTGGCCGTAGAAGCCGACAGTCGCCCAGAAGGTCAATAGCCCCAGCGCCGTGATCACCGGCGGCAGCGTGAAGGGTGCGACGCCCAGAAGCTGAAAGATGTTCGCCCAGGGCGCTATCCGCCGCCACAGGAACCAGGCAAGCGGCAAGGCAATGGCGACGGCAAGCGCTGCCGAGAGCAACGCAAGCGTGACCGAGGCCATCAGCGCGTTTCGCCATTCGGGGTTCAGGAAGATCTCGCCATACCAGGAGGTCGAAAAGCCCTGCGGCGGAAAGGCGAGCGTCTGCTTCGCGTTGATCGAGACGCCGGCAACCACGATCAGCGGCAGCGCAAGGAAGAGCGCGACCAGGAAGAAATAGAACTTGCGGAAAATGGACGTCATGCCGCCTCTCCCTTTCGTCCCGCAATCACCGTCAAGGCGACCAGCCCGAGCGTCACCAGCACGAGAAACACCGCCATCGCCGCGGCGAAAGGCATGTTCGACTGGTAAATCGCCTGGTCCGTGATCAGCACCGACAGCGTCCAGTGCTGTGGCCGGCCGAGAAGCTGCGGCAGCAGATAGGAGCCGAGCGCAAAGATGAAGACCATGATCAGCGTCGCGACGATCGTGTTCCTCAGCGCCGGAACGACGACGGTGAAGAAGGCCTTGAGCGGCGAGGCTCCGAGCGTTCGCGCAGCCTCGGTCAAGGTCGGATCTAGGCGGACAAGCGCCGGGAACAGGACGAGCACCGTATAGGGAAAGGCCTGATAGACCATGCCCGTCAGCACCGCCGCAAAGCTTGGTGTGAGCGCCTTGGCCTCGCCCATGAGGCCAAGCGCAACAAGGATGTTGGTGATGCCGGCCGTGCGCGAGAAAAGCGTCGACCAGGCGAAGCCGATGATGACCTCGGAGAGCGAGAGCACCGAGAGCAGCGCGACGAGCCAGACGACCTGGACGCTGCGCGCCATCCGCGTCAGCATGTAGGTGAAGGGGAGCGCCAGGACGACGCAGCAGACGGCGACAGCGATCGCCATCATCAGCGAAAAGCCCAGCACGCCGCCGAAGAAAGCCGAAAGAAAGCGGGCGTAATTGTCGAAGACGAAGGCCGGCGTATAGAAGCCGCCCTGCTGGCGCTGGAAGAAGCTTACGGCGATCATCGTACCGAAGGGCACGACGAAGAAGATGGTGAGCATCGCCGCGGGAAAAAGGAGCGGCGCGTAGTCGCCGATGGTCTGGGGCGGTTCGCGTCTCATTTCCTGAGCACCACGCAAACATCCGGAGTGAGCGCGACGCCGACCTGCTGGCCGACGGTGACATCCGGTCGCTCGCGCGGCGTGGAAACCGCGACGATCTGGCGTCCGGCGACATCAACAAACGTTTCGATCGTTCCGCCGAGATCACGCACGAAGGTGACCGTGCCGGAAATCGCTCCGGCATCGGGCGCCGTCAGGTGCACGTCCTCGGGACGAATTGAAAGTGTCGCCTTTGCCGCGCCGCGCGGCAAGGCGAGACCCGGCACCGGCTGGCCGAGCACGGAAACTTGGCCCTGCGTGTCCGCTTCAGCCTCGATCAGGTTGGTCTGGCCAATGAAGTCGGCAACGAAACTGTCCGCCGGCCGGCGATAGATTTCTATCGGCGAAGCCGCCTGGCGGATTTCCCCGCCATTCATGACGACCACTGTATCGGCCATCGTCATCGCTTCGCGCTGGTCGTGCGTGACGACGATCGTCGTAATCCCGAGCTGCTGCTGCAATTGGCGCAGTTCCACCTGCATCGCTTCCCGCAGCTTCGCGTCGAGCGCCGAAAGCGGCTCGTCGAGAAGGAAAAGTTTCGGCGAGATTGCCAGCGCGCGGGCGATTGCAACACGCTGGCGCTGGCCGCCGGAAAGCTTGGAGACCGGCCGTTCCGCATAGCCCGAGAGGTGGATCATCGACAGCAGTTCGTCGACCCGCCGCTTCTGGTCCTCCTTCGGCGCCTTGCGGATGCGCAAGGGATAGGCGATGTTTTCGCCGACGGTCAGATGCGGGAAGAGCGCCAGCGACTGGAACACCATGCCGAGATTGCGCTTGTGGGTCGGCACGCGGGTGATGTCTTCGCCATCGAGGCGGATCGCACCTCCGGTCGGCAGATCGAGCCCGGCGATCATGCGCAGCAACGTCGTCTTGCCGCAGCCAGACGGCCCGAGCATGCAAACGAAGGTGCCGTGCGGCACCGTGAGTTCGACATTGTTGACGGCCCTGAAGGACCCGAATTCCTTGACGACGTTCTGAAGGGCAAGTCCCGACATATATTTCCCGTCCTGCAGCACCGTGCGCCATTTCAGACGCGCAAAGGTCGCTGCATCGCTTTGAATTGCTGCATGGTTTATCCCTAAATCGGTTCCCGATCTAAGGAAACATGCAGTAGCGCCTCATGCGCAGATGGTTCATCGAGCGGGAATGAGGAAAGTGTGAAACAGCTTTCCGCCCGGATTCCGCTCAGTCTTTCAAAGTCGACCTCCCGCCCGCCGGCGGGAGGTCGATCCCGGTTGGCGATCAGCCGACGATCAGCTCCGTCCACTTCTGGTTCAACCAGTCCGACTTGGTCTGGTAGAGATCGTAGCGCGGGATGATCGGCTCGATGTCCGACGAAACGGCTGCAAACTCCTTGTCTGTGAGATCAGTCGACTCGCGCTTGACGGTCGGCGAGGTGCCAACCTTGCGCGACAGCGTCGCCTGAATCGACGGCTGGCACATATAGTCGATGAAGATGTGCGCTTCCTCTGCCTTCTGCGAAGCGCGCGACAGCGCCCAGCAACCGGAATCCTGGATGCCGCCTTCCTTCGGGAAGGTGGAGCGGACCGGATGGCCATCGGCGGCCGCAAGGCCGGTCACGTCGTGATAATACTGGCCCATCGGAATTTCACCCGACTTCAGCGCCTGCTCGAACTGCGCTTCGTCACGATACCAGAGCCGGACATTCGGCTTCACTTCGGCGAGTTTCTCGAATGCCTTCAGGATGCCCTCCTCCGTGTCGAGCGCATTGGTGCCGCCCATGAAGGTTTTGGCGGTCACCTCGAGCAGGAAGGAATTGGAGACGAGCGCGAGCAGCCCGAGCTTGTCGGCATTTGCCGGATCCCAGAAGGCGGTCCAAGAGGTCGGCGCTTCCTTGTAGACGTCGGTGTTGGTGACGAGCGTGATGTACCAGGAAACGGCCCCGATGCCCGCGACGCGGCCATCCGGATACTTGTTGATGAACCGGTCGATCAGATGCGAGGCGTTCTTGATCTTCGCCATGTCGAGCGGCGCCCAGAGATCGGTCGCCTGACCCTTGAGCATTGCCACCTGCGACATCATCGATACATCCGCCGGAGCCTGGCCGGCGCGAGCCGCCTGTTCCAACTGGACGAGCCAGGCCTCACCGGTCGGCTCGGCGACCGACTCGATCGCGATGCCCGTCGCCTTGGTGAATTCCGGGAATATGTTCTTGTCGAACGAATCCTTGAAGTAGCCGCCATAGACGCCGACCTTCAGCGACTTGTCCTGCGCTCTCAGTACCGCCGGCATCGCCAGCATCGATGCACCGGCAAGCCCCGCCCCCAGCAGCGTGCGGCGCTTGATGGAATTGATGTTCATTGCATGTCTCCTTTGTTTTGGCGGCAGCCGCCGCGTTCCCTGTTGTAGTTGATTCCCTGCATCTTTTCGGCTCGCTCCGCCAGCATTTCCAGCCGAAGGAATGGCCTTATTCGATCAGCGTATGGCAAGGCGCGAGTAAGCCCGCAATCAGCTCATCCGCCGTGAAAAACTCTGCGTCCGCATTATCGACTGCATTGGCCATTCTGAGAAGCGCCTCGCACCCGACCGCTACGCACATCAGAGCAACCAGCTCCCGATCCCGGAAAAGGCGTCATCGTCGTCCCCGGACTGGAAGTTTGCTAGTTCCGGCTCTCGCCGGGCCGCCGCTTCCAGTTCGGCGGCCTGGCGATCTTCAGGCGATCTTCACGCGTGTCAGCCGGCCTTGCCGGTGATCGCAGGGCTGAAAACCATCAGGCTCAGGATCTCGAAAAGCACCTGCGCGCCGGCATGCGCGGTATTGGTCGTCGCGTCATACTGCGGGGCGACCTCGACGACATCGCCGCCGACAAGATTGACACCCTTGAAGCCGCGGATGAGTTCGAGCACCTCACGAGTCGTCAGGCCGCCGACTTCCGGCGTCCCGGTGCCCGGAGCGAAACTCGGGTCAAGGCTGTCGATGTCGAAGGAGAGATAAGTCGGACCATCGCCGACGATCTTCTTCGCCTTCTCGATAATGGCCGGAATGCCGAGACCGGTGACCTCTTCCGCATGGATCACGGTCATGCCGGACTCGTAAGAAAACTCCCAGAGATATTCGGCCGAGCCGCGGATGCCGATCTGGACGACGCGGGTCGGGTCGAGCACGCCGTCGAGAACCGCGTTGCGGAACGGACCGCCATGATGGAACTTCGTGAGGTCATAGGCGCCGCCGGTGTCGCAATGGGCATCGATATGAATCATGCCGACCGGACGCTTCTTGCCGACTGCCTTCAGGATCGGATGGGTGATCGAATGGTCGCCGCCGACCGAAAGCGGCAAGACGCCGGCATCGACAATCTGGTTGATGCGCTTTTCGATATCTTCATGGCTGAGCTCCAGCCGATAGCGGCTTTGGAACGCAACATCGCCGATATCGGCCACGCGGAGATCGTGGACGGGCGCGCAGCCGAGCACATGGTTATAGGGACCAATGCGTTCGATCGCACGGAGCGCCCGCGGTCCGAAACGGGAGCCCGGACGGTTGGTGACACCGAGGTCCATCGGTATGCCGACGATCGCCACCTGAAGATTGCCGAAATCCGGTTCTTGGTTGTCGACCGGCATGTAGGGCGCTGCCAGGAAGGTCGGGATGCCGGAATAGGGCGCCAGCCGCGTGCCGCTCTTCGTGAAGATCTTGTCCGCGACCTTGCGGAACGTCGGATCGAAGAGTTCGCCGCCATGGCTTTCGCCATATTTCGCCTTCAATTCGCTGAGCTTCTGTTCATCCCAGGCCATGCGCCCGAACCTCCATGTTTTGCCGCCGGGGATGCGCTGGACGCGCCGCAAACCGCGATCTGCGGATTTCACCGGTTCGACTGGCGCCGTCGTGTTCCCCAGGCTTTTGCCTTTGTTGGCGCATATTAGGAGACAATTCTGGTGGAAAATCAATTGACATTGTTATAGCGTTTCGTGTGAGAAAAATTCACATTCTCGCCTCGCCTTCCGGAGCCCATTTTGTCGAGCCGCCTGCCTCCTCTCAACCCGCTGCGTGCCTTCGAGGCAACCGCCCGGCGCGGCTCCGTTTCGGCCGCAGCGCGCGAGCTCAACGTCACCCACGGTGCGATCAGCCATCAGATCCGGGCGCTCGAACTCTCCTTCAACGCCACGCTTTTCGAGCGCGGCGGCAAACGGCTGAGGCTGACGCCGCAAGGTGCCCTGCTGCTGCCCGCCGTCACCCATGCCTTCGCGGAAATCGCCGCCGCCACCGCTGCCATGACACGCCCGGCGACAAGCGGCGAACTCAGGATCACCTGCGTCCCGGCGCTGCTTTCCTTCTGGATGATCCCGCGCCTGCACCAGTTCACCGAACAATTTCCGGACGTCAGGCTGACGCTGATCGCCTCCAACGATGCGGCACATCTCCATTCCCCGGACGTTGATATCTGCCTGCTCTACGGCGACGGTAACTGGAACGACTGCTGGGCGAAGCTTTGGAGCCGGCTTGAGCTTTTCCCGGTCGTCAGCCCGACACTGCTCAATATGCGGCCGCTGCGCTCCGTGCGGGATCTGCGCGACCACGTCATGCTTCACGGCGACGACGGCCGCGAGTGGAACACCTGGCTGGCCGCCGCCGATGCGATCGATCTGCAGCGCGGCCGCCAGCATTTCATGAGCGATGCGCGGCTTTCGACCGAAGCGGCGTTGCACAATCAGGGCGTGGCGCTGGGCGACACGATCACCGCGGGAAGCCTGATCGCGCGCGGCGAGCTGATCGCCCCCTTCGATCTGACCGTACCGGCCAACGACGCGTTCTTCGTCGCCTGCCGCAACGAAATCCGCGCCGCGCCGATTGTCCGCGTCTTCATCGACTGGTTGTTCGCCGCCCTCGAGAGTGACCCGATGCCGGAGCTCCAGGTTTCCGCCCGCACGATCATTCGCAGCCGCATGTCGAAGCCCGAAACCACACGAAAGACGGCTGCAGACGGTTTTCAACCGATCTCGTCGCCGTCACGCATACGTCGCCCGGGACACCCCCAGAAACGCAAGGCCAAATCATAAAACGAGACCGAGAGCCCGGCGCAATTCTCCGCCAGCCCTTGGTTCCCGCTTACCAGCAACAGGAAGGTTCAAATGCCGCATTTCAATCCCCTCGTCGAAAAGCTCTCGCCGCCGCCGGTTCCCTCGGTGCTCGCCTGGGCGAAGGCCTACGACGGGGCAAGAGGGCCGCTGATCGACCTTTCGCAGGCGGTGCCGGGTTATCCCGCGCATCCGGACATGCTGAAATGGCTCGGCGAGACATCCGCCTCGGCCGCCTACACCGGTTATGGCGCGATCGAGGGCGAGGTGGAATTGCGCACGGCCTATGCCGCCCATGTCGCCGACCTCTACGCTGCGGCGGTTACGGCCGACAACGTTCACATCACCTCAGGCTGCAACCAGGCCTTCATGTGTGCCGTCATGGCGATCGCCGGCGCCGGCGACACGGTCTTGATGACCAACCCCTATTATTTCAATCAGGAAACAACACTGGCGATGCTCGGCATCAATGTCGAGCTGGTACCCTGTGACGCCGGCGCCGGGTTCCTGCCGGAAGTTGAGGAGATCGCCTCAGCGCTTCGCCCGGGCATTCGCGCGCTCGCCCTCGTCTCGCCCAACAACCCGACCGGCGCTGTCTATCCGCCGGAATTGCTTGAGCGCATCCACGAAGCCTGCCGCAAGAACGGCACCTGGCTGATCCTCGACGAGACCTATCGCGATTTCCTGCCATCGGCCGACATCGCGCCGCACGGCCTGCTTCAGGCGAAGGACTGGCAGGACAGCTTCATCGGCCTCTACAGCTTCTCGAAATCCTTCTGCATTCCCGGCCATCGCCTCGGCGCAATCACCGCCGGTCCGGCGCTCGTCGAACAGGTCACCAAGGTCATGGACAACCTGCAGATCTGCGCCCCGCGCGCCGCGCAGGCCGCAGTCGCCAAGGCCATTCCGGCGCTCGCAGATTGGCGGCTTGCGAACCGTGTTGAAATTGCCGCACGCGCCGACGCCCTCAAGGAGGTCATGAGCCGCCTGCCGAAATGGAAGCTGCAGGCGGCCGGGGCCTATTTCGCCTATATCCGCCACCCCTTCCCCGACATCGATTCGCAATTCGTTGCCGAAAAGCTGGCGAAGCTCGCCGGTGTGGTCTGCCTGCCGGGCGACTATTTCGGCGAAGGACAGGAAAACTACCTGCGCTTTGCCTTCGCCAATGCCGATGTCCCGACGATCCGCAAGCTCGAAGAACGGCTCGCGGGCTTCGAACTGCCCGGCATCTGAGCGTAAGAGATTATCCGCGGCGGGCGATCAGGATCCCGACGAGCACGATCGCGCCGCCGATCGCCTGAGCAGGGCCCACCGATTCGCTGAGCACCACCCAGGCGAGGATCGCCGCCACGACCGGCTGCAGCAGCAGCGTCAATGACGAGAAGGCGGCCGGCAGGTAGGCGAGCGCATAGGTGATCGCCACCTGCCCGCCCGCATGGCTGACAAAGGCGAGACCGAACAGCGTCGCCCATCCGAAGGCACTTGCCGGGAAGAGCGTGGGTTCGGCGACGAGCGTCATCGGCAGCATGCAGACGGCAGCCGAGGCCGTGCTCCAGATCATGATCCGGTTGGTGTCGAAGCGGCTCCGCAACTTGCCGATCGCAAGGATATAGCCCGCATAGAACATCGCGGCCACGACCGCGATGCCATCGCCGAGAACGTCGCCCTCAGCGAGCGCGGCCGGCCCTCCCTTCAGGATCACGACGCCGGCGATCGCGGTCGCGAGCCCCGCGACGAAGACGCGGCTGACCGGAGCGCGAAACAGCGCCCAGCTTGCGAGCGTGACGAAAACCGGCGCAAGATTCGCGAGCAGCGTCGCATTCGCGACCGATGTCATGGTCAGCGCGAGGTGCCAGGCAGCGAGATCGATCGCCAAAAAGACGCCGGGCAGGACGAGCATGGCATAGTCGAAAAATTGCTGCGGCCGCCTGTCGCCCACTGCCCCGTTGCGCAGCCACGACCAGGCGACAAGCGGGATCAGCGCCAAGGCGACGCGCCAGAAGGCGGTCGCCATCGGCCCTACCTCGGAAAGCCGAACGAAGATCGGCGATCCACCGATGGCGGCACCGCCGAGCAGCAGCGCTGTCATCGCAATCGATTTGCGGGAGGAAACGGTAGCAGCGGCTTGGGTCAAGGCGATGTCCAGGGGGTAAACTGATGACGGATGCCGCATGGCACCCCCGCGAACCAGCTACCAGAACCCGGCTGCCGGCAACAGCAGCCACCCGCTAATTTAGCGACAAAAATTCAGCCGGTGGGCGAGCACCGGCTGAATCTCGTCATGGCAGAGGATCAGGCCGCGTCCGGTACGTGAACGGCCTTCACTTCCAGGAAATCCTCAAGGCCGAACAGGCCGCCTTCGCGGCCATTGCCGGACTGCTTATAGCCGCCGAAGGGGCTGCCGTAGCGGTGCGGGCCGCCGTTGATATGCACCATGCCTGCGCGCAGCCTCGCGGCGACGCGTTCGGCCCGTTTCGGATCCCCGGTCTGGACATAGGCTGCCAGCCCGTAATTGGTGTCGTTTGCAATCCGGATCGCTTCCTCCTCCGTGTCGAAGGGAATGATCGCCAGCACCGGACCGAACACTTCCTCGCGTGCGATGCGCATCGTGTTGTCGACATCGGCAAAAATTGTCGGCTTGACGAAATAGCCCGTCTCGAAGCCTTCGGGCTTGCCGACACCGCCGACGAGCAATTTGGCGCCTTCGGCAATGCCTGCCTCGATTAGCACCTGCACGTGGCCATACTGGATGTGGCTGACGAGCGGACCGATGTGCGAGCCCTCTTTCGTCGGATCGCCGACTTTGGCCTCGGCGCCCACGCGCCTCGCAATCTGCACGACCTTGTCGTAGACCTCGCGCTCCACCAGCATGCGTGTCGGCGCATCGCAGGACTGGCCGGAATTGTTGAAGCATTCGAGAATGCTGCCGGTGACGCGCTCCTCGAGATCGGCGTCGGCAAAGACGATGTTCGGCGATTTGCCGCCAAGTTCCAGCGTGACGCGCTTGACCGTCTCGGCCGCTTCCTTGCTGACGGCGATACCGGCGCGGGTCGAACCGGTGAACGACATCATGTCGATGTCCTTGTGCCTCGACAGCGCGGCGCCGGCGTTGATACCATCGCCGTTGACGAGATTGAAAACACCCGCCGGGAAGCCAGCCTCGTGGATCATCTCCGCGTAGAGCATGGCGTTGAGCGGCGTAAATTCGCTGGGCTTCAGGACGCAGGTGCAGCCCGTCGCAAGCGCCGGCACGACTTTCAGGGCGATCTGGTTGATCGGCCAATTCCAGGGCGTGATCAGCCCGCAAACACCGATCGGCTCGCGCAGCATGACATCACCGTTCGGAAGCCGGTCGCGCGTCTTCAAGCGTTTCAGCGCGTCGATGAAACACTGCAGGTGCCCGACGCCGACGTCGGCCTGTTGCTCGCGCGCCATCGTCGCCGGGGCGCCCAACTCCATGGTGATCGTTGCGGCCATCTCGTCATAGCGACGCTTGTAGATCGAAAGCAGCTTTTCGAGCAGCGCCAGGCGATCCTCGACACTGATCTGGCTGTAGGTTGCGAAGGCCTTCTTCGCCGCGGCAACGGCGCGATCGATGTCGGCGGCCGTGCCCATGGAAATCACGGCAATCGGCTGCTCGGTCGCCGGATTCAGGACCTCCAGATCCTTCGCCTCGATCGGATCGACCCATTCGCCGTTGATGTAGAGTTTTCTCTTGTCGAGCATTCACTCCTCCTTCCCGTCAAATAGTCTTTTGTTTCGCGGAGAGCCAGTCCTTGATTAGCTTCCGGTAGCGTTCACCGGAAAAGCTTGGGAAATGCCCACCGTGGACGATGCGCGCTGGTATTCTCAGCAGGCGCTCCATCGACGCCAGATAGTCGTCCGCGTCGGAATGGTAGGTGTCTTCAACCAGCGGGCCGTCATAGAGAATGTCGCCGCTGAACAGCACGCCGGTGCTCTCCTCCCAGAGCGCGATGCCGCCTGGGGAATGCCCAGGCGTGTGGATGACTTCGAAGATCCGGTCACCGAGATCGATTGTATCGCCGTCATCGAGAACGCGCGTCGCGGCGGCCGCTTTGACGCCATAGCATTGCGAGCAATAGGGCTCCGGCGGCAGCGCATCGAAGATGTCGTCGGTAACATAAGGATCGGCGAGCGTATTGGCCCGCGTCGGATGGGCAAGAAGATCGGCCTCGGCTGCGTGCACCGCCCGGCACTCGAACTCATGATGACAGCCGATATGGTCGAAATGCGTATGGCTTGCGACCGCAATGAGTTCGCGTTCGGTGACGAGCGGCACCCACTGCCTCAGCGATACGACGCCCATGCCGCTGTCGACCAGCATGTCGCGATCGCGGCCACGCACGTGCCAGACGTTGCAGCGGTAAAACGCCTGGATGAACGGCTCCGAAATGAAGGTGACGTCATCTTCGAGACGCCTCACCGCATACCAATTTTCCGGAGCAATCCGCCGCATATGTCACGCATTCCCGCTTGCCGAGGGTAAGGCTACGACGTCGGCGGCCTAGACCGCAAGCGTAACGATCTCATCGCCCGCGACATCGGCCGATTGCGCAGCTCTTCCACTCGGGCCGGTCGTTGCGCAGCCGAGCGAATACGAGACGGGATGGAACACAAGAGAAGGCCCGTGGTGGCCGCGCACGAGCATTTGTCGCGGCTGGGTTAGTCAGGCCAGGTCAGATCGCACCGATGATGAGCGCCGTGACGAAACTGAACGCTGCGGCAAAGGCAATAGTGTGGGGAATGAGATTGACCGACGAGCGGCGGGCCGGCGGTGCAGCGTAGATCGCATAGCGGGATCGAGCAGCCTTGGTCGCGTTCATCTTGCTTCTCCGCTGTTTCGCAGTAGTTATGTTCTCCTATATTCTCGATTGAGTTTATAGATATTATTTTCTGCCGACCGCGTCGGAAATGAAAAATCCGTTTACGGTGCCCACAGCGCCGTGCGTCTTTTCAGACGCACAAAGGTCGCTGTAGCACTTTGAATTGCTGCATGTTTTCATCCTTAAATCGGCTACGATTTAAGGAAACATGCAGGAAGCCACTTTCAGTGCCGGTTGCGGTCGCGCTCTTGAAGATGTCGCGACCAGGTTTCACTGAACCAGGGTGTCAGCAGCGAAACGTCGGCCGCGCGGTGCGACCGGGCGAGCGAGACATCGGTTTCGACCGAGGTCCACACGGTAAAGACCGTGAGTTCATGCTTCCCGAAGGTCTGGATCAACGGGATGTCCGCCGCGTCGCGGCCCCGCGCGACAGGAATGCGACCGATGCGCCGCGCATTGTTCTTGGCGTCGAACGTATACCAGCGATCACCGAGATAAGCCTCGAACCAGGCATTGAAGTCCATGGGGGCCGGGCTCTCGGGCACGCCGACGTTGGTCATGTAGCCGTTGACGTAACGCGCCGGCATGTTCATGCAGCGGCAAAAGGCAATAGCGAGATGAGCATAATCACGGCTGACCCCCAGGCGATCCTCATGCGCCTCGAGAGCCGTGCGCATTGCCTGCGCATAGCCATAGCTGAAAACCAGCCGATCATGGACATAGTCGCAGATCGCCTGAACGCGCTGCCATCCGGCGGGAACATCGCCGAAAAGCTTCCAGGCCAGTGCGGCGAGGCGGTCGGTCTCGCAATAGCGGCTGGCGGAAAGATAAGGCAGCCAGGCGGCCGGAAGCCTTTCTACCGCCACGGCTTCGGCCAGTGGATCCGAGGCATCGGGCCTGCCGTCGTCCTTGATCACGGCGTCATAGCTGAGTTTGGTTTCGCCCGCGTGCAAGACCATCCGCAGGCAGGCGTTTCCGTGGGGGTCAGTGATTTCCTCCATCGCCAGGATCGGTGATGCGACCGGACCGCGCTCACGGACGATGTTGCCACGCCGTTCTGGTACAACCGAAAGATAGGTCATCATCGGCGTCGGCTGCGTGCAGCGAACGCCGATCTCGTAGCCGAAGCGTATGAACATTTCTGACCTCCCTGATCGACCGCGGTCATCGGCCTCACGCCATGGCAGATGGTGACGGCCTTGGCCGCGGTGCCCTGCGAGGAGAAAGCCTCGCGGCGCACCGTTGTAGCACGCTGGATATCGCGCCCCGGTCCGGACGCGCCGGTCAGACGGTGCAGCCGAGAAATTCTAGCGCATCATCGGCCGGAGAGGAATCGATTTGGACGCGAAACTCCGGAAGGTCGGCCATTTACCAGCCGACGGCATCCTTGAAGGAATACCACCAGGAACCGATCGTCGAATATTGCGCGCGGAACATCCGTCCGCCCGGAAACGGATACCACGGCAGCTTCTCGAAGACGTCGAAGCGCGACGTGTCGCCGTCGATCGCCTCGGCAAGCGTGCGGCCGAAGAGGTGGGAACCGGTGACGCCGTGGCCGCTATAGCCATGCGCGAAATAAGTGTTGGCGCCGATGCGCCCCATCTGCGGCACGCGCGTGAACGAGAGCGCGAAATTCCCGCTCCAGGCATAGTCGATCTTCACGCCCTTGAGCCGCGGAAAGACCTTTTCGAGATTGGGCCTGAGCTTCGCGACGACGTCCGCCGGATCTGTGCCGCCATAGACGGTGCCGCCGCCGAAAATCATCCGCTTGTCGGTGGACAATCGGAAATAGTCGAGAATGTAGCGCACATCTTCCACACACATGTCGCTTGGGATCAGCGAATGGGCGAGTTCCTCGCCAAGCGGCGCTGTGGTGATCATCTGCGTCGAGACCGGCATGACACGCGAAACGAGCTTCGGCACCGCATCGCCGAGATAGGCGTTGCCGCAAAGAACGACGATGCGGGCGGAGACCTCGCCTTCTTGCGTGTAGACGGTTGGTCGCGCGGCCTCGTGGTCCACGCGGACGACCGGCGACATTTCGTATATCGTGCCGCCCAGGCTTTCGAGAGCGCGAGCCTCGCCGAGAACCAGATTGAGCGGATGCATGTGCCCGCCTGTCGTGTCGAGCATGCCTCCGCAATAAGCGTCGGAGTTGACGAGCTTCCTGAGCGCCTCGCGGTCGAGGAGCTGGTGGTCGTCCATTCCGTATTTGCGCCAGAGCGCCTGCTTGGCCTCCAGCTCCTTCATGTGCGCGGCGGTATAGGCGGCATAGATGTTGCCGGGCTTCAGGTCACAGTCGATCTGGTATTGGCTGACGAGCCGGCGGATGATCCGACCCCCCTCTTGCATCAGGCCGCCGATAAAACGGGCCGCATCCTCGCCGTAACGGCTCTGGATCGTCGACAGGCTGGCGTTCAGGCCGTTTACAACCTGACCGCCATTGCGCCCGGAGGCGCCCCACCCCACCTGTGCGCCCTCAATCACAGTGACCTTGTAGCCCTTTTCGGCGAGGTGGATTGCCGTCGACAGCCCGGAATAGCCGGCGCCGACAACGCAGATATCGGTTTCGATGCGCCCCTTGAGCTTGATCGGAGTGCGGACGATGTTGCGCGAGGCAGCGTAGTAGCTCGTCGGATAGCTGCCGTCGCCGGCATAGGATTTCTTTGCGCTTGCCATCATACGATTTCCAGATAGGCGCTGAACTCATAGTCCGTAACCTGCTCGGCAAAGCCGGCGATCTCCTGGCGCTTGCAGGCGATCAGCATGGAGCGAAGCACGGGATCGAAGATCTCGGCGGCAATCGGTCCGGCCTCGAAGGCATCGACCGCCTGCCCCCACTCGGCAGGAATCTTGGGCAGTTTCTCCGCGTCATAGGCCCGCCCCTCGACAGGCGCCGACGGCTTCCATTTGTTGCGGATGCCGACGAGCGCGGCACCGAGGATCGCTGCGATGACGAGATAGGGATTGGCGTCGGCACCGGCGACCCGATGTTCGATGCGTCGCGCCGCCGGATTGCCGCCGGGAATGCGGATGGCCGAGGTGCGGTTTTCATAGCCCCAGGAAATCGAGGTCGGCGCATGCGTGTCAGGCCTCAGCCGCCGGTAGGAATTGAAATGCGGCGCAAACATGAGCGTCGTCTCCGCCATGCCGCGCAAGAGTCCGGCGACCGCGTGCCTCAGGATTGGCGATCCCTCGTCGCTGCCGTCGTTGAAGACGTTGTTGCCCTCCTCGTCGAGCAGGCTGAAATGGATGTGCATGCCGTTGCCGGAGCGCGTACCGTAGGGCTTGGCCATGAACGTTGCAGCGAGCCCGTGCTTGCGTGCGACACCCTTGACGATGCGCTTGAAGAAAATCGCGTCGTCCGCCGCCTTCAGCGGATCGTCGGTGTGCAAGAGGTTGATCTCGAACTGGCCGATGCCGTTCTCGGCGATCGCTGCATCGGCCGGCACGTTCTGCCGTGCGCATTCCTTGTAGACGTCGGAGAAGAACTCGCCGAAATCATCGAGTTCGTCGATCGACAGGATCGCGTCGGAATCGAGCCGCTTGCCGGTATAGGGCGAGATCGGCGGCACGGCGCTGTCAGGCTCCGGGTCGATCAGGTAGAAATTCCAGCTCCGTCGCGACCACCGGGCGCAGGCCAAGTTCGCGGTATTCCCCGACGATTGCCGCAAGTGCCTGACGAGGATCGGCAAGAAACGGCTTGCCATCCTCGATGAAGAGCCAGAGCGGCACCAGCGCGCTCGGCCGAGACGTCCAATTTACCGGCAGCGCTCCCCGCCCCGTGACCCCACAGATTCCGTCGCGGTCGCCGGTCGCGAAAACCTGTTCGCTTCCGATGATGTCCTCTCCCCAGACATCGACGCCAACGATGGAAAGCGGCATGCGGATGCCGCCGCCAAGCACCTTGGAGGCCTGCTCGACCGGCACGCGCTTGCCGCGCATGATACCGTTCAGGTCACAAATGACCGCCTGGATGCTTTCGATCGGGCCGTTCTGTTCCAGCCAAGCTTTGAATGAATTTGAATCTTCCACCTCTAGAGACATATCTCAATTCTTCTTTTGTGATCACATTTTGGGAAAGTTGACATAATTCAGGATTTGAAGTCAAGCTTGGCTGATGCTATCAGCCGCACGAAACGACGTGAGGCAGGAGGAAACGCAATCTTGAAGAGCCTTGTTTTGCCGGCGTTGGAACGGCCGGAAGGCATGACCACGCACGACTACGCCTTTGCACGCCTCCGGCAGGCAATCATGGTCGGCGCGTTTCGTCCCGGAACGTCGGTCACGATCCGCGGTTTGGCCGAAGCGCTGGACAGCAGCCCGACGCCAGTGCGCGAGGCGCTGCGGCAGCTGACCTCAATCGGCGCCCTGCACTTCCTCGAAAACCGCCGCATCGTCGTGCCTCGCATCACGCCGGCACGCTTCGAGGAACTGATTTCACTACGGATCGTGCTCGAAAGCCACGCCGCGCGCAGGGCGGTCGCCCACCTCTCGGACCGGCAGATCGACCGCGTCGTCGCGATCGACGAAGCCATCGAGGCCGCGATCCTCGCTGGCCAGAAGGCTGCGGCACTGATCGCCAACCAGGCATTCCATCGGCAAATCTATATGGCCAATCCCGACCAGATCGCCATGCCGCTGATCGAGAGCGTGTGGCTGCAGCTTGGACCTATTCTCGGCATCGCCATGGAACATGTCGCCGAACTCTACGTCGTCGATCGTCATCGCGAGGCGATCGAAGCGCTGAGGCGACGCGACGAAGACGCGGTGGCCGAGGCGATCGGAGCCGATATCCGGGAGGGCATCGGCGGCTTTGACCAGCAAGCGATCGGCAGGCTCCTCAGCCTCGCCGGCTGATACCCATCCCAAGATAGCCGCAAGCCCGCCCTACCTCACGCACGAATGGATTTTTAGTGCCGCTAAAAAGCCGTTGACAGCGACTCGCGAATGCTCCAGTTTTGAAGAAATACTAAAAAGGCGGGAGGAGCCTTTGAAGACGGAGAACGCTTCAGAAGCGCGCGTTGGTGTGGGCGATCCACCGCTCGGCGAGCGGCTGCGCCGCCGTCGGAAGGAACTGAAGCTGACGCTCCAGACGGTCGCCGACCATTCGGGCTTTTCCGTCGGCTTCATTTCTCAGATAGAGCGCGGCATTACCGTGCCTTCGCTCACATCGCTGATCGCCGTCTGCCGCACGTTGAAAGTCGAAGTCGGCGCCGTCTTCACGCCGCCGAAGGTTGCCTCGCCCGTCACCCGCCGCGCGCACCGTCCGATCTATGCGCTTGGCGACGGCGACGGCAATGTCTCCTACGAACGCCTCTCCGCCGCCTTCCCCGGCAATGTCCTTCGAAGCACGATCATTCATGAACCGCCTGGACGGCGAAGCGAACCGATGTCGCACGAGGGCGAGGAAATCTACTTCATCCTCGAGGGTTCGCTGACCTTGGAGATCGATGGCGAGCGCATCGTTCTTGAGCCCGGCGACTCGGCCCATTTTCCCTCCACGCGCACACATGCCACCTGGAACCACACGAACAAGCCAACGACCATCCTGCACACCTGCACGATGGACGTCTTCGGCGATGGCGAGCCTTCCGGCGACCCGGACAACAGCTTGGCGGTAACTCGTGCCGCAAGCCGCAATGGCGTCGCGAAAAAACACAAGCCGCGCTGATGCGGGGGAACGGCACTATCTGACCTCACCTCGCAAGCAGCATTTCACCCACCATCAACACGAGGACGCGATCACATGAATGAACAGACGAAGATGCGGCTCGCCGCGCTGCGCGCGCGAATGAAGGAGACCGGCACGGGGCTCATCGCCATTGCACCTGGGTCGCACATGGATTGGGTGCTGGGCTTCCACCCGCATCCGGACGAACGTCCCTGCCTGCTTCTGATCGCGCCGGAACGGGAAGCCTTCCTGATGCCGGCGCTCAATGCCGAGGGCACGCGCGAGCACACCGACATTGACTTCTACAACTGGTCGGACGCGGAAGGTCCCGTTCTGGCGCTCAAGGCTGCCCTTGCCGGACTCGGTGCCGAAGAGCCCGGCCGCGTCGTTCTCGACGAGACGATGCGTGCGGATTTTGCGCTGCTGCTTCTCGACAATCTGCCGGAGGACACCGCACGTGATTTTACCCCTGGCACGCTTGGTGCCCTGCGCATGCGCAAGGACCGCAGCGAATACGAACTCCTGAAGATGAACGCGGCGATCGCCGACCGGGCGATGCAGGCCGCCTTTTCGAAGGTCCGTCCTGGCATGACCGAGAAGGAACTCGCGGCCGAGATCCGCGCGCATTTTTCCTCGGAAGGAGCAGCGCCGGCCTTCTGGATCGTCGGCTCCGGCGGCAACGGCGCCTTTCCGCATCATTCGGCCAGCGACCGCGTTATCGAAGAAGGCGATGCCGTGGTGATCGATATCGGCGGCCGCAAGCAGGGCTTTCCGAGCGATATCACCAGAATGGCGGTCGTGGGCCGCGCGCCGGAGGGCTATGGCCAGATCCACACGATCGTGGAAAAGGCCGTGCAGGCGGCGATGAAGGCCGCCCGCCCCGGCGTGCAGGCTAAGGAGGTCGACGCGGCCGCACGCAAGGTGATTACGGATGCCGGCTATGGCGAATATTTCGTGCATCGCACCGGTCACGGCATGGGGATTGACGGTCACGAGCCGCCCTACATCACCGCGACGTCGGAAACGATCCTCGAGGAAGGCATGGTCTTTTCCATCGAGCCCGGCATCTACCTGCCCGGCCGTTTCGGCATTCGGCTCGAGGATATCGTGATCCTGCGCGCCGACGGACCGGAGGTCCTCTCCTCGCTGCCGCGCGACGTCCATGTCGCCAAGGTCTGACGGCGAGCGCTTTCTGTAAGCTATGACGAAGGCGCCGGCACGGCGTCCTCCGCGTGTTTATTGCGCGGGATAGCTCCCGCCGCGCTTCGGCGGCTGCTTGCCGGCGCCTGCATTCTTCCTTGCCGGTGTACCGTAAGTAGCCGGGTTATCCTGGCCGGTGATCCAGTAAAAGAGATAACTCGGCCACGGCTTGCGTTGGATGCCGCTGTAATACTCGCCCTTCCCCGTTCGCATCTGGGCATTCGCATCGCCCGCCAACAGGCCGGATGCGATCAGAGCCACGACAAGGGCCAGAGCGGTACAGGCACGATATCTCATCTCAGAACTCCTCGCCCCGATATCGCTCCCAATCATGGCAACGGTCAAGAGATCGGTGCAGCGTGAGACCGAGAGCTTCACGCTCCGATGGAAGCCGCCACGCGGACCGAGGCTGCGCATACAGACCGACCACCCGAGTTTGCCGCTTGACCACCCGGCTGATCGCCTGCATATTGCTCAGATGTCAGACCAATTTGGCGCCGCGGGAGAACCGGATGCCTCAGCAAGACAAGGCGACGCTTGTGCCCCTGCCCCCGGTCGACCGGGTGCAACAGGTCATTGCCGCTCTTGCCGACTACATCCAGCATTCCGGCCTGAGGCCGGGCGATCGGCTGCCGGCCGAGCGTGAGCTGATGGCGGCGCTTGCCGTCGGCCGCTCCACGGTTCGCGAGGTCCTCAGCCATTTCCAGGCGCTCGGCGTCGTCGAGGCGCGCAAAGGCAGCGGCACGTACCTGCTGCGGGCCATTTCCGGCGCGACGATCCACATGCCGCTGGCGCTCGATACAGAGCACCTGCGCGACGCGCTTCTGCAGACGCTCGAAGTGCGGCGCGGCATCGAGGTCGAGGCCGGCATGGTGGCCGCGCGCCGCCGCACCGACGCGGACCTCGTCAACATCGAGACGAAGCTCGACGAGATGGAACGCGTGCATCTCGCCAAAGGCACCTCCGGTCCGGAAGACCTGGCCTTCCACCTGGCGATCTACGACGCCACGCACAACCCGCTCTTCCGCCAACTTCTCGAGCAGATGCGCGAGGCCTTCGAACGCTTCTGGGAAAAGCCCTTCGACCGCCCGGATTTCGCGCGGCGCTCCTTTCCGTTCCACCGCACGCTCTTCAACGCGATCGCCGCACAGGACACCCACGCTGCGCGCGAAGAAACACTGAAGATCCTCGCCATCGTCGAGGAAGACATCAAGGAAATGTCCAAATGAACAACGGCTTCGATCCGTTCGATACAGCCTCCCTCATCGTCGCGCATGACGACGGCAATGCCTTCGATGCCGTCGTGCCACCGATCGTCCAGACGTCGCTTTTCACCTTCAAGGACTATGACGACATGGTCGCCTCCTACCGGGGTGAGCGCGTGCGGCCGATCTACACCCGCGGCCTCAACCCGACCGTCAGGATGTTCGAGGAGATGCTGGCGAAACTCGAAGGCGCCGAGGATGCGATCGGATTCGCGAGCGGCATGTCGGCGATCTCGTCGACCGTTCTTTCCTTCGTCGAACCGGGCGACCGCATCGTCGCGGTCAAGCATGTCTATCCCGACGCCTTCCGGCTCTTCGGCACGCACCTGAAGCGCATGCGCGTCGAAGTGACCTATGTCGACGGCCGCGACGAGGAGGCGGTGGCAAAGGCGCTCCCCGGCGCCAAGCTCTTTTACATGGAAAGTCCGACGAGCTGGGTCATGGACACCCACGACGTTGCCACCCTTGCCGCACTCGCCAAGGCAGAGGGAATCGTCACCGTCATCGACAACAGCTGGGCGAGTCCGGTGTTCCAGCAGCCGATCGCGCTCGGCGTCGATCTCGTCATCCACTCTGCCTCGAAATATCTCGGCGGCCACAGCGATGTCGTCGCCGGGGTCGTTGCCGGCTCGAAGGATCTGATCGGCCGCATCCGCTCGGAAGCCTATCCCTATCTCGGTGGCAAGCTTTCACCGTTCGATGCCTGGCTCCTGATCCGCGGGCTTCGCACCCTGCCGATCCGGATGAAGGCGCACGAACGCTCGGCACGCACCGTCGCTGAGCGCCTGCAGGACCATCCGCTGGTCGAAACGGTTTGCCATCCCGGCCTCGGCAACCATCTGCCGCCAGGTCTTTCCGGCACGTCCGGCCTGTTCTCGTTCATTTTCCACGAGGGCATCGATGTGCGCCGCTTCGCCGATCATCTCGAGTTGTTCAAGCTCGGTGTCTCCTGGGGCGGCCACGAAAGCCTCATCGTGCCGGGCGAAGTCGTTCTGGCGCAGAAAGCCCAGCCCAATTCCGCGGTCGCCTTCGGCATTTCTCCGCGGTCGGTACGGCTCCATGTCGGCCTGGAGGGAACGGAGGCCCTCTGGAGCGATCTCGAAGCGGCGATCGCCGTCGCTTCACTAGGCTGACGATACAGTAACACCCGAACACCAAAGAAAAGGGGAACTGAAAATGAGGAAACTTATCACCGCAACCCTGCTTGCGACCCTGATGGCCGGCAGCGCGCTCGCCGATACAAAGCTGAAGCTCGTAGAGGTCATCACCAGCCCCGAGCGCACTGAAACGCTGAAGTCGATCGTCGCCAAGTTCGAGGCGGCAAACCCCGGCACCACCGTCGAGATCATCTCGCTGCCCTGGGGCGAGGCCTTCCAGAAATTCGCGACCATGGTCTCGGCCGGCGAAGTGCCCGATGTCATGGAAATGCCTGACACCTGGCTCTCGCTCTACGCCAATAACGGCATGCTCGAAAGCCTCGAGCCCTATCTCGAAAAGTGGGAGCACACGGGCGGCCTCACCGAGCGCGCGCTCGAACTCGGCCGCGACGTCAACGACACCGCCTATATGCTGCCCTACGGCTTCTATCTCCGGGCGATGTTCTATAACAAGAAGCTGCTCTCGGAGGCGGGCGTTGCCGAACCGCCGAAGACGATGGACGACTTCGTCAAGGCATCCGAGGCGGTCTCCAAGCTGCCTGGCAAATCCGGCTACTGCCTGCGCGGCGGGCCGGGCGGCCTGAACGGCTGGGTGATGTTCGGCGCCACCATGGCCGGCGACAACAAGTTCTTCAACGAAGACGGCACCTCGACGATGAACAGCGAAGGTTGGGTGAAGGGCCTGACCTGGGTCATCGACCTCTACAAGAACGGGCTCGCGCCGAAGGACAGCGTCAACTGGGGCTTCAACGAAATCGTCGCCGGTTTCTATAGCGGCACCTGCGCCTTCCTCGACCAGGACCCGGACGCGCTGATCGCGATTGCCCAGCGCATGAAGCCGGATGATTTCGGCGTCACCACCATGCCGAAGGGCCCGAGCGGCAAGGCGTTCACCACCATCGGCTTCGCTGGTTGGTCGATGCTCTCGGCGAGCCAGAACAAGGACCTTTCCTGGAAGCTCATCGAAACGCTCGAAGGTCCGGAAGGCAACATCGAGTGGAACAAGCGCACCGGCGCGCTGCCGGTCCACAAGTCGGCCGAGAAGGATCCCTTCTATGCAAGCGCGCAGTTCAAGGGCTGGTTCGATGAACTCGCCGACAAGGACGTCGTGCTGACCGTGATGCCGACCTATCTCGAAGAGTTTGCCTTCTTCAAGGATTCGCTGGCGATCAAGACGACGCAGGAAGCGCTGCTCGGAGACATCACGCCGGAAGAGCTCGCCAACCAGTGGGCCGATTATCTGACCAAGGCACAGCAGAAGTATCTGGCGAACAAGAAGTAACACGCAGGTGCACGGCGGCGGGCTCGTCCCGCCGCCGTGCGACGTAATCGACAAGAAACAGGGCGCGCCGGCAAGGGCGCGCCATGAAGGGGAATATTTGATCGATGGCCTATGCCGCACGCCATGACGGCCTGCATGCAATTCGTCCGCCGCTGATGAAACGCATCGCCGACGCCTCCGCGCCTTATCTCTACAGTGCGCCGGCGCTGATCCTGATCGTCGCGGTCATGCTCGTGCCGCTGGTCCTCGGCGTCTCCTATGCCTTCCGCGACATCCAACTGCTCAACCCCTTCTCCAGTGCCTTCGTCGGCCTCGATCACTTCAGGGCACTGTCGCAGGACCAGGCGTTTTTCCGCGCACTCCGCAACACGCTCTGGTGGACCGGCGCTTCCGTACTGTTGCAGTTCACCTTCGGACTGATCCTCGCCCTCCTGCTCGACAAACCGTTTAGCGGCCGCGCAATTGCCCAGGCTCTCGTTTTCCTGCCCTGGGCCGTCCCGAGCTTCCTCGCCGGTCTCAACTGGGCCTGGCTCTTCAACCCCGTCGTCGGTCCGTTGCCGCATTGGCTCTACGGGCTCGGGCTCATGAGCCAGCCGGCAAATATCCTGTCCGATCCGCAGCTTGCCATGTGGGGGCCGATCGTCGCCAATATCTGGTGGGGTATCCCCTTCTTCGCCATTACGCTGCTTGCCGCGCTGCAGGCGATCCCGCGCGATCTTTACGAGGCCGCCAGCATCGACGGAGCGGGGCCTGCCCAGCGCTTCCTCTCGATTACCCTTCCCTTCCTCGCCCCGACGATCGCGATCACCATTCTCCTGCGCACGGTCTGGATCTCAAATTTCGCCGACCTCATCATCGTCATGACCAATGGCGGACCGGCCGACCGCACGCAGATCGTCGCCAGCTACATCTTCACCCAGGCCTTCAAGCGGCTCGATTTCGGCTATGCCTCGGCGATCGCGCTCGTGCTCCTCGCGCTGCTGCTCGCCTATTCGCTGCTGATCGTCATCCTGAGACAGTGGCTGCTCAGCAAGGATTGAGACCGATGCGCGCCAAACCAGCCTTCCTCACCATCGCGCACCGCCTGGCGATCCTCGCCTACATCGCCTTTGCGCTCTTCCCGCTCTTCTGGCTGCTCAAGGTTGCGGTCACGCCGAACGATCTGCTCTACACCGAGGGTGTTCGCCTCTGGCCGTCGCGGGCGAGTTTCGAGCATTTCGACTTCGTGCTCCGGCACAGCGCTTTTCCGGTCTTCTTCCGCAACAGCCTGATCGTTTCGGGCTCAACCGCGGTGATCGTTACGGTCCTTTCTTCACTCTCCGGCTACGCGCTGTCGCGTTTCGGGTTCCGCGGCAAGTACTGGCTGGTGACCTTGATGCTGCTCACCCAGATGTTCCCGCTGGTGATGCTGGTCGCGCCGATCTTCAAGATCCTCTCGCCAATGGGGCTCACCAACAGCCTGACGGGCCTCGTCATCGTCTACACGGCGTTCAACGTGCCCTTCGCCACCTTCCTGATGGAGTCCTTCTTCGACGGCATTCCGAAGGATCTGGAAGAAGCGGCGATGATCGACGGTGCCACGCAGTTCGTCGCCTTCCGCCAGATCATCCTACCGCTGACGCTGCCCGGCATCGCCGCGACGCTCGGTTTCGTCTTCACCGCCGCCTGGAGCGAGCTGCTCTTTTCGCTGATGCTGATCTCCGGCAACGAGCAGGCGACCTTCCCGGTCGGGCTCCTGTCCTTCGTGTCGAAATTTTCGGTCGATTTCGGGCAGATGATGGCGGCCGGCGTGCTGGCTTTGATCCCGGCCTGCCTCTTCTTCCTGTTCATTCAACGTTATCTCGTCCAGGGCCTCACGGCCGGCGCGGTCAAAGGCTGATTACCCATGGCTTCCATCGATATCGCCAATATCCAGAAATCCTACGGCATCCATCCGGTGCTGCACGATGTCGACCTCAAGATCAAGGACGGTGAGTTCGTCGTGCTCGTCGGCCCGTCGGGCTGCGGCAAGTCCACCCTTCTGCGCATGATCGCCGGGCTCGAAAGCGTGACGGCCGGCGAGATTCGCATCGCCGGCAAGCGCGTCAACGAACTCGCGCCGAAGGACCGCGACATCGCCATGGTGTTCCAGTCCTATGCGCTCTATCCGCACATGTCGGTCGAGAAGAACATGAGCTACAGCCTGCGGCTGCGCAAGACGGCCAAGGACAGGATCACCACCGTCGTTTCCGGCGCCGCCACCAAGCTTGGTCTCGAACCCCTGCTGGAGCGCCGCCCGCGCGCTCTCTCCGGCGGCCAGCGCCAGCGCGTCGCCATGGGGCGAGCGATCGTCCGCCAGCCGAAGGCTTTTCTTTTCGACGAACCGCTCTCCAATCTCGATGCGCGCCTGCGCGAACAGATGCGCGCCGAGATCAAGAAACTGCACAAGGACCTCGGCGCCACGTCGATCTACGTGACGCACGACCAGATCGAAGCGATGACGCTGGCAGACCGCATCGTCGCGATGAACGGCGGCGTGGTCCAGCAGGTCGGAAGCCCGCTCGAGCTCTACGACCGCCCCGCCAACCTCTTTGTGGCGGGTTTCATAGGCTCTCCCGGCATGAATTTCTTCAAGGGCACCTATCGTGCCGGCGGCAGCCCAAGTTTCGAGACAGAGGGAGGCGTCAGCATTCCGCTCGATGCGTCCGCGTCGATCGCGGACAATGCCCACGCGACGCTCGGCATACGTCCGGAACATGTCGTCCTTGCAGGTCACGGGCCGGAGAGTCTCCTTGCAACCGTAGACCTCGTCGAGCCGACCGGATTCGGCATCATCCTGCATTTGTCGCTCGGCCGGACAAGCTTCAAGGCCTTCACCAACGACCGGTCCTTCCTCACAGCCTCAGGAACCGTTCCGGTCCGCCTTCCCGCACACTACCTGCATTTCTTCGACGCGGAGGGCAATCGCGTCTGATCGGCGCGTTGCCGCAGAAAGCCGCAGGAGTGACATATGCATGGCCGGCGCTTCGCAGCGCCGGACGCGCCCCGACATGGCAATTGACTTCTGCCAAGCGGGCCTTAGTTTTGTTCCTTGTCGCAAGCATCAACCGCCCTCGGCGCGCCACCATTGAGAGAAGCAAGCACCGCCAATACAGCGATTTGACGATAGTCCTCCTTGCCCCGCGCCCGGCGAAATTGAGGAAGTGTCATGCGAATTCCTGTTGTTGCCATCTCCTTTTCGGCACTCGTACTCTGTCCCGTGACGGCCTTCGCCCAAGAGGGCGATGCCGAGGCCGGCGCGGTCGTCTTCAAGAAATGCTCGGTCTGCCACGTCGCCGACAAAGACACCAACAAGGTCGGCCCCTCGCTCAATCACATCATGGGCAGGACAGCCGGCACGCATCCCAAATTCCGCTATTCGCCGGCAATGGTCGAGGCCGGCAAGGGAGGTCTCAAGTGGGACGAGGCGACACTGCGTGATTACCTCCAGGATCCGAAGGCAAAGGTGAAAGGAACCAAGATGGTCTTTCCCGGCCTGAAGGAGGAGGCGGATATTTCCAACGTGATCGCCTACCTCAAACAATATTCACAATAGCAAGAAACCCACGCGCGAAAGGGAGCCCCACAACAACCCTTTCGGGCGATTTGCGACTATTTTCCGTTCGTGCAATAATCGTGATCGGAACTCTACGGATTGCGTATTCATGCCCACAGCCGATTGCGGTAGGAGGGACAAGAAATGGCCGTGGTGGTGATTCTGGTTTTGTTGGCCGCCGGATCAGTGTTGTTCCATTTGTTGAGTCCCTGGTGGTGGACACCAATCGCCTCCAACTGGAATTACATAGACAATACTCTCATCATAACTTTCTGGATCACCGGCTTCGTCTTCGTCGCGGTTGTCCTGTTCACTGCTTATTGCGTTTTCCGGTTCCGCCATCGCCCCGGCAACCAGGCAGCCTATGAACCCGAAAACAAACGGCTCGAAGGCTGGCTCGCTGTAAGTACAACGGTTGGCGTCATCGCGATGCTGGCGCCGGGCCTTTTCGTCTGGAACCAGTTCATTACCGTCCCGGCGGCAGCGACCGAAGTCGAAGTCGTCGGCCAACAATGGCTGTGGAGTTTCCGGCTGCCGGGCAAGGACGGAAAGCTCGGAACGTCGGAAACCCGGGACGTCGCGCCCGAAAACTCGCTCGGCCTCAACCGCAACGACGCGGCTACCCTCGACGACCTGATCATCGAAGGTGGCGAGTTGCACCTGCCGGTCGGAAAACCCGTCAAGATTCTCCTACGTTCGGTCGACGTCCTGCATGATTTCTATGTGCCGGAGTTCCGCGCCAAGATGGATATGGTGCCCGGCATGGTGACCTATTTCTGGTTCACGCCGACGCGGACAGGCACGTTCGAGATCCTCTGTGCCGAGCTCTGCGGCACCGGCCATCCGCAGATGCGCGGCACGGTGGTGGTCGACAGCGAGGCCGATTACCAGACGTGGCTCGCCGAGCAGCAGACCTTTTCGCAATTGACCGCATCGTCCGGCGACAGCCCGAGGGCGGTCACGGCCGACGCCTCGTCGGCTCAATAGGAGCGCCACTGCATGCTTCCTTAAATCCTGGCCGATTTAAGGACAAAAACATGCAGCAATTCAAAGTGTTACAGCGCCCTTTGCGCGTCTGATAAGACGCGCGGCGCTCTAGGTAGAAAGCTGGGAGGAATATGATGGTCGACGTCCGGTCCGGTATTGGCGAAGCGGTCCCGCCCGCCGAAGTCGAGGATGTTGAACTTTATCATCCGCACAGCTGGTGGACCCGATACGTTTTCAGCCAGGACGCGAAAGTCATCGCCATCCAATACGCGACGACGGCGATCGCTATCGGCATGGTTGCGCTGGTCCTCTCGTGGCTGATGCGCCTGCAGCTCGGCTTCCCCGGCACGTTCGACTTCATTGACGCCGAGCGCTACTACCAGTTCATCACCATGCACGGGATGATCATGGTGATCTATCTGCTGACCGCGCTCTTCCTTGGCGGCTTCGGCAACTACCTCATTCCGCTGATGGTCGGCGCCCGCGACATGGTCTTTCCCTACGCGAACATGCTGAGCTACTGGATCTACCTCATCGCGGTGCTGGTGCTGGTCGCAAGCTTCTTCGCTCCCGGCGGACCGACCGGGGCCGGCTGGACGCTTTACCCGCCCCAGGCAATTTTGTCCAATACGCCCGGCGGCAAGGATTGGGGCATCATCCTGATGCTCTCTTCGCTGATCATCTTCATCATCGGCTTCACGATGGGTGGCCTCAACTACGTCGTCACGGTTCTGCAGGGCCGGGCGCGCGGCATGACGCTGATGCGCATGCCGCTGACCGTCTGGGGCATCGTCACCGCCACGGTCATGGCCCTGCTCGCCTTCCCGGCACTATTCGTCGCCTGCGTCATGATGCTCTTCGATCGATTGCTCGGCACGAGCTTCTTCATGCCGGCGATCTCCGAGATGGGCGAGCAACTGCAATATGGCGGTGGCAGCCCGATCCTGTTCCAGCATCTCTTCTGGTTCTTCGGTCACCCGGAGGTCTACATCGTCGCGCTGCCGGCCTTCGGCATCGTTTCGGACCTCATCAGCACGCATGCACGGAAGAACATCTTCGGCTATCGCATGATGGTTTGGGCGATCGTCATCATCGGCGCGCTGTCCATGGTCGTCTGGGCGCACCACATGTACGTCAGCGGCATGAACCCCTATTTCGGCTTCTTCTTTGCCACCACGACGCTGATCATCGCAGTACCGACGGCAATCAAGGTCTACAATTGGGTACTGACGCTTTGGCGGGGCAACATCCACCTGAGCTTGCCGATGCTCTTCGCACTCGCCTTCATCGTCACCTTCGTCAACGGCGGACTTACCGGGCTTTTCCTCGGCAATGTCGTGGTGGACGTACCGCTCTCCGATACGATGTTCGTCGTCGCGCATTTCCACATGGTGATGGGCGTCGCGCCGATTCTGGTCATCTTCGGTGCGATCTATCACTGGTATCCGAAGATGACGGGGCGCATGCTCAACGAGGCGCTCGGCCAGTTGCATTTCTGGATCACCTTCCTCGGCTCCTATGCGATCTTCTTCCCGATGCACTATGTCGGCCTCGTCGGCGTCCCGCGCCGCTACTACGAACTCGGCGAAGCGACGTTCGTGCCGGAGTCGGTGCACAGCCTCAATGCTTTCATCAGCGTCGCAGCACTCGTCGTCGGCGCCGCCCAGATCGTCTTTCTTTTCAACCTCGTCTGGAGCCTGCGCCACGGCAGGGAAGCCGGCGGCAACCCCTGGCGCGCGACGACGCTTGAATGGCAAACGCCTGTGACACCCCCTCCGCACGGCAACTGGGGCAAGGAACTGCCGGTCGTCTATCGCTGGGCTTACGACTACAGCGTGCCCGGCGCGCCCGAGGACTTCATTCCGCAAAACCAGCCTGGGCCGGGACGCGTGACCCACGAGGCCGCCTCATGACGGTCGTGTTGGTCTTCCTGGCGGTCATCGCCGTCATCATCGCCTGGTGGCTGGCACAACAGCGACTGGCCTCGAAGCCGTGGCTGGAAGTGGGTCACGGGCACGACCGTCGCGGCATCGAGCCCGTGCCAGCTGCAAAGGTCGGTCTCGGTGTCTTTCTCGCCGTGGTCGGCGCGCTCTTCACGCTTTTCATCAGTGCCTATTTCATGCGCATGGCGTCTTCCGACTGGTCGCCGCTGCCGCTGCCGCGCTTTCTCTGGATCAACACCGCTATTCTTGCCTTGAGCAGCGCAACCCTGCATTGGGCAAAGCTCGAAGCCGAACGGCGGAACGACGAGGCGGCACGGACCAGCCTGCTCGTCGCGTTCGCGGCAGGCCTCGCCTTCCTCGTCGGACAGCTTTTCGCCTGGCGCGCGCTTTCTTCCGCCGGGTATTTTCTGACCAGCAACCCGGCCAACAGCTTTTTCTACATGCTCACCGCGATGCATGGCCTGCACATCGTCGGCGGGCTCGCGGCGCTGGGACGCGTCACCCTGCGCACTTGGGATGCGCCGATCGACCGCCGGGCGCACCTCTCCATCGGGCTTTGCGCCACCTACTGGCATTTCATGCTGGCCGTCTGGCTGGTTCTATTCGCCCTCTTTTCCGGTTGGGCCAACGACGTCGTCGATCTCTGCCGTCAATTGCTGACATAGGAACGCTGACATGTCCGCTCCACTAAAGCCATCCTCCTTGGAAACGCTCCCCCGCCCATCCGGTCTCGCCGGCTTGGCGGCCGACTGGGCTTCGGACCAGCGGGCCTTCAAGAATGTCTCCTGGGGAAAGGCCATGATGTGGATCTTCCTCCTGAGCGACACGTTCATTTTCGGCTGCTTCCTGATCGCCTACATGTCGGCGCGTATGGCGACGACCGTGCCCTGGCCGAACCCGAGCGAGGTCTTCGCACTGGAGATCGGCGGGGTCCACGTGCCGCTGATCCTGATCGCCATCATGACGTTCGTCCTGATCTCCAGCAGCGGCACCATGGCGATGGCCGTCAACTGCGGTTACCGCCGCGACCGGCGCAAGACCGCCGCGCTTATGCTCCTGACCGCGCTGTTCGGGGCCACATTCGTCGGCATGCAGGCCTTCGAATGGTCGAAGCTGATCGCCGAGGGCGTGCGGCCCTGGGGCAATCCCTGGGGGGCGGCGCAGTTCGGCTCGACCTTCTTCATGATCACCGGCTTTCACGGCACCCACGTCACGATCGGCGTGATTTTCCTTTTGATCATCGCCCGCAAGGTCTGGCGCGGCGACTTCGACACGGAGCGGCGCGGCTTCTTCACGAGCCGCAAGGGTCATTACGAGATCGTCGAGATCACCGGCCTCTACTGGCACTTCGTCGATCTGGTCTGGGTCTTCATCTTTGCATTCTTCTATCTTTGGTGAGGAGGGGATCATGGCTCATGCCGAGGCACATGCCACGCAACATGTGGCCCACACGGAACATCAGCAGCACCCGATCAAGCTCTATCTCCTGGTCTGGGGACTGCTTTTCGTCCTCAGCACCTTTTCCTACCTCGTCGACTATTTCGGACTGCAGGGATATCTTCGCTGGTCGCTGATCATCATCTTCATGATGCTCAAGGCCGGCCTCATCGTCGCCGTGTTCATGCACATGGCCTGGGAACGCCTCGCGCTGATCTACGCGATTTTGCTGCCACCCCTCCTCGTCCTGGTTTTCGTGGGGATGATGGTCTCGGAGTCGACCTACGTGCTCTTGACGCGGCTCCTGTTCTTCGGCGCGGCGCCCTGAACGCGATCCGCAGTGCGCCACGCGGCCACTTCCGCCCGTGGGCATGCGACGTTCAGGATGCTCGGACCGTTTTTACGATCTCGGCCATGACGCCATGCAGCGCGTCGCGATAGCCGTTGCGCGCCGAAGGCCCGCTCTCCTGCGAGGTCATCACGACGGTCAGTTGCAGCGACGGGACGATATAGAGCATCTGACCGCCGTAGCCCCAGGCGAAATGCACGTCCTCGCCGCCGATCTGCCGTGCGAACCAGCCATAGCCATAGGCGTCGCCCGAGAAAACCGAATTGGTGCGCGCCTGCCATGAGAGCGCGATCCAATCTTCCGGAATGATCTGCCGGCCTTCGGCCGTCCTGCCGCGGTTGCGGTAAAGCTCTCCGAAGGCAAGCAGCGAGCGGGCGCTCATCGCCATCTGGTTGCCGCCGAGATAAATACCCTGCGGATCGCGCTCCCAGGCGCCGATCCGAAAACCGTCGACCGGACCGAGCCACTCACGCGCAAGCGCCAGGGTCGACTTGCCGCTGACTTTCGTCAGGATCGCCGAAAGAAGATGGGTGGAGGCCGTCGAATAAAGCATCCGCCCTCCGGGCTCATCGTCGAAAGGCTGGGAGAGTGCAAATCGAACCCAGTTGCGGCTGGAGACCCAACGGCCGTAATTTGGCCCGGACATCCGCCCGAGTCCCGCCTGCATCGAAAGCAGGTTGCCGATCGTGATGTCGTTGATCCGGGGATCCGGCGATGCCGGCAGGTCGCTTTTCAAGATCGGCGCGATTTTCTGGTCCGGGCCTTCGAGCAGGCCCTTATCGATCGCAATGCCGACAAGCGCCGAAACGATGGACTTCGACGCCGACTTGATGTTGGTCGATTCCCCGGGCGTATGGCCGCGATAGCCGCGTTCCGCGACGACCTTACCGTCGCGGGCAATCACGACCGTCTTCAGCGAAGTCAGATCCTGGCGGTCCGCAAGGTCATCGAGCAACGACGGGACGGAAGGGATCTCCTGCGCGATCGCAGCCGGCAGGAACGCGAAGAACGACAGGAAGACGGCAATCAGCTTGATCATGCGCCTCACCCTAGGGTGGATCCGCGACGAAATCATCACGCGGATACCAAGACTCACGCCGATTTGAAGCCGGTTTATTACGAAGCCGCGCTACAGCGCCGCGCGTCTCAATAGACCCGCGAAGACCGTCACCCCGCCCGCTTCGCCTCCAGCACGTCCCACACTTTTGCGGCCACGTCCGGACCACCAAGCTTCCTTACCGCGCGGATGCCGGTCGGCGCCGTCACGTTTATTTCGGTGAGCTTGTCGTCGATGACGTCGATGCCGACGAGAATGAGCCCCTTCTCGCGGAGCGACGGACCCAAACGCTCGCAGATTTCCCGCTCCTTCTTCGTCAGGTCAGCGACGGTCGGCGCGCCGCCGCGCACCATGTTGGAGCGCAGATCGCCAGCCGCCGGCACCCGGTTCACCGCGCCCGCGAACTCGCCGTCAACGAGAAGAATGCGCTTGTCTCCGTGCTTCACGTTCGGCAGGAACTGCTGAATGACCCAGGGCTCACGGAAGGTCGTCGCGAAGATATCGTAGAGCGAGCCGTAGTTGAGATCGTCCTTGGTGAGGCGCACCACGGCTGCGCCGCCATGGCCGAAAAGCGGTTTCATGACGATGTCGCCATATTCCGCGCGGAACAGGTCAATTTCTGCCTTGTCGCGCGTGATGAGGGTCGGCGGCATCAGGTCCGAGAACTCGGTGACGAAGAGTTTCTCCGGCGCGTTGCGCACTTGGGCCGGATCGTTGACCACGAGGGCCTTGGGATGGATTTTTTCCAGGATATGGGTCGCCGCGATGTAGGACAGGTCGAATGGCGGATCCTGGCGCATGAGCACCACGTCGACGTCAGCCAGGTTCGCACGCTGCCTCTCGCCGAGCACGAAATGGTTGCCTTTCTCGTCGCGCACTTCGACCGGTTCCAGCGCACAAAAGACATTGTCGCCGATCATCGCCAGGCGATCGGGAGTGTAGTGATAAAGCTCGTGTCCGCGCGCCTGCGCCTCCAGCATCAAGGCAAAGGCGCTATCGCCTGCGATGTTGATTGAGGAAATATGGTCCATCTGGACCGCAACTTTGAGTGCCATGGAGAGTCTCTCGGGCGAACCGCCGCCAATATGGAATTCGGGCCGGCTGGTGGTCTCGCCGGCCTCATCGAAGAAACATGCATCCGGGCCGGCACTGCCAAGGCCATTCCGCATGTCGGTGACGTGTCATCTTGAAGCACGACTTCGACCTCCGTGCAACGGTCGCAGAAGCCTTGGTGCTTGCCGGAGTATTCGCGGAGACCTGTCGATCTCACGCAATCCCGAGCGGAATAGAAGCCGGGCGGTCGGGGCTAAGCAGCGGCTCGATGCGTCAGCCGGTGCGGCCGTGCCAGGGATCGGGCCCCGGCTCACGTCCGGCCGCGACCTCGGCCAGGCGGTCGAGGTAGTGGGCCCAGCCTTCCGCATGGCCTGCGCACTGCTCGGCATTGGGCAGGCCGCTGTGGGTGAGCCGCAGCAGCGTTCCGTCCGGCTGCTCGATGAGGTCGATCTCGACAAGACTCGACGCAGGCGGCACGATCTCGCTGTCGTCCCAGCCGAAGCTGTACACTAGGCGATGTACCGGCACGACCTCGCGGAAGGAGCCGCGGGCGAAGCGGGCCCCGGTGACATTGACGAGATAGAGGCCACCGGGCTCCGGCTCGACGTCTGCCTCCGTTCCCATCCAGCGCAGGATCTTTTCAGGATCGGTCAGCAGGGCGAACACCGCGGCGGGTGGCGCTGAAATGTGTGTTTCGCGACGTACAACGAGGGCCTCGGGCATCGGTCTCCCCCAATGGTTGCGATATGCTGCCCGGCCCTGGTGCATGGATAAGCGTCGGGTCGGGGCCGGCCGATGATAGACCGGCGTGGCCGACCGCGCCACACCTATAGCGCCGTGCGTCATTTCAGGCACGCAAAGATCGCTGTAGCACTTTGAATTTGCTGTAGCTTTTACCCTGAAATAGTTCCGATTCAAGGAAACGTGCAGTCGCGCGGATGACAGGTAAGCGAACGTGACGCTATGATCGCGACATGGATCTGCCCTCACCCCTTGCCTGGCTGGTCGACGAGGCCGCCGCGTCGCCCGACCCGGAGAATTTTTTGGCCGAGCTCGGCCGCCGGCTGTTGGCAGACGGTCTTCCGTTGGCCGGTGGCGCCCTGACACTGGCGGTGCCGCATCCGATCGTCGCCCGCCGCACCTGGCTGTGGCGGGCGGAGACCGGGACGGTGATCGAGGCGCTGGCTTTTGCGGCCGGTCCGTCCAGCCAGGCCGGACACGACTGGCTTGCCGGGCTTGGTCCGGTTGAGGAGAATATGGTCGGCCCGGCGCTGGACAGATTGGTGCTGGGCTGGGCCGGCAGTCGGGCGTTTAGTCCAGCCGAGATCGACCGTCTGCGCCAGGCCGCACGCTTTGCCGCCGCGCCCTTGGCTGCCTTGGCCGAACGGGCGGCACTTGCGACGCTGCTCGAGGCCTATCTCGGTCGCCGTAGCGCCGCCCGGGTTCAGGCCGGCGCGCTCAGTCGCGGCACCGGAGAGACCATCCGTGCCGTGCTGCTTTGTACCGATCTGCGCAACTTCACCGCCCTGTCCGAGGCGACTGAGCCCCAGGCGATGATCGCAACCCTTGACGCCTGGTTCGACCGCGTCGCCGGGGCAATACACGCCTTCGGGGGCGAAGTGCTGAAATTCATGGGCGATGGCCTGCTGGCGATCTTTCCCGTTTCCAGCACACCGGCCGAGGCCTGTGGAGCGGCATTGCGCGCGGTCGTCGCCGCCCGCGCCGGCATGGCCCATCTCGATGCCACGCGTGAGGCGCAGGGGTTGGCGCCGCTGCCCTTCGGCGTGGCGCTGCATCTCGGCGAGATATTGTGGGGCAATATCGGCGCGGCCGACCGACTGGATTTCACCGCCATCGGCCCCGCGGTCAACCTGGTCAGCCGGTTGGAAGGGCTGTGCCGGCCGCTTGGCAAGTCGGTGCTGATCTCGGGTGCGGTCGCCGGCGAGACCACCACACCGCTGGTGCCGCTTGGCGAACACGTGTTGCGCGGCATCGCGACACCCTGCGCTGTCTTCACGCTGCCGGATGCTTGAGCGGTCATCGCGGTACATCGTCCGATCGTTCGCCTTGGCGACGAATGGTATGCCTGTATCCCGAGCCGGATTTGTGCCACGAAGCAATGGCTGCAACATCACACCTTTACAGCGCCGCGCGTCCAATCGGACGCGCGGCGCTGTAGCACTTTGAAGTGCTGCATGATTTTGTCCTTAAACCGATTCCGATTTAAGGAATCATGCAGTAGGCTGCACAACCATGAAGAAGATCGGCTTTCTCTCGTTCGGGCACTGGGCGCCCTCGCCGCACTCGCAGACGCGATCGGCGTCTGACGCGCTGCTGCAGTCCATCGACCTCGCCGTCGCGGCGGAGGAACTCGGCGCGGACGGGGCGTATTTTCGCGTGCATCACTTCGCCCGCCAACTGGGCTCGCCATTCCCGCTGCTTTCGGCCATTGGCGCAAAGACCAGCCGTATCGAGATCGGCACCGCGGTCATCGACATGCGCTACGAGAACCCGATGTACATGGCCGAGGATGCGGGTGCGGCCGACATCATCGCCGGCGGGCGCCTGCAGCTCGGCGTCAGCCGCGGCTCGCCCGAGCAGGTGATCGACGGGTGGCGTTACTTCGGCTACCAGCCGCCCGAGGACGGTACCGACGCCGACATGGCGCGGCGCCATGCGGAGGTCCTGCTCGATGTGCTGCGTGGCGAAGGCTTTGCTCAGCCCAACCCGCGGCCGATGTTTCCCAATCCCCCCGGCCTGCTGCGCATCGAGCCGCACTCGGAGGGTCTGCGCGAACGGATCTGGTGGGGCGCCAGCTCGAATGCGACCGCCGTTTGGGCAGCCAAGCTGGGCATGAATTTGCAGAGTTCCACACTGAAGGATGACGAGACCGGCCTTCCCTTCCATGTGCAGCAGGCCGACCAGATCCGCGCGTTTCGCGAGGCATGGAAGGCGGCAGGCCATGAGCGCGAGCCGCGCGTGTCGGTCAGCCGCAGCGTCTTCGCACTGGTGGATGACCGCGACCGCGCCTACTTCGGACGAGGTGGCCGGGATGAGGACAAGATCGGTTTCATTGACGAGAAGACCCGGGCGATTTTCGGTCGGAGCTACGCCGCCGAGCCGGACGTCCTCGTTGAGCAGTTGGCAGAGGACGAGGCGATCGCCGAGGCCGACACGCTGCTCCTGACGGTCCCCAACCAGCTTGGCGTCGACTATAACGCGCATGTCATCGAGGCGATCCTGACGCACGTTGCCCCAGCTCTTGGCTGGCGCTGACGCCCGTACCGCGGGAGCCGCTTCGCCCGACCCGCAGCGGGTTCGAGACAAGCCTACCGGATCTCGCGCGCCAGCGACTGAAGCTTCTTGAAGGCGTCGTATCTCAGCGCATGAAGCGCTGCGATTTCGCCACCGGCAGGTGCGTAAGTGCGATCCGTGCCGGAAAGCCTTGCCATCGCCGAGCGAACGTCCGGGAATTGGTCCGCCGCGACGCTTCCGAGGATGGCCGCACCGAGAAGCACAGGCTCCTCGGAGCGCGTCGCCAGAACGGGCTTTCCGGTCGCGTCCGCCAGGAGCTGTCGGACGAGATCAAGCTGGCCGGCGCCTCCGCTGATGACGATCTGGTCGATCAGAGCGCCGGACGACGCTTGCGTATCGATGATCTGCCGCAGCCCGTAGCCGATGCCGCATAATCCGGCCACGTAGAGCGACACGAGATTGTCGAGATCCCTCTCCATGCCGAGCCCTGCGACCACCGCGCGGGCATGCGGATCGGCAAAAGGCGCGCGGTTGCCGAGAAATTCCGGAACGACATGGAGCCCGCCGGCCACCTCGACCGCTCCCGAGAGCGTCTGGGCCTTCTGCGCGGCAAGCTCAGCCAGAAGGACGGGCAGCGAGACACCGCGACGCTCTGCCAGCTCCAGTGCCTCGCCAGTCGCTGGGTGGAACGACAGAAGCTGCTCGATCGCAGCGCCTGCCGCGGACTGGCCGCCCTCGTTCAGCCACATCCCCGGCACCATCGCCGAATAGTAAGGTCCCCACACGCCGGGCACGAAAACCGGCTCCGACGTAGACGTCATCGTGCAGGAGGAGGTTCCGAAGACATAAGCCAGGTTGCTCTCCGGGGGGCCGTCAACACCGACTGTTCCGATGCCGCCGGCATGGGCGTCGATCATGCCGGCTCCGACCGGCGTGCCGGGTGCGAGACCCAGTTCCTCGGCGGCGCGGTCCGTCAGCCCGTTTCCAACCGGCGTACCTGGCTCCACGACATGCTGGCCTATGCGCAAAAAGTCTTCATCCGCGAGCTGACCAAGGCCGATAGCGCGGAAATAGTCCGGATCCCAGCGCCTCTCGTGCGCGAGATAGGTCCACTTGCACGTCACCGTGCATGTGGAACGGGCAAGGTCGCCCGTTGCCCGCCAGGTCAGGAAATCCGCAAGGTCGAAGAATTGCCAGGCGGCATCAAAGACATGGGGACGGTTTTCGCTGAGCCAGAGAAGCTTCGGCGTCTCCATCTCGGGCGATATGCGCCCACCGACATAGCGCAGCACATCGTGCCCCTTGGCGTTGATGCGCTCCGCCTGGTCGACGGCGCGGTGGTCCATCCAGACGATGATATCGCGCTGAGGGTCCTCCGACGGTCCGACCGGAAGTGACCGCCCGTCGTCGCCAAGGACGACGAGCGAGCAGGTCGCGTCGAAACCGATGCTTGCCACTTTTGCGGGATCGACGCCTGCTGCGGAAACCGCCTCGCGAACGGCTGCGCAGACGGCAGACCAGATCTCTGCGCTCGACTGCTCGACGATGGAACCGGCCTCGCGAAACAGCGTGATGTCGCGCTTGCCCGACGCCAGCAGCCGACCGGTCAGGTCGAAAAGGCCAGCTCTGGCGCTTCCGGTCCCGACGTCAACGCCGATGAGATATCGTTCGCCGCCCGCAGGGCGTGCGGAAGAAGTGTTGGTCATGGTCTACCGCCTGCAATCAGGAACGTGGATCGGCGGAGGCCTGAGCCTCGCGCCGTCGGAGGTAATCAGAGATCGACGCTGTTGGGCAGGATCACCAGATCGCGGATCGTGACGTTGCGCGGACGCGTCAGCATGAAAAGCACCGCATCCGCCACTTCCTTCGGCTGCATGAGGCTGCCGTTGGCGAGTGCCTCTTCCATCTTCGCCTTGGGCCAGTCGTCGAGCAGTGCCGTCACCACGGGCCCAGGCAACACGGCCCCGACGCGTACGCCATGTGGCGCCACCTGCCGCCGGGTGCTGTGCACGAAGGCCTGCACGGCAAATTTCGATGCCGTGTAGATCGGCTCCCAGACGACAGGGACGACGCCCGCAATCGAACTCGTGAAGAGGATGTCGCCCGATTTCTGCTCGATCATGTAGGGCAGCACCGCGTGGACCGAGCGGAACGCCGCATTGATGTTGAGGTTGAGCATCCGGTCCCATGCGTCCGGATCGCCTTCGGCCACCGGACCGCCGATATAGGCACCGGCATTTGCGTGGAAGACGTCGAGCTTCCCGGCGATATCGAGGATTCTCGGAAGCATGCCGGAGACTTCGGCAGGCTTCAGAAGATCTACGACCAGCGGCAGAGCGTTCTCCCCGAGCTCGGCACAGAGCTGTTCCAGCTTGTCCCGCGCGCGATCGACGAGGACGACTTTCGCCCCTTCCGCAAGGAGTGTGCGGGCGCATTCCAGCCCGATGCCCGATGCCGCGCCTGTGATGGCGGCAACCTTGCCTTTCATGAGGTCAGCCATATTGAGAACTCCATTCCAATAGATTGGGATCACGCGCGTCCGTGGCTGACACGCGAACGACGGGCCAACGAGTCGACGATGACAGCGATTGCCAGAACGCCGCCGGTGATCATGTAGCGGAGCGACGAGCTTAGATTGAGCAGCGTCAGACCGTTCGAGATCGCCTGGATGACGATGATGCCAAGCAGAGCCGAATAGGCACTGCCACGCCCGCCGAAGAGGCTGGTGCCGCCGATGACGGCCGCCGCGATTGCGTTGAGATTGACATCGCCCGTGCCGGCCTGCTGGCTCGAGGAGGCAAGACGTGATGCCGACAGGATGCCACCCAGAGTGGCGAGTGTGGAGCAGAGAACGAAGGCGCTCATGTAGATCCGGCGGACGTTGATGCCGGACCGGCGCGCGGCCTCCCGGTTGCCGCCGACCGCGAACATCGACCGGCCCCACTTCGTACGCGTCAACGCGTAATTGAGGATCACGGCAAGAGCGACGAACAGGCCAAACATCCACGGCACGCCGCGGCCGAGATTGAGATAGAAGACTGCCACTTCAAGCGCGACCGTAAGCACGACCGCCTTGATGATCAGCGCACCGAGTGGCTGTGCGGAGAGGTTCGCCGCCTGCCGCTGGCGCATCGTGCGCATACCCTTGCCGATCATCACCAGGCCCGGCACTAGCGCCAGCGTGTGGGAGAGCCAGTCGGGCATAATCATTATCTGTCCGAAGCGGACGAGCGAGGAAGCGTATGGCAGGTTGATCGAACCGGTTGGGCCGAGGATATAGAGCTGCATGCCCAGCAGCGCGAGAAGACCAGCGAGCGTGGCGATGAAGCTCGGCATACCGAGCCGGTTGTAGAGGGTTGCATAGATTAGTCCGACTGCGGCGCCGACCAGAAGCGCCGCGAATATTGCTGCGGCGATCGGCCAGCCGGAATTCACCCACAACACCCCGATCATCGCCGAGGCCAGGCCGCTCATGGAGCCCACCGAAAGATCGATTTCGCCTAGCACAAGCACGCAAATGATCCCCAGCGAGATCACGCCCACAGTGGCGCAATCGAAGAGCAGGTTCACCAGGTTGTTGGGAGCAAGAAAGACCGGATTGAGTGCTGAAAAGATGATCGATATGACAATGAGGCCTACCGCGACCGGCAGCATGCCGAGGTCGCCCGACCGGACGCGATCAATGAAGCCCCATACCATGTCGAGGATTCCCTCGTCGTGGCGCACACGTTCATCGCTGCGGTCAAGCCTCTGCTGGGTCTGGACAGCGGTGTTCGAAGGATTCTGGCTCATGCGGCTCCTCCGCTCTGCTCGTTGGCGAGGCCGGTCTTGCGGTCGAGACGACGAGAAACGGCGTTCTCCGTGGCACCGGTGATCGCGGTGACGAGGTCATGGTTGGACGCGTCCGGCAGGAAGACGCCGTTGTTCCGGCCAAGCCGTAGTACGACGATGCGATCCGCCACGGCGCGCACGTCTTCCATGTTGTGGCTGATGATGATTACGCCGAGCCCGCGGTCGCGGACGCGTTCGATCAGGTTGAGGACTTCGGCGGTCTGGGCGACGCCGAGCGCCGCCGTCGGCTCATCGAGCATGATGAGCTTGGGATCCAGAAGCAGCGAGCGCGCGATCGCCACGGTCTGGCGCTGGCCGCCGGAGAGCGACGCGATCGGCTGGCGCACGGACGGGATGCGCGCGGCCAGCTCCCGCAGAAGCGTCCAGGCGCGCACTTCCATCGCGACTTCGTCGAGTTGCCAGGGGGCCAGCTCGTGGCCGAGGAACAGGTTCGCCACGACATCGAGATTTTCGCACAGCGCCAGGTCCTGGAAGACCGTCGCAATCCCGAGGCCAAGCGCCTTTGCGGGATTGTCGAGCGTCACGCCTTCCCCGCAGAACTCGATCGAGCCCGCGGATGGTTGATGCACGCCGGCGAGGATTTTGACGAGCGTCGACTTGCCGGCGCCGTTGTCTCCGACCAACGCGACGACTTCGCCCGCGTTGACGTCGAGCTCGATGTCGGTGAGCGCGGATACGGCGCCAAAATTCTTGGATATGCCGCGAAGACGCAGCACAGGCTCACCTTTCGCGAGAGCATTCTGGATATCGCGTGTCATCGCCTTTCGACCTTTCGACTACGGCGCCGCGCATCAGGCGCGGAAAAACGCTGTAGCGCTTTGAATTGCTGCATGTTTCTACCCTTAAATCGGATGCGATTTAGGGAAACAGGCAGTGGAGCGGGATCAAGGAAACGTACGAGCGATTCCGCCAGGCATCCCGTTCCAAGTTGTTAGAATCCATCACGGCCATGATTATGGGTCGACCAAAAATCATCGCGATCTCGGAGACGTGCTCGGCCGCATCCTGCGGCCGAACACAACAACAGTCAGAGTCTCAGTTCATGATGCCGAGTTTGCGGCAGCCCTCAACATATTCGCCGGTGCAGATCTCTTCCGGCGTGTTGATCTTCTTGTCGAAGATCTCGGCCTTGATGTTTTCGGCCGTGACGACCGCAGGAATGAAGAGCTGCGAAGGCGTTTCGTACAGCTTGTGGGGCGCTTCCGGCGTTTCGCCCTTGATCAGCTTCACGGCGACATTGGCGGCAGCCGCCGCCACGATCTCGGAAGGCTTGGAGATCGTATTGTACTGATCACCGGAGATGATCAACTGCAGGGCCGCAATCGTCGCATCATTGCCGGTGACGGGCGGCACAGGCTTGACGCCTGCCGCCTTGAGCGCCGCGATGGCGCCGCCGCCGGTTCCATCGTTAGCCGCGACAATCCCCGTAATCTGATCGCCGAAACGGGTGATCTGGCCCGCGGCCCATTCCTGCGCCTTCGGCGGCGCCCAGTCCGGCGTGTCGAATTCGGCGAGCGTCTTGTAGCCGGATGCATCGAGGGCGGAGTCGATGCCGTCGCGAATGAGGCCGGCCGCCGCATCGGTCGGCGAACCGTTGATTTGCAGCACGCCGGAACCATCGGGAACCCCGGCCGCCTTCAAATGCTCGACCAGCGACTGCGCGATCGCGCGGCCGATGCCTTCATTGTCGAACGAAACGTAATAGTCCGCCGGCTTGTCCGGGATCGGACGGTCATAGGCGATCACCTTGACGTCCTGGGAATGGGCGATTTCGACGAGCGCGGCGGCTGCGGCGGAGTCAACCGGATCGAGCACCACGACCTTGGCGCCCTGAGCGATCACGGAGTTGAACTGCTGCTGCTGAAGCGCCACGTCCGCATTGGCGTTCTGATAGATGACGGTGCAGCTGGGGCAGAGCTTCTCCATCTCCGCCTTGAAACCTGGATAATCATGCTCTTCGTAGCGGGTCGAGGCCTGGTCCGGCATCAGGAAGGCAACGGTGGCCGCTTCCTGCGCTACGGCCGAGCTGTTGAGCGACACGGCAAGGCCGGTCGAGGCAAGCAAGTAATAGATCGTCTTCATAAGTTTCCTCCACGGTTGATTTTCGCCGGCGTCCTGAAGCTTTTGAAGGGCGACCCCCTCAAGATATCGCGGTGTCGTCTGGCGACAAATTCCGGACGGCATCTACAGTCCATCAGGGCGCAGCCGGTCGCTCGCCGCAGCTAACGCTGCAGCGCTTGGTTTTATGATTCCTGTCTGACTCCCTCCCTGCCCAGCTTCTGTTGAAACTGGCGGCTTCATCGATTGTGCTCGCTTGCTCAATCGATGAAGCAGAATTGCCACTGAACTTCTTTGGTGTCAAGGTGGCGTTCGAAAATGGAGATCAAAATTCGTGAAGCGCAGCATTCCGACGAAAAGGACAACGATCTACGACCTGGCCGAATTGGCCGGCACCTCGGCGAGCGCGGTGAGTGCCGTGCTCAGCGGGAACTGGAAGAAGCGCCGCATCAGTGTCCAGCTTGCGGAGAAGATCACCCGGCTCGCCGAGGAACAGGGTTATGCGCTGAACATGCAGGCGAGCGTACTGCGGCGAGAGCGATCGAAAATCATCGGCATGATCGTGCCGAAGTACGACAACCGCTACTTCGGCTCGATCGTCGAACAGTTTGAGGCCATGGCCCGCGAGAGAGGCCTCTTCCCGATCATCACCTGCACGCGCCGCGATCCCGCACTGGAAATCGAAGCGGCCCGCGCAATGCTCTCGTACCAGGTGGACTGCCTGATCGCGACCGGCGCGACCGATCCGGATCGCATCGCCGACATCTGTTCCGCTGCCGGCGTCCGCGCCGTAAATCTCGACCTGCCGGGTTCGCGCGTGCCGTCGGTCATCTCGGACAATTTCGCCGGCGCGCTCGAACTCACGCGTCGCGTGCTGGCGAACTGCGAGAGGGAGTTCGGTGAAAAGGCGCCGCTGCTTTTCGTCGGCGGGCGCGGCACCGACCACAACACAGCGGAGCGTGTGAGAGGATTCCGCGCCGCCCACGCCGAAACGGGGGTGGCGGTCGACGAGACGCTCGTCCTGACATGCGGCTATGCGCCGGAGAAGGCGGAGAACGCCATGAGGGCGATGGCGGAAAAGGTGGGAACACTGCCGCGCGGCATGTTTGTCAACTCGACCATTTCGCTTGAAGGCGTCATGCGATGGATCCGTCGCTCCGGCCATTATGCCGATCGGATGCCGCACCTCGGCTGCTTCGACTGGGATCCTTTCGTAGCCATGCTTGGCGACCACATCGAAATGGTTCGCCAGGACGTTCCGAAAATGCTTGACGCGGTCTTCGAGATCATCGACTCCGGCGCGTCGGACCTGAAAGTGATCCAGATTCCGCCGATCGTCGAGCAGACGGGGTAAACACGGGCGGTTGCCGCCGACCCGTTAGATCATTTCATTGTTTCTTTGAAACAGCGAAATGATCTAACTATTTGAAATTGCGCAATTCCGGACGGAAAACCGTTACACACTTTTCCTGGAATTGCTCTAATCGAGCTCGAACTGTTCCTTGTAATCCTTGCGTAGACGTTCGGGCTGGTCTTCCTTCTTCAGCATGCAGTTGCCGACCACGAGGCGTTCGATCTCGGTGCCCATGAAGCATCGTAATGCATCTTCCGGCGTGCAGACGATAGGCTCTCCGCGCACATTGAAGCTGGTGTTGACAAGGACCGGACAGCCGGTGCGAGCTTTGAAGGCCGTCAAGAGATCCCAATAACGCGGGTTGGTCTCGCGATGCACCGTCTGGATGCGCGCGGAGTAATCGACGTGGGTGACAGCCGGAATCTCTGATCTCGGCACATTCAGCAAGTCGATGCCGAACAACTGCTCCTGCGGATGGTTGGCATATAGCCTCCGGCTCTCCAACACGTCGGCGACAAGCAACATATAGGGGCTGTCGGCATCGAGATCGAACCAGTCGGCCACGTCCTCACGGCGAACCGAGGGCGCAAAGGGGCGGAAGCTCTCCCTGTATTTGACTTTGAGATTGAGCGTCTTCTGCATCGTCGGCGAGCGCGGATCACCGAGTATCGAGCGTCCTCCGAGCGCGCGCGGCCCGAACTCCATGCGGCCCTGCATCCAGCCAACGGCCTTTTCCTCCACAAGGGCCTCGACCGTGTCTGCCGTGATTTCGGCGTCGGACAGAACCCGGTAGGTCGCGCCGGCCGCAGTAAGGCGTTGTTCGATTTCACCTTGTGCGTAGCTCGGGCCGAGATAGGCCCCGGCCATGCTGTCTCCACCGTTTGTGGCGCGAGGCTTGTTCAGATAGTCATGCCATACGGCGAGTGCCGCACCCAAGGCGCCGCCTGCATCGCCGGCCGCGGGCTGTATCCAGATGTCCTCGAAGAGGCCTTCCTTGAGGAGCTTGCCGTTGGCAACGCAGTTGAGCGCGACGCCGCCCGCCAGGCAAAGGTTTCTTTCATTGGTTTCCCGCTTCGCGAACCGTGCGAGCCGCAACACGACCTCTTCCGTGACGCTCTGGATCGACGCCGCCAGATCCATCTCGCGCTGGGTGAGCGGGGATTCCGGCTTGCGCGGCTCGCCGCCGAACAAGCGATGAAAGGCCGGCGACGTCATCGTGAGACCGGTGCAATAGTCGAAATAGCGCTGATCAAGCCGAAACGAGCCATCCTCCTTGAGGTCGATAAGATGGTCGAGGATGGTCTGGACAAAGCGCGGCCGGCCATACGGCGCGAGCCCCATCAGCTTGTACTCGCCGGAGTTCACCTTGAAGCCAGTGTAGTAGGTGAAGGCGGAATAAAGCAGGCCCAGGGAATGGGGGAAATGGATTTCCTTCAATATTTCAAGGTGATTGTCGCGGCCATGGCCAAGGGATGTCGTGCACCATTCGCCGACGCCGTCCATGGTCAATACCGCCGCCCTTGGGAAGGGAGAAGGAAAGTACGCGCTCGCCGCGTGCGCCAGATGATGCTCGGTAAAGAGCAGCGACCCCGGCCATTCCTTCACCCCCGCAAGCCTGCCTAGGTCCCTGCGAAGGAGCTTCTTTTGAAAAAGCTTCTCCTTGATCCATACCGGCATCGCAATCTTGAAGGAACGAAACCCCCTCGGGCTCGTCGCAAGATAGGTCTCGAGAAGACGCTCGAATTTCAAGAACGGCTTGTCATAAAACACGACATGATCGATATCGCTTATGCCACAGCGCGCTTCCGCCAGGCAGTATTCTATTGCCCGCGCGGGAAAACTCGGGTCGTGCTTCTTTCGAGTGAAGCGTTCCTCCTGCGCGGCCGCGATGACGCGGCCGTCTTCGACCAGAGCCGCCGCGCTGTCGTGATAAAAGGCGGAAATGCCCAGAACGCGCACGACGGCCCCCGCATCAGAACAGAGTGTAGATGAACGGTGCGACGGCGGTGCCCTGTGTGAGGACCACCAGCGTTCCGAAAACCGTCACCACGATCAGGATCGGAAGCAACCAGAACTTCTTTCGGTTGCCCATGTAGGCGAAAAGCTCCTGGACGAATTCCATCTCTTCTTCCCTCTGTGGACGTTTAGAACTGGTTGCGCATCGTCGCGGGCACTGGCTCGTGTGCGGGCCTCGTTTTCCAGTATGTGCTCGCGCTACGGTCCAGTGCCGGCGCCAAGGGGTCGTGGCCTCGCAGCCGCAAAACAAGCCCGATCGGAATGAACGTGGTGACGTAAATCAACAGCATCACGACGGGATTGATCACCTTGAACAGGAGTAGACCGAGTTTGGTCCAGAGCCGGTTCGCGACGGTCAAAGTATCGGGGGCTAGGTATGCCAAGGCGACAAGCGCAATACCGACGGAACCAAACGCAATAGTCAGGGGCGTGGCTTGCTCGGCTTGCCACCACCTCAAAACTGCGATGCAAGAAAGAATTCCGCCGACGGTATAGCCGAAACTACGGTTGGACGGACCTTCCGGGATGGTTTCTATGATCGGCTCATGCGACGCGCTCATTGCTACCCATCTCAAATCAAGCGGCCGGCGTCAAACGCTGGTAAATTAAAATCGAGGGCGATAGTCCCTCACAATCGCATTAAATTCATGACCGACTACAGCAACAGCAGGGAGGCCTGGTCAATATGCCGATGGATATAGAAACGGCTTGTGAGCAGCAAATCCGCATCAATTCAATGCTCTACAGCCGCATATCTGCGGCCGATGACAGCATAGAAAGAAATGGATTTCGAATATTAGCCAACGTTACGATGGCCCTCCGGGTTTTGGCATCTGCAATAGAGCTATTTCGGCTGAAACTACTGAATATCATTCTGTCTACCTATCGGGTTGCTGCCCGGTGAAAAATTCGATCGCATGAGAGTGAACCGGATCGACGGATCCATATATCCAGCTGTATATTAGCGGTCATTCTGATTAAGCTTATCCCAGCGCATATGCATGCTCGCGCCATTGGGAGACAGAGGGGCGTATTAAAAGGCTAGATTTGGTCGCCGCAGCCGTCAGATAGTTTTTGACAGTAGATACTTGGGTCAGTTCATACTCGGGTGGCCGCTTTCATGCGGAACAGTTCGGCCAACATAAGCGCTTCAATTGAGGCGGCTCTCAGGGGATGGACAACGGCCATCCTCAGGACATTCAATCTGTCAGATCGACTGCGCGTTGGATATGGTCGCGCAGACGAAAGGTCGCCGAGCGTGTCGCAGCGCGATCGCCACGCGTACGAGCCGGATCTTCTTTCAGGCCGCATGGTTTGGACGAACACCTTCCGTGCCCGATCGGACAAGGTGATCGCAATCGGCCGCATCATGCTTGCGGCTGGCAGCATCTGGATCGCATGGCTGGACTCGGTGCACATGCCGCTGCCGCCCGAACCGATATACGTGCTGCTTGTCGTTTATTTCTGCTACGCCGTCATCGTTGCCATCCTGGCCTGGCAAACGGAAGCTTCGAGAGTACGCGGAACGTTTGCACGCCACGTGATCGATATCGTCGCATTCGCCGCGTTCATGTCGATGACCGACGGCACGTCGAGTCCCTTTTTCGTACTCATGCCCTTCACGCTGTTGTCTGCCACTTTGCACTGGAGATGGCGGGGGGCGTTCTGGAGCAGTCTCATCTGTCTGCTGATCCTGCTGTATCTCGGATACTTCGACACACGCGACCTGTTCGATCCGGGCGCTGATACCACGACGAATGTTTCGCGGCTTTTGTTCATCTTTGTGGCACCGGTACTGCTCATCTGGCTTGGAGCCCACCAGGAGGCGGTGCGCGCCGAGCTGTTGAGGCTGGTGCAAAGAACGCCTGCCTTGCCTCAAGGCCGCGAGTGGCCCGCCGCTGCTGCGCTGGAGTATGCCGCGCATGTGATGCTCGTTAAGCGCGCGCTGCTCATCTGGAGCGATGGCGAAGAGCCGTGGACATATGTGGCGTTATGGGAAAATGGCGTCTGCAAGGTCACGCAGATGCCCCCGGACGCTTTTGGAGCATGGACCGACAAGACCCTGCATCAACGAAGTCTTTTGATTTCCGACGCCGCGCGCAACCGCCTTCTGATTCACAAAGGTGGCGGTCGATTTGACTCCTGGACCGATGAGCGGCCGCCCCTCTCCCCTGCGCTTGTCGACGCGTTTTCGTTGACTTCCGCGGTTTCCGTACATTTCGAGGTTGATGACCTGCAGGCTCGTCTCTTTCTCATCGAGCCGCCGGCGCTGACACTTGACGAGGTCGCGATCACCGAAATCATAGCCGATCGCATCAAGGCGCTCTTTGAACAGGCAATGCTGGTTCGTCGGCTTAGCGACGAGGCGGCCGTCGAGGAACGCATTCGAATCGGCCGCGATCTTCATGATGGTGTTCTTCAAACCCTGGCGGGCACTGCCTTGCAGCTCCAGTCTCTGCGGCCGATGGGACATCAACCGCCGGACGACTTGGAGGAACGGCTGACGGCAATCCAGTCGATGCTACTCGACGAACAGCGGGAACTGCGCACCTTCATCCGGGCGCTTGAACCCGGGCGCGAACATGGAGACGCTGCGGAAGCACAATTGGAGCACCAATTCGCAGCCTTAGCCGATCGCCTCATGCTGCAATGGCAGATCGATGTCGATGTCGCACTCGATCCTGCCAAGGTCAGGCTTCCGATGGGTCTCATTTACGAGTTGGCGCGCATGACATCAGAGGCGACGGCCAACGCGGTGCGCCATGGGCACGCGCAGAAGGTCAGGATCAAACTGCGAACCGACAAGGAAGCGATCGAACTGACCGTGGACGACGATGGGGTCGGCTTTGGCTTCGGCGATCGTGTCGAGCATGCCGAGCTGGAACACAAGAAAATGGGTCCAAGAAGCTTGCGCGAGCGAACAGCCGCCCGCGGCGGCAAACTTGCAATTGATAGGATTGCGGAATGGACACGAGTGGTGATCATGCTTCCGATGCCTCGATAAATCTCCGCGTTATAGTCGTCGATGATCATTTGATCGTTCTCGACGGGCTGCGACGTTTGATCGAGACCGTGCCGGGGTGGCGGGTCGTGGCGACATGTCAAAACGCCGTGCAGGCGCTTGATGTCCTGAATTCCGATGCTGTTGATCTCGTTGTTCTCGATTTACGAATGCCGGAGATGAGCGGCCTCGAGTTTGTTCGTCGCGCACGCGGCTGCTGCCGCGCAGCGATCGTGATCCTTACTGCGGACATCGGCGACGACCAACTCGAAGAAGCGATGCAACTGGGCGTTAGCGGCATCGTGCTGAAGGAACAAGCGCCTGTCGCGCTGCTGGATTGCATCAGAGAGGTCATGGCGGGAGGCACTTATTTTCACGATCCGGCGCTGAAGGGCGCGCTCGATCGAATTCGTAAACAAGAGACCGAGCGCGACCGGGTTCTTGAGGTGTTGACACAGCGCGAAATAGAGGTGTCACGCCTTGCTGCAGCGGGAATGCGGAGTAGAGAGATTGGCATGCAGCTCGGGATATCACCCGGCACCGTGAAGCTCCACCTTCACAGCATCTATAGCAAGCTCGACATTTCCACGCGCGTGGAGCTTGCCAACCTGTCAAAAAGATTGCAACTCAGCATTGAATGATCTCTGAGTTAATGCGGAGTGGTGTCGTGAAGGGGATTTTGCGACCATGAAACGTGAAAAAAGACGCGGTGAGTATATCGATGGGAATATATTCGAGAAACCGGCAATAGGTTAGAGTTGGCTGTTTGGCATCGGTTCTCGAAATAATGCGAATTTAAAATTAGGCGGTCAGCGCCGTCATTTTTTGACCCATACCCGTGAAGCGTTCTTCTTTTTTCGGAGAGCGACCATGCATGTACAAAACGTTATCGAGATTACGCAGACCGACGGCCTGCTGCCAGCGGCTGTGATCATTACCGCTTATCGGTCGAGCCGATACGGGCTTGTGGTCTTCGTTCTGAACAACGTCGCTCCGGCGGCAATCGACGTGATCCTGGACCCTGTCGTCGGTACCATGCCATTGTCTATCCCCGGCGTCCTCTATGTTCAGATTTCCGATGAGGCACAAGTCAGCCAAGCCGTGTCTTCCGCGGAGACCGTTTATGTCGCGACGGAGGCGTTCCACAATCTAGCAGTCGGCTACGGGGCCTCCCCCGGCAATATTCGTCCCGTCGGGTCTTCCCAATTTTGGCCAAGGAAACGAGTGTGGCTTACCAGCTCTGGTGCCGCACGCGGACTCCCAAAAATGAGACGGGCACCAACGAGAGCCGTTCTTTATCAAGCCCGTCGAACGCAATTACGCGACAGCGAACCCCAGCACGCGTGACATACCGGGCGAGACGGCGCGGCGGAATCCGGTCATCGGAAGAGTCCTCGTCGTGATGCGGGAAGGCACTCGTCGCAACAAGCCAAATAGATGATGTACGAGGCAGCGCGGGCGGGCGTAGCGACCGAAATCGTGCAATAGGGAAAGCTGCGCAAAACACGAACGCCCCTGCGGGGGACAGGGGCGAGCGCTTGGTGGGTTACGGGACCTGAACCCGCAGAAGGTCTTACCCTTCCGCCGGACCGTAGAGACCGAGCTGATCGAGCAGCGCGCGCTGCCGGTCAACACTTTCGACGAGCAGGCCGGTGTGCCGATCGATGATCCGGCCGCGATGATCCGGATCGCAAACGGCGGAGAGCGCACCCAGGATCGCCGCGACCTTTTCCGACGTCTGCCGCAGCTCCTCCAGGAGCTCTGCCTTGCCGGCAACCTCGGTAACCATCTGCTTGGTCACCCGGCCAATGCCGGCCGGCGTGCGGCTGCCGGCCAACACGAAGCCCGCCGGCAGATCGCCCTTGAGATTGGTGACCGACTTGAAGCGGATGACGTCGAAGATCTGGTCCACCGCCTGCTTCGCGCCGGTCACGCGCGAGGGATGGTCGGTGTCGGCAGCGGCATGCGGCAGCAGTTCCAGCTTGCCCTTATGGCGTTCTTCGAGCGACAGATAAGGAAGCATCGGCCCGCTGAGCTTGCCGGTCGCGGCGTCCTTGAAGAGGTCGGCGTCGATCGCCGCGTGTGCGATCTTGCCGGACGACAGCGCCTCGTCAAGCGCGGCGGCATCGACGACCTCGCCCCGGTCGTAATTAACCAGTACCGCGCCGTCGTACATGGCGCCAAGCACCTTGGCATCGACGGTTCCGGCGTTGGAATAGACGCCGGTCGTCGCGTCCAGGCGCCCGAGACCGATATGGACGGAGAGCGCGTCGGCACCGGTCGCCGCTGCGACCGGGCTTGCGGCATATTCGAAGCCTTCCGCCTCGATCCAGCGCTTGTGATGCTCGCGGGCGTAGATCGCCACCTTCATGCCGAAGGCCTTGGCAAGCTTGGCGACTTCGCGGCCGATATTACCGTAGCCGAGAATCGCGATCTTCCGGCCCTCGAGCTTGGCGGTCGGAAAATCCTTGAGCTGCCGGCCGGTATCGAAGTCACCCTCGGCGACCATCCGGTGCAGCCTGTCGACAGGCAGGTCGGGAACGACCCTCAGGATCGCCTTCATCGCCATCTGGGCAGTCGCCCGGCTGTTGATGCCCGGCGTGTTCATCAGCGGAGCGTCGCCGCCCTCGCCGTTGCCGCCGCCCCAGGAGGCTGAGCCCATGTTGCCGGTGCCCGCGCCGATGCGCACGCCGCCGAGCGGAAACACGGAGGCCTTCGGGATGAAGGTCGCCGCCGCGATCAGTGCGTCGTATTGACCCTTGTCGGTCTGCGGCAGGATCTCCGCCTCAGTGCTGAGATTCGGCTGGTAGAAGAAATGGATGCGGCCCTTTTCGAGTGTCGACCGTTCGCCGAGCGGCCCAAGATGGAAGACCCCGCCCTTTTCTTCGATATAGGCCTTGGTGTCGCTGTGATCCGGCTGGCCATCAGCGCCGAAGCGCAGGCCGACCAGATCGGCGATCAGCACAATATAGGCGCGGGAGGGGTCGTCCTTGCGGACGGCGCCATCGGCCTCGGCCGGGGCCTCGAAAGTGACGCCGCTCTTCGCCAGTTCCTCTTCGAGCACGACGATCTTGGCGCGCAGATAGGCGTATTGCAGGTTCTCCAGCAGAGCGACGACGTCTTCCGGCTCGCGGATGCCGCCGACCCAGGCGCGATAGTCGCCGGGCGTGCCCGGGAAAGCATTGACGTAGCGGGCTGCATCGAGGCCGGGCTCGTACTCGCCGTTCGGATGAGTAATGCCCTCATAGCCGAGCAGTTGCTTCGAGCGGGCGATGATGCGGGCGTGGACGGCGGGATCGGTGATGCCGTCGTCCTCGACCGCGAGGAGCGTCACCGCCGCACCGCGCCGCTCGGAATCCGTGACCGTCAGCGACAGAATCGGATGCGACTTGACCCATTCGTCGATCACCTTGCGATTGGCGGCAGAGCGGCGGTTGAGGTCGACGACCGATCCGACGCGCGCCTCCGACTGCAAAAGGCCGAAGGTGGTCTCGGCAAAGGCGAGCGCGCTGTAGGTGTTGATGACGCCGCCGAGCATGCGGTCTTCGGCGGCATCGTAGAACGGTCCGGCATCGACCGAGCGTTTGGCCGAGAACGGCTGCCTGGGGTCGACCGGCGGCGCGATCTTCAGCTGGCGGGGGATCGCCCAGGCCGGATCTTGCTGGTTCTGCTCGATCAGGACCAGCGCATGCGGCGTGAAGGAGGCGACAAAATAACCCGAAACCCCGCCGATCGCCTTCTGGAACGGCATGAACAGGCAGCACTTCGCCATTACGGCGCTAACCAGTTCGGGTTCCCATGGCATGGCGCCGAGCATCGAGGTGGCATCGAACACCGCATGGCGGTTTGCCGGATCACCGTCGATCCAGCTCAAAAGTTCGCGGATCTCGCGGCTGGTATAGGCGTTGGCCCCGGTCGTCTCGTGGCCGACACCCACGAAGATCGAAACGCCGAGTTCGGAGAGCTCGGCTGCCGTCGGGATCACACCTTCGGAGACGGCGAAATGGATGCGGCTCTCGCAGCCTTTTTCGGCGAAGCGCTGCATCTCGATCAGCTGGGTCGCCCAGGACTGGCGGAAGAAGCCCGCGGCCCTCGACGGATCGCTCTCCGGCCGCGGCGTATCGACATAGATACGTTGGGAGGCGTCGTTGGCGTTCATCAGGTGCTGGACGCAGACGGTGAAGCCGCTGTGGCCGCCGCCGAGCCCCACGGCCATGCGGTTCGTCTTCGGAAAGCCGAAATAGCGATGGATCGCCCGCATCATGTCGGTCAGAATTTTGTCTGCCGGGTAGCCGCGGTGCATGCTGCGCGAAATCTCGGCGGTGGTGAAGCCGCCGATGTCGTTGCCCCGGTCGTCGAACTTGCGATAGGTCTTCTCGATCCAGGTGTCGAAGGCGAGGCGCCGCAGACGGCTGTCCACTTCGTCGGTGGTCGCATCGGTGATCGGGCCGACGCCGAAGAATGGGTTGGACGGCAGCCTCGGCGCGCCGGACCTCGTCAGTTCGAGTGCCTTCAGTCGCTGTTCCTGCATCTGCGCGATGTTCATCATGATCTGCCTATCTGTTTTCGAGGCGGGGGGATGGCGCTGATAGTGGATCGAACACGTCGGAAAAAAGACCTCATATGCGCCGAACAGCACGCGGAATGCGTCATGGTTGCGCCGGCGGTGAGGGATTGCCGCCGCGCTGGCGCCGGCAGCGCATCGACGACCTCCACGGGGAACTCTTTGCGGAACAACGGCGTATTCGACGGCTGCACCGAAACGCTGACGGGCGAGCTGGAAATGCCTGTCCTCAACCATATGTTTGGTCGTATAACTGATCGGCACTGCACTCGTCTCTCTTTCAGACCCTTTCTGACCTCCGGAGAGTTCAATGGCACAATCCCAGGACAATATCGTCAAGCTTCAGGTCGCCAACACCCGTCCCGAAGACTCCGGAGGACCATTCGCGAGAATTACGCCGAAGATCATGTCCGCGCTCGGGGTCGAAGAAGGCGACATAATCGAAATTGTCGGGAAACGTCACACAGGGGCGATCGCGTTCCGCGGCTACGGTGAAGACGAGGGGCTCAACATCATCAGACTGGACGGCCTGCAGCGCGTGAACGCTGGCGCAACCAGCGGTGATTATGTGGAAGTCCACAAGGTGGATGCGAAACCGGCCCAGCGGGTCGTTCTCGCCCCGGCCCAAAAAAACCTTCGGCTGCAGGGATCGGGCGAAGCGCTTCAGCGCACGTTCTTTCGCCGCCCGATGGCTGCCGGGGATGTAATCTCGACGTCCGTGCAGCAGCGCATCAGTCGCAACGTCCGCACCGAGCATGACATTATGCGCGGCTTGGTCGAGCTTCCGGCCTATGGTCTTCAGGAGATCCGTCTGGTCGTCGTGTCGACCCAGCCGCGCGGCGTCGTCACGATGGGAGAGAACACCGTCGTCGAACTGCGGCCGGAATTCGAAGAGCCCAAGGAGGCCAGACGAGCCGACGTCACCTATGATGACATTGGCGGCCTCGGAAACGCAGTCGATCAAGTGCGGGAAATGGTGGAGTTGCCGCTTCGTCATCCGGAGCTGTTCCAGCGCCTTGGCATCGATCCGCCGAAAGGCGTGCTGCTTCACGGCCCTCCGGGAACCGGCAAGACCCTTCTGGCGCGGGCGGTTGCAAACGAAACTGAAGCCCATTTCTATCATATCGCCGGGCCGGAAATCATGGGGAGCCAATATGGCGAATCCGAACAACGGTTGCGCCAGGTGTTCGAGGAGGCGGCCAAGAACGCTCCTTCCATCATCTTTCTCGACGAGATCGACTCGATCGCGCCGAAACGGGAGAAAGTGACCGGCGAAGTGGAACGCCGGATTGTCGCGCAGCTCCTGACTTTGATGGACGGTCTCGAACCCAGGCAGAACATCGTCGTCATCGGTGCCACCAATCGTCGTGACTCGATCGACGAAGCCCTGAGACGTCCAGGCCGCTTCGATCGCGAGATCGTCATCGGCGTGCCGGATCAGAAAGGCAGGCGCGAGGTCCTTGCCATCCACACGCGAGGCATGCCTCTGGCGGAAGATGTCGACCTCGACGAAATCGCAAGAACCACCTACGGTTTTGTCGGTGCGGATGTCGGCGCGCTTGCGCGCGAGGCAGCGATGGATTCGCTGCGCAGGATCTTGCCCGACATCAATCTCAGGGAGGGTATCCCGAGCGAGTGCCTCGAGAAGCTGAGCGTCAACCAGGCTGACTTCTTGAGCGCCATGAAGCGGATACAGCCTTCAGCACTGCGCGAAATCATGATTCAAGCCCCCGACGTTCGATGGGATGACATCGGTGGACTGGACGAGGCACAGATGCGGCTTCGCGAAGGCGTCGAGTTGCCGTTGCGGTCTCCGCAATCATTCAAGCGAATGGGCATTCGTCCGGCCAAGGGATTCCTGCTGTTCGGTCCGCCGGGAACCGGGAAGACCTTGCTGGCGAAGGCCGTCGCGCGGGAAGCGGAGGCGAATTTCGTGGCGACCAAGTCGTCCGACCTGCTTTCGAAATGGTACGGAGAGTCCGAGCAGCAGGTATCGCAGCTCTTCGAACGGGCAAGGCAGGTCGCGCCGACGGTGATCTTTATCGACGAAATCGATTCCCTTGCCCCGGCTCGGGGCGGCGGCATCGGCGAGCCCGCCGTGACCGAACGCGTGGTAAACACCTTGCTGGCGGAAATGGACGGACTGGAAGATATGCAAGGCGTGGTCGTCATGGCGGCGACCAATCGGCCGAACCTCCTCGACCCCGCTCTGCTTCGACCTGGCCGTTTTGACGAGCTTGTCTATGTGCCGGTTCCGGATCAAAAGGGCCGGCGCAAGATTCTCGGCATTCACACGCGCAAGATGCCGCTGGCCAAGGACGTTGACCTCGACGATCTCGCGCAAAGGACCGAGCGGTTCACGGGCGCCGACCTTGAAGACCTCACAAGGCGCGCGGGCCTTATCGCACTCAGAGAAAATCTCGACGCAGAGGACGTCACGTCAGAGCATTTCAACAAAGCGTTCGATGAAATCCGCCCGTCCGTGACGCCCCAGGTCGAGCGGGAATACGAGCAGATGCTCCGCACGCTGAAACAAGAGGACCCGCAGCGACAGCAGATCGGGTTCGTGCCCAGGAAGGACGGCTGAACCTGCATGTTTCCTTAGGTCGATCTAAGGATAAAGAGATGTAGCGGGCCCAGCGATTAGGCGCGCGGAGGGGCATGGGTGAGCGCCGTGATCTTCTTGATATGCGCCACCGCCGCCGCTCCTCCGGCAGTCTTGGTAAAGAGTTCGAGCGTCTCCTCGTCGTCTGCTCCGACCGGCGCCAGCGCCTGATCCATGTAGGTCTTCGAAGCCGGATCGCGGGAGATCCTGTAGGCGGCGGCAGTCAACCGGACAATCGCGCCTGCGAGCGTCCCGTGCCTGCGCACTGTCTCCAATATGAACTGCGGCCAGAATATCAACGGATGCACGCGCTTCATTCCCGGCCGCCGCTCCGACGGCCGCTTTAGGCGCAGAAAGCCGCTTTGCAGCGGATGGATGTTTTCGAGCGGCACCATCGTCGCGAAGGAAACGAGCAGTTTGACAAGGCTTCCAAGCGGCACGCCCGTCGCGCCCGCGCGGCGCAGCAGTACCACCATGTGCTCCGGCGAATAATAGCGCCGCCACGCCTCCTGGTAGATGTCCTCCCACGCCTCCCGGTTCATCCTCGGATGCGCCGTGCACACATGCTCGACATCATAGGCGTTGAGATCCGCCTCCATCTCGACGCCGCTCCTCCAGAGCTTCTGGTGGTCCTCGGAGCCCGGCAGTGGTGTGAGGATGAAGAACTCGACGATGTCGACTGGCAGTTCGTGTTGAATGATGGCGATGTCGCGCCGGATGGTCTCGGGCGTATCCGCCGGAAAGCCGAGGATATAGCCGGCGAGCGTCATGATGCCTTGCGCCTTCCAGGCAAGCAGCATCTTGCGATATTCGGTGATCTTGTTCTGGCTCTTCCTTGCGGCGGTCAGATTTTCCGGGTTGACGTTCTCAAGACCGATGAAAACGCGGGTGACGCCAGCGCGCTTGGCCTTCTCGATGAAGTTCGGGATCCTGTGGCAGAGCGTATCGACCTGGATCATCAGCCCGAGCGGAATTCGGTCCTTCTCTTTGAGTTCGATCAGCCGATCGAAGATTGCCTCCCAATTCCTGTTGCGGGCAAAATTATCGTCGGTGATGAAGAATTTGTGGACGCCCTGCGCCCAGTTCATCCGCACGAGCTTCTCGACGTCGTCGGCCGAGCGGAAGCGTGACCTGCGCCCCTGCACGTTGATGATCGTGCAGAAGGAGCATTGATAGGGGCAGCCGCGCCCGGCATCGAAGCTCGTGCTGAAGCCGAGCGTGTGGGCGATTTTTTCCTTCGGCAGGAACGGCGCCGGCGTGTCGGCAATGGCCGGCAGGTCATCCATGAAGTTGTAGATCGGCTCAAGCTTGCCGGTAGCCGCATCGCGCAGCACGGTTTCAAGACGGCCCTCCGCCTCGCCGGCAAACATGGAAATGCCCATCTCGCGGCAGGCATCGAGTTCCACAGCCTTGCCGTCAAGCATGGCAAGACAGCCCGACACATGAAACCCGCCGATGGCAACGGGTATGCCAGCCTCACGGAACGGCCGTGCAATATCGAGCGCGCGCGGATATTGGTTGGATTGGACTCCAACAAGCGCCACCATGCCGAAATTGTCGTGTCGGCCCACCAAACGGAGCAGGCGCGGGAAATCGACCCTCGTGTTTGTCTCGTCGACCACCGTGATATCGATGGCAATGTCCGGGCCGAGCACCTTGCGTTCGGCGCAGTCAGCGGTAATGCCATAAAGCGCGGCGAGCGAGTTCGAGGGGATCATGGCACGCCACCACCGGATCACGTAGCCTTCGTCATCATAGTGCGACGGCTTGATCAGGATGAGCTGGAAACGCCTCCCGCTAGCTTCCGAAGAATCCACCGACTTGTCTCTTTCGTTTTGGAAGCAATAGGGGAGCGTAGCAGAGCCCCGCCACAAGAGACAAGGGCACGGCGGCCGTCGGTTCGAGCAGATGCCCGGCGCGATCCCGTGCAGATCCGCGAGCGTTTCAAAGTGGTACAGCGATCTTTGCGCATCCGACAAGATGCGCGGCGCTGTAAAATCAGCGCGATGTTTGGAGCGCCATGTCGCAGACATAATCGGCAAGGGCCAGCGATGATGTCAGTCCGGGCGATTCAATCCCGAAGAGATTGATCAGTCCCGGCACGCCGTGGCTGTGCGGCCCCTGGATGTGGAAATCCTGGCCGGCGATCTCCGGCGGCACGATCTTTGGCCGAATTCCGGAATAGGCCGGCGCGAGCGCCCCGTCCTTCAGGTCTGGATAATATCGGCGAATCCGTTGGTAAAAGAGCGCCGCCCTTTCCGGGTCCACCTCGTAGTCCACCCGGTCGATCCACTCGATATCAGGCCCGAAACGGGCACGGCCGGCCATATCGAGCGTCAGGTGAATGCCAAGACCGCCCTTGACCGGAACCGGATAGATGAGGCGCGAGAATGGTGTCCTGCCGGTCAGCGCGAAATAGCTGCCCTTGGCATAATAAGCCGCCGGCACCAGATGCCGAGGCACGCCCTCGATCGCATTGGCAAGCGCCGGCGCATGCAGGCCCGCCGCATTGACGAAGAGCCTGCAGCGAAACGTGAGCGGATCGTCGCCACCGGTTTCGATCTCGAAACCGGTGGCGACGGCCTTGGCGCGGACGACAGGGCTTTTCAGCGCAAGAACTGCGCCGGCGCTCTCGGCATCGCCGAGCAGCGAGAGCATGTAGGCGTGGCCGTCGATGATCCCGGTGGACGGAGACAGCAAGGCGCCGGTGGTAGAAAGTGAAGGTTCCAGTTCCTTCGCCTCGGCTGCGGATATCTGGCGGATGTCGGCAACGCCATTTGCCGCAGCCCTAGCCGCAATCTCCGGCAGGCGCTTCAGTTCCTCCGCTGACGTGGCGACGATCAGTTTTCCGCAGTTTCGGTGCGGCAACCCGCGTTCCCGGCAATAGCCATAGAGCGCCTTGCGGCCGGCGACGCAGAAACGGGCCATGAGGCTGCCGGCCGAATAATAGATGCCGGCATGAATGACCTCACTGTTACGAGACGAGGTCTCTGTGCCGATCGCATCAGCCGCCTCGAGGATCAAGACCTCGCGGCCGGCGAGCGCCAGGGCGCGCCCCACCGCAAGACCGACCACACCCGCACCGGCGACCACACAATCGAGTTCGTCCAAGATCCTCTCCGCATCAGAAGTCGATGGTCTGTAAAGGAACACAGACCTGCAGCTTGTCGCAAGACGCGCTGTCGCCCATCCGAACACGCGTGTAATTGACCGGCGCTGTCCGCTCACGCGATCTGCGACACCGAAGGTTCTCCGACGAAAAGGGCCTTGGGATTATTGAAGATGCGGCCCATGGCTTCGGAGACAGATTCAGGCGAGCGGCCCGCCATATGCAGCGTGATGAAGAGCCGGTGGTGTGAAACGTAAGCGGTGACGTGAGGCCGTTACTTCTTGAAGTTCCAGGGCATCAGAGCGTCGAGATCGCTTGATGGCCAACCTGCGGCGATACGCTCAAGCGTCTGCGTCAGCCAGGCCAGCGGATCAACTTCGTTCATCTTGGCGGACTGGATGAGCGTAGAGAGTGTGGCCCAAGTCCTTCCGCCCCCTGCATTTCCGGCAAATAGGCTGTTCTTCCGAACAATTGCCTGGGGTCTGATTGCACGCTCAACAATGTTGGAGTCTATTTCGATGCGCCCGTCATGGAGGAACTGTTCGAAGGCTTCCCGTCGATGAAGGGCATAGCGAATGGCTTCGGCGAGCTTTGATTTTCCAGAGATGCGGGGCAGCGTGTCCTGCCAGAGTTTGTAGAGATCGGCAACGACTGCAGCGGAGGCCTCCTGGCGGGCGGCTGCGCGAACATCGGGGCTTTGTCCGCGCACCTTTTCCTCAATCGACCAAAGTGCGCCCATCTTTTCGATTGTCGCCGTTGCCACCTTGGAACTGTCGTTCGCGTGCAGTTCGTAAAACCGACGGCGACCATGCGCCCAGCATCCTGCCAATAGAGCGCCGTCGTTTCCGCGGTCGGGGCGGGCAACACGGTTATAGGCAGTGTATCCGTCGATTTGCAGGATACCGCGATAGCCTTCGAGATGCCGCGCGACACAATCGCCGGATCGACTGTCTTCAAAACGATAGGCCACCATCGGCGGACCACTGCCGCCGAACGGTCGATCGTCCCGCGCGTACGCCCATAAATACGCTGTCTTTGCCGACCCCGATCCGGGAACAAGTGTCGGTAATGTCGTCTCGTCGGCGAATATTCGTTCACCTCGTTTGATCTGGCTGAAGGTGTAGTCCGCGAGGATCTCGAGTTCGAACCCGAGCTTACCCATCCACCGCGCCATGATACCGCGCTCGACCTCGACATGGTCGCGCAGGAAGATCGCCTCCTGTCGATAGAGCGGCAACCCGTCGCCATATTTGGAGACCGCGATATAGGCGAGCAGCGCTTCCGTCGGAATGCCGCTTTCGACGATATGCGCCGGGGCTGAGGCCTGGATGACGCCGTCTTCGTTCTTGAAGGCATACTTCGGGCGATGGGTGACGATCACCCGGAACTTCGGCGGAATGACATCAAGCCGCTCGGAGGTATCTTCCCCGATCAGGACCTTCTGTTTGCCAGCGTGTTCGGGCAGTTCGTCCGGCTCGATGACTACATGGACCCGCTCCAGGTGCGGCGGGAAGCCCTTGCGCGGGCGCGGCGCACGCTTTGCAGCGCCTGGATTGCGGCCCTTGGAAACCAGCGCCTCAATCGCGGCAATGCCAATGTCGATTTCTTCGAAGACAAACGCGCCCTGTTCGTCCAGGTCTGCCTCGATGGACTTGCCCTGCTTTTCCGAACGGCGGCCATACCTGTATCGATTGAAAGCTTTGAGGATCAGCTTCAACTTGGCGATCTGTTCGTCCGCGTCCGTATTGCGGGCCTTCAGATCAGCGACTTCGTCTTCCAGAACATCGGCGCGCGCAGCCTTTGCTGCCATCGCCATGACCATGGCTTTCAGCGCATCAACGTCATCAGGAAGCTCGAGATCGGCTGGTTTCATGCCCTTATGTAGAGCATGTTTCGGCGAGATTTACCCTCAGTTTCAGCCGCCTGATTCACTCTGCCGCAGGGCTTTTACCCAACAAATTCCGGTCGTTTCACCGTAGCCGAGCGGACCCGTTTCCAGTCCATGCCGTCAACGAGTGCAAGCAGTTGCGCGTGATTGAGCTGCACGCGGGCCGGTCCGATCTTCGGCCAGACGAACTGATTTTTTTCGAGCCGCTTCGAATATAGGCAGACGCCTGAGCCATCCCACCAGGCGATCTTTATTCTGTCTGCTCTTTTGGCGCGGAAAACGTAGAGCGAGCCATTGAAGGGATCACTTCCAGCATCACGCACCAGCGCCAAAAGACTGTCTGGACCTTTGCGGAAGTCAACGGGATGACTGGCCAAGAACACCTTCGTACCAGCCGGTATCATGCAGAGCGTACCGCGCGGATCAGCCTGACGAGATGTGGCTCGTCGATCGCGACATTCACCCGGATCACAGCGTCGCCGATCATGATGTCCGCGGTGGAGCTTTCGCCCCGAGCCGTATCAACAACAGCCTCCGCTTTCAGTCGGGCATTGCGCCGCCACGTGAACAATTGCGATGGGTCGATCCCTATGCGCCTCGCTATCGCAGAAACGCTCGCACCTGGCTCCATGCTTTCGGCTACCGCCTGAGCCTTCAACTCATTTGACCAACGTCGAACCTCTCGCGGCGCGCCCTCCAGGCGACCCGCAACGGCTTCGATCATATGGAACGTTCTATGTTCGGACATAGGTTCAGACATAGCAATTCATACCAAGCTCATTCCCTGAGCTCACACGAATAAACCCGATCCACCGCTATCGCCAGACGGGGTCAATGCACCGCTTACGGTCAATGCACCGCTTACTGTGAAACAATCACATCGGGAGCTCCTTATTGCGCCAGCCTCACGACCGCTTTTGCCAGATATAGAAGTCGGAAGGTCGTATCACACCGGGTTGGAAGAGCTGTTCAGGGCTGGGGGAGTTGGACACGGAGGCCAAAAAACAAAAGCTCCTCGACACTTATGTGGAGGAGCGTCTCTGAGAGACGACTTGTGTGGCAGCCTTTTTAGGAATTGGTTGCGGGGGCAGGATTTGAACCTGCGGCCTTCAGGTTATGAGCCTGACGAGCTACCGGGCTGCTCCACCCCGCGTTATCCTGGGTATTGGTTCGGTGTTGTTATGCCGGTTGCCGGCGTATGTGCGAGAAGATGTTTGTTTGGTTTAATCTTGCGTTTTGCAGACCTGGCAGCGACCTACTCTCCCGCGTCTTAAGACGAAGTACCATCGGCGCTGGGGCGTTTCACGGCCGTGTTCGGAATGGGAACGGGTGCAGCCACCCCGCCAGAACCACCAGGTCGGCAAAGCGCAAGCATTTGCTCCCCGACGGGGAGCAAACTTTAATCGAGAAGCTGGTGAAGTTTTCACTTCGTTTTGAACACGTCTTTGTCTGTGCCTTCGGCCGAAGGCCGCAAGCGCAGAGCGCGTCGCGCCTTTTGGCGCGCGCCGTCCGCAGCGAAGGCCGAAGGCCGACAGCGTGAGGACAAAAAGCTCATCTTCGATGAGCATGAGCAATGGGAACGATCAAGCCGATCGAACGATTAGTACCGGTAAGCTTCATGCGTTGCCGCACTTCCACACCCGGCCTATCAACGTGGTCGTCTTCCACGGTTCTCAAGGGAATACTCGTTTTCAGGTGGGTTTCCCGCTTAGATGCCTTCAGCGGTTATCCCTTCCATATATAGCTACCCTGCTATGCCCTTGGCAGGACAACAGGTCCACCAGAGATATGTCCATCCCGGTCCTCTCGTACTAGGGACAGATCCTGTCAATATTCCTACACCCACGGCAGATAGGGACCGAACTGTCTCACGACGTTCTGAACCCAGCTCACGTACCGCTTTAATTGGCGAACAGCCAAACCCTTGGGACCTGCTCCAGCCCCAGGATGCGATGAGCCGACATCGAGGTGCCAAACAACCCCGTCGATATGGACTCTTGGGGGTCATCAGCCTGTTATCCCCGGCGTACCTTTTATCCGTTGAGCGATGGCCCTTCCACGCGGGACCACCGGATCACTATGACCGACTTTCGTCTCTGCTCGACTTGTCAGTCTCGCAGTCAGGCGGGCTTATGCCATTGCACTCGACGAGCGATTTCCGACCGCTCTGAGCCCACCATCGCGCGCCTCCGTTACTCTTTCGGAGGCGACCGCCCCAGTCAAACTACCCACCATACACTGTCCCGGATCCGGATGACGGACCGCGGTTAGACATCCATGACGATAAGGGTGGTATTTCAAGGATGGCTCCACAAGAACTGGCGTCCCTGCTTCAAAGCCTACCACCTATCCTACACATGCCGACACGAATGCCAGTGTAAAGCTATAGTAAAGGTGCACGGGGTCTTTCCGTCTGACCGCAGGAACCCCGCATCTTCACGGGGAATTCAATTTCACTGAGTCTGCGTTGGAGACAGCGGGGAAGTCGTTACGCCATTCGTGCAGGTCGGAACTTACCCGACAAGGAATTTCGCTACCTTAGGACCGTTATAGTTACGGCCGCCGTTTACTGGGGCTTCGATTCAGAGCTTGCACCCCTCCTCTTAACCTTCCAGCACCGGGCAGGCGTCAGACCCTATACGTCGTCTTGCGACTTCGCAGAGCCCTGTGTTTTTGATAAACAGTCGCTACCCCCTGGTCTGTGCCACCCCATCATGGTTGCCCACAATGAGGTCACGCTTCTTCCGAAGTTACGCGTGCAATTTGCCGAGTTCCTTCAACGCAGTTCTCTCAAGCGCCTTGGTATACTCTACCTGACCACCTGTGTCGGTTTCGGGTACGGTCTATAAGGTGGAGCTATTTCCCGGGACCGCGTCCAGGCCTGGACAATCCAATAAGTCCAGACAAGTTAAGCGATCCGTCACTACCACCAGGCCCACGAATATTAACGTGGTTCCCATCGACTACGCGTGTCCGCCTCGTCTTAGGGGCCGGCTAACCCTGCTCAGATTAACTTTAAGCAGGAACCCTTGGTCTTTCGGCGAGAGGGTCTCTCACCCTCTTTATCGTTACTCATGTCAACATTCGCACTTCCGATACCTCCAGGACCCCTCACGGGTATCCCTTCACAGGCTTACGGAACGCTCCGCTACCACTTGATCTTGCGATCAAATCCTCAGCTTCGGTGCATGGCTTTAGCC